>CAMYKW010000009.1 GCA_947259175.1 uncultured Gammaproteobacteria bacterium | reverse complement strand
ACGTTTTTGACGGTATCCACCCACAGGTTTTCAGATTGCTCGTTATTGCTGTCTGCGCTGCTCATGTTCCACCTTTCGCTCCGGAAACGTTGAATTGCAGAGGCCTAACGGCGCCTCATCGGGTTGTTTGAGGTGGAATATACACGTGCGCCGAACCGTCGAGAACTGTGGTCTCTCCGACGGTACACAAGGTGTCCAAAATCACCCGCCGTTTTTCCGGGACAAGTTCGGTAATTGGTGACCCGCGCAGTGACCGTTTCGCCGGCGCGCACCGGGGCCTTTGGAGTGTACACCCGGACGCAGATATACGCCGTCGGGATATTGTCGAACACTTCGGTGTCGGGCGCGGCATTGTGATTCCCACAAACGGGTATACTGTTCCGGATACACCAGTGAAAAATATTGGGCTGTCATTGATTCTGCTTTGGGGCGCCAGCGGCCCGATGCATGCCGCCGTCGCGGGCGACGCACCGCCAGCGACAACCGATACACCGGCCGCATACGTGGGCGCGCAACAATGTGCCGGGTGCCATCTGGAGCAGACCGCCTCGTGGCGAGGGTCCCATCACGATCTGGCGATGCAGCCCGCCGATGAGCAGACGGTGCTCGGCGACTTTAACGATGCTGAATTTGAATACTTCGGCACCGTCTCGCGCCTCTATAAAAAGGACGGTCGTTTCTTCGTCAAGACCGACGGTCCGGACGGGGTGGTCACCGATTACCCGGTCGACTACGTGTTCGGCGTCGATCCGTTGCAACAGTATCTGATTGCGTTTCCCGACGGCCGCTATCAGGCGCTGTCCGTGGCGTGGGATGCCAGGCCCGAGGAACAGGGCGGGCAGCGCTGGTTTCACTTGTATCCCGACGAGCATATCCGGCACGGGGACGAGCTGCACTGGACGGGAGTGAACCAGAACTGGAACTACATGTGCGCCGACTGCCATTCGACTAATCTCGAGAAAAACTACGACGCCGCGGCGCGCAGCTACCGGACTACCTGGTCGGACATCGATGTGAGTTGCGAGGCCTGCCACGGACCCGGATCCGAGCACGTGGAGTGGGCCCGGCAAGCGGAGCAAGCCGGTGAGAAATATCCGCGCAGCGACATGGGACTCACGGTGCGGTTCGTGGAACGATCAGGAATCAGCTGGCCCATAGACGAGCGAACCGGCAACGCGGCGCGCAGTGCGCCGATTGAGACGCGGGTGGAGTTGGATATCTGCGGGCGCTGTCACGCCCGGCGGGAGGCGCTGACATCGGAGTACCGGCCGGGAGATCCCTTATTGGATCATTTCCGCATCAGCCTGCTGCGCCAGGATCTATACCATGCCGACGGCCAGATCAACGACGAGGTCTATGTATACGGCTCGTTCCTGCAGAGCAGGATGTATGCCGCCGGGGTGACGTGCAGCGATTGTCACGACCCACACAGTCTAAAACTTAGAGCACAGGGCAATGGCGTTTGCATGCAATGTCACTTGGCGGCCAAATTCGCAAGCCGGCAACACCATTATCATGATCCCAACGCTCCCGGTGGCCAGTGCGTAAGCTGCCACATGCCCGACAAGCACTACATGGTGGTGGATCCGCGCCGCGACCACAGCTTCCGCATTCCGCGGCCCGATGTCTCGCTCGCTGTCGGTACGCCGAACGCGTGTAATCAATGCCACGGCGACCGATCCGCGCAATGGGCGGCGGACAAACTCGTCGAGTGGTATGGGCAGCGAGACCAGCAGCAAGCTGCGGCGGCTTTCGATGCGGCGAATCGACTTCGCATCGACGCCGAAGCACAACTACTCAAGCTAATCAAGCAGCAGAACAGTGCCGGCATCCTGCGCGGGACAGCGCTCAGCCTGTTGGGGAATACCGTCACGCCACGTTCCCTGCCGACCATCCGCCGCGCCGCCGGCGATAAGGACCCGCTGGTGAGGATGGGCGCGGCATACACCCTGGGGGTATTACCACCGCCGCTGCGCGCACAGATCGGCACACCGCTGCTGTCCGATCCGCTGCGGGCCATACGCACCGAAGCGGCGCGGCAGCTGGCCGGTTTGCCGGCCGACGCGTTGCCGCCGTCTACTCACGATGCGTTCAAGTCGGCGCTGGCGGAATACGTGCGGGTGCAGCAGTTCAACGCCGACCGGCCGGAGTCGCTGGTCAACCTGGCGAATCTTGCGTGGCAGCAGCGGGATATCCAGGAGGCGGAGCGGCTGTACAAGCAAGCCCTGGAGACGGCGCCCTACTACGTGCCGGCGCACGTCAACCTCGCGGACCTGTACCGCGCCCTCGGCGACGAGACGCGGGCCTACGCGACCCTGGCCAATGGGCTGACCCGGAATCCACGCCGCGCCGCCTTGCACCACGCCCTGGGTCTGGCGCAGATCCGCCAGGGCGAGCGGCAGGCGGGCATCGCTTCGCTGAAGCGCGCCTATGAACTTGCACCGGAGGCGCCCAGGTACGCCTACGTCTACGCGGTTGCGCTGCATTCCCAGGGCCGCACGGACGAGGCGCTGGGGCTGATGCGCAAGACCCACGAAAAATTCGAAAGCGACCGGGACATCTTATTGATGCTGGTGAGCATCTATCGCGAGCGCGGGGATCACGTACGTATGCGCCAATATGCCGATACTCTGCTGCGCTTGGAACCCAACAATCGGTCGCTACGGGCGTTGATGCAGGGACCAAGCAACTGAATGCGTGACCCGATCAGCCGTTGAAGAAGCCCAAAAAAACCAAGGGGGCTGCCTGCCGGCAACCCCCGAGGTGACGAGGAGCGAGAAGTCAGGTACTGCTAGAAGGTGGTGCCCAGGAATATGCTGAATACCCAGGGATCGAGCTTGATATTGTCGACCGTGATCGGACCCAGCGCCCCGCCGGTACCGGTTACCCGCGCATCGGTTTCGATGTTGATCCAGCGTACGCTGCCGTTAATGAACAAGCGGTCGCTGAGATCGTAGTCGACGCCCGCCTGCAGCGCGATTCCCCAGGAGCTGTCCACATCCAGGTTGGTGTAGCCCGCGGTGGCCAGATCGCCCTTGACTTCCTCGTCGGTCGTGGTCCAGTAGTTGATGCCTGCGCCGAGATACGGACGCATGGGCTGATCCGGCTGAAAGGTGTAATTCACGCTCAAGGTCGGCGGCAACTGCTCGACTTCGCCGATGACCTCGGTGCCGGCAAGGCCCAGCCCCGAGAGCGTGGTGCGCAGCGTGTCGTTGGCCTCGATATCGTGTTTGAACGGCCAGGCGGCAAGCAGTTCTATCCCCCAGTTGGCCGTCATCGCATAGCCGATGGTCAGACCCAGCGACCAGGCGCTGCCCGGACCGACGGCGGTGCCGGCGATGGGACCGGTGGCGGCGGTGGACACCGGATCGCTATCGGTGTCCTTGGGATAGATGCCGGTCGCCCCGGCGCGGAAGGTCCAGTCACCCTGTTCCAGTGCGTGACCCAACATCGGGATGGAAGCCAGACTGACCAGTGCAGTCGCCGCGATTACGGACTTGGTTCTGTTGTTCATTACACGAGCCCTTAGTTTGGTTACGGTGCAAGATTCGCCGTGTAATGTTACCGAGTGTTGTGCGGCTTTCATTGATTTGCATCAATAGACCCGGTACCTGCCGGGGGCCGGGGGCCGGGCGCCGCCCGCCTCAGCGCCTGGAATCAAGATTTCGTCGGCAGTAAGCCTTCGATGCGCTCGATCAACCGGGACGAGTCGGGAGTGGTGGTGCTGCCGAAGTGCTGGATCACCGCGCCGGACGGCTCCACGAGATACTTGTTGAAATTCCAGTTCGGCGCCCTGGATTGGCGGGCGAGCTCCTGGAACAGTGGATGGGCGTCCTCGCCTTTCACCGAGATCGGGGCCAGCATCGTGAACGTCACGCCGTAATTGATGTAACAGACCTTCGCCGCCTTTTCTTCGTTACCGGCCTCCTGTCGAAAATCATTGGAGGAAAAACCCAGCACCACCAAGCCTTGGTCGCCGTATTTCTGGTGCAGCGCCTCCAGTCCCTTGAACTGGGGCGTGAAGCCACAGTGACTGGCGGTGTTGATGATCAACAGCGGTTTACCGGCGAATGCGGTGCACAGGTTGACGATCTCCCGCGAGTGCAGTTTGCGGAATTCGTGGTTGAGGTGCGCCGGGCAAACGTCGTTGCGCGCAGTCTTCGACAACTCCGCAGTCCCGGCGAACGGCTGCGGTGTCGATTTCGTCGCGGTCGCCGTGTTCGCAGCGGTAACGGCAACGGCTCCCAGGGGGAGACTGACAACAAGGGCGATTATCACAGAAGTAATGACATGACGGTCCATGATTGAGATCCTCACGAGGTTAGGACACAAAATGAATTGAGGGTTACTGGCTAACGCCGCCGGCCGCCATGGGCGGTGTAATCGGCTGACTCCGACAGTCCGGCTTGACCAGCAACAACTGCGCATTGCCGATGGCGCGCTCGAGAAAACCCCCTTCGCAGTAACAAAAATAGAATTCCCACATGCGGATGAAGGTCTCCGAATAACCGAGCCCACGCACCTTCGAAAGGTTTTGTGTAAAACGCTCACGCCAATGGTGCAAGGTGGTCGCGTAGTGATAGCCGATATCCTCGAGATGGAATAAGCGCATGTCCGTGGACCGCGCCGTCGCTTGGACCATGACGGACACCGAAGGAAGGAATCCACCCGGAAAAATGTATCGTTGGATGAAGTCCACCGAACGTTTGGCGGCCTCGTAGCGTTGGTCGGCAATGGTGATGGCCTGCAGCAGCAGCATCCCCGAGGGTTTCAACAGCGCGCTGCACTTTTCAAAAAACGTATCCAGATACTGATGACCGATCGACTCGATCATTTCAATCGATACCAGCTTGTCGTAACTGCCGGCAAGATCTCTGTAATCCGAGAGCAACAAAGTGATTCGGCCGGCCAGACCCGCGGCATCAATTTTTTTTCTGGCGTATTCATACTGTTGCCTGGAAATCGTCGTGGTGGTGACCCGACAGCCGTAGTTCCTCGCGGCATGGATGGCGAACCCGCCCCAGCCGGTGCCGATCTCCAATACGTGGTCCTGCGGGGTCAGATTCAACTTGCGGCAGATGTGATCCAGTTTGGTCACCGCGGCCTCTTCGAGAACGGCATCGGGCCGCGGATAAACAGCACTGGAATACATCATTGTTTCGTCGAGAAACAGCGCAAAAAAGTCGTTGCCCAGATCATAGTGGGTGCCGATGTTGCGCCGGCTGCCGCCGCGCGTATTGCGATGCAACCAGTGGAACACCTTGTGCAACGGCGCACTGATCCGCAAGGAGCGGTCGTCCATGCCGTCGAGCACGTTCCGGTTGCGCAGCAACAACTGCACCGCCGCGGTAAGATCACTGCACTGGAAATGTCCCGCCATGAACGCCTCCCCCGCACCGATCGTGCCGTCGAATGCAACCAGCCGGTAAAACAACGGGTGATGCACGAAGATCGTCGCATGGAGTCCGTCGCCTCCGCGATTGCCGAAATGGTGGGTTTCCTGTTGGTCCTTAATCACCAGCGAGCCTTCGGTCATACCCCGCAGACGTCGCAACACCGCACGCTTGGCGATGCGATCCAACCACCCGACCGGCTTCTCCATAGAGAAATCATTGTGTTCAGAGGTGACGACGGCTTTCATGGGACAACTCCTCGGGGCTGGTAACTGAGTCTAGCTTGTCGGGGTGGGCGTAATACGGAACGCGCTTCAGCCACAGGCGCAGCGCCTGATAATAAATCGCAGCGACGACCTTTACGGTCATCAGCGGAAACTGTGCCAGGGCCTTCACCAGCACGGTGCTGGAAATCGTCCGGCGCTCGAGAGTGAGCGTGGCGTCGAAAATCCTGTCGGCTTGCTGATGGCTCTGCATGTGTACAAACAGGTGTTCATCGGGGGTGGAAAATCGCCAGTCGTAGTCTATCTCCATCGGCATGAATGGCGACACGTGAAAATTTTTCTGCGGCTGGAATCGCCGCCGGCCGCTCGGATCGGCGTCGCCGCCACCGAGCACATAACAGTACTGTTCTCCCCATGGGGTGTTGTTCACTTCCGCGACAATAGTCTCGACGCGCTCGCCGGCGGCGTCAAAGCAATAGTAAAAGCTAACCGGATTGAAACCGAACCCAAAGTAGCGCAGATGGGTCAGCAGGCGTATCGGTCCGCGGGGGCGGAACCCGGTCCTGGTGGCGACCAGTTCACGCACTGCGTCGCTCAGCGGAACCTGGGCATCGCCGAGATGATCGGAGCGTCTGAACCACGCCACATTGGCGCGCGCCGTCGACCACAGCCAGTAGTCTTGAAACACCCGCGGAACCTCATCCAGGTCGAGATACAGCATGAACAGCCGGTACGCGAACTCGTGGCGCGCCGGCTGCCGGCGCCGGTGCTTAACCTGCCCGACGTAAAGACAACTGTTCATCGTTCAACTCGTCGCGAAAATGTTCGAGCGCGTTGAGTGCACTCACCACACCATCCTCGTGGAATCCAAAACCCCAGTAGGCGCCGCAGAAGAACGTACGGCGGTCACCGTTGATCGCACCATGTTTGGCCTGGGCCGCGATCCCGGCACGGGTGTAGACCGGATGGGTATAAGGCATGCGCTTGATGATGCGCGCCGGATCGATGCGATCGCGATCATTGAGTGTCACGCAGAACGTCTCCGGGGCGTCCAGGCCTTGCAGGATGTTCATGTTGTAGGTCACCGACACCTGCGCGGTTTGCTCGCGCGGGATGCGATAGTTCCACGCCGCCCATGCCCTGCGCTGGCGCGGCAGTATCGATGCATCCGTGTGCAGCACCGCGTCGTTTTGCTGGGACGGAATCGCCGCCAGTACGTCGCTCTCCAGCGGCGACGGATCCTGCAACAGGCGCAACGCCTGATCACTGTGGGTGGCGATGAATGCGTAATCGAAGCGCGAGGTCTCACCGGTGGCGGTAGTGACCAGCACCCGGTCGGCCTGGCGCCTGACGCCGGTGACCGGCGTGTTGAGCCGTATGCGATCCCGGAACGGCGCGACCAGCCTGTCGACATAGGTTCTCGATCCGCCGCTGACCACGTACCACTGGGGGTGATCATTCACGCTCAACAAGCCGTGGTTGTGAAAAAAGCGCACGAAGTAACGAGCTGGAAAGTCGCGTATGCCGGCCGGATCGGTGGACCACACCGCCGCGCCCATCGGCAGCAAATACTTGTCGATAAACATCCGGCCGTACCCGCGGCGGCTGAGATATTGCCCCAAGGTCAGCGTGTCATCGTCGGTCAGCAACAAGCCCGGGGCTTCGCGATTGAAACGCAGGATATCGCGCAGCATGCGATGAAAACGCGGGGACACCAAATTCCTGCGCTGCGCGAACAGCGTGTTCAGATCGGCGCCGTTGTATTCCAGATCGCTGCGCTCGCACTTGACGCTGAAACTCATATCGCTCGCCTGCTCGGCGACGTCCAACTCGCGCAGCAATCGCCTGAAGTGGGGATAGGTGCGATGGTTGAAAACGATAAACCCAGTGTCGATGGCATAACGTGCACCGCCGCACTCGATATCGTGGGTGTGCGTGTGCCCGCCGACGTAATCATTGGCCTCGAATACGGTGATGTCGTGGTCACCATGCAGGGTTCGCGCCACCACGTTGCCGGCGATGCCGGTGCCGATCACTGCGATTTTCTTCGCCGTGCCCGTCATGCGTCGCCCCCCACAATGCGGTCGATGGAACCAGCAACCGGCGTCATCGCCTTCAAATCCCGGATCACGCGCATCACCGCCGTTAGTCTCGAGCGTGGGCCAGGGTGGGTCAGAGTGGCCTCGGGCCAGTGTTGCCGCGCCTTTTCTATTTTCGCGGTGTCGTAGCCCGCAGCGGCTATCAACCGTACCAAGCGCTGATATTCGGCGTCTTCGATCTTCGGGCTGCGCGCCATAATCCACACGTAATCTCGCTTCAGTCTGCCGATGATCGTCGTAGAGTAATCGGGCGCCAGGTACATCACCCGGTAGTCCGCCTTGAATGGCCATATCAACTGCAGACCCCACACCGCGTTGCTCTGCGCGTCCTTTATGTAACCGGTGAAGTGGTAGCGCTTCACCTTGCCGTGGAAACCGCCTTTGCGATAGCGGAAGGTAGTCGCCACAGTACCGGCGTCGGTGAGCCGGTAGGACTCCACCGCGTTGTACGCGTGCCGCTCCAGGTACGTGGGGATCGACGCGATGACGTACCAGTCCCCCATAAAGCGCGGCAGCTCGACGCGCTCGACGGTGGGCAGTGGTTGCAGAGCCGCCGTCTGACAACCAGCCACCAACAAGGCCAGTAAAGTAACAGTCATTCGCAGTGTCATTTCAGCGCGCACTCTTTATTGAATACGATAGCGCAGACGGCCACCGCCGGTCCTGGACTCCAACGCCACCCACTGACGTTGCGGCGAATACCAGACGTCTATGGTCATGTCCCCGGCACTCAGGCGGTAGCGATGGGCTTGCATCGTTTCCCCGCGCACCTGAATCCGTTCGAGATCCAGTTTCTGGACGGAGACATCCAGGTGTTCGCCGGTTTGCGCGTTCAGCAGTTTATCCGCGTCAAGAAACGAAGGATCCCAGTAGGCAAAGCTCTTGACGCAACCGCTGAGCTGCCTGCGCTGTCCGCTCGCCTCGACGACGAGGCTTTGCTGTGATTGCTGCGCCTCGACACGCAGCGACTGGCCGTTGTCGTTGGTACGCGACGCCAGTGTTGTGAGACAGCCGCCGCTCCAGATCTCGCGGTTTTGATGCTGATACCGGTAGGCGCTGAAGAACAGAAATTTGACGTCAAACTGGGCATCGCTGCTGACCAGGCGCCGCTCGCCGGCATCCTCGACCCGGAAATGGTGGTGGCCGATATTCTTATCGTCGAGTAATACATCGAACCGCCACTCCTGGACGGTTCCAGCGCTCGCATGGGCGAGACCCAGAAATAACGCGCACGGCAGAAAGTACAAAACTGACTTCATTGCGCCGCCTCCGATCGGGCGATGTCCGGCGACCTGGGCGGTCCGGGGATAAAGGCGTTGGTGCGGTTGCGATACTCCCGGTAACCGGGCCGCCGCTGCTGAATGTCTTTTTCCAGCAGGGTAACGCCGGATACCCTGAGCAGCAGGAAGGTGATCAGCAGCGGTGAGAACAGCGTCCACCAGCCGCCGGCGCCCACTGCGATCAAATAAAAACCCCACCATACACAAGCTTCACCGAAGTAGTTGGGATGGCGCGTATAGCGCCACAGACCGCGATCCATGACTTTGCCCCGATTGCGCGGATCGGATTTGAAGCGCGCGAGCTGCCAGTCAGCGACCCCCTGGAAGGTCACGCCGAACAGCCAAACAACCACCCCGGCGAGGTCCCAGGGTCCCAGCGGCGCCGCCCCGGTAAAGGCGGCCGGCAACGGCGCCGCGATCAGCCACGCCAGCACCGCCTGCAGGGCGAAAACGAGATACAGGCTCTTGAATGCAAAATTCGGCTGATTGTTGCGGCGAATAGCTTGATAGCGCGCATCTTCCGGCTCGCCCCAGTTGCGCCAGGTTATGTAGACCGACAGGCGCAGCGACCAGACCACCGTCGTCGCCAGCACCAACAGCCAGCGGCTACCCCACTCCGCAATGAGCCCCGCGTACGCCAGCAACGCCAACAGGAACATCAACGACCATAAGCCGTCGACGATGCTGACGTCGCGTTTGGCTACGCTGACCGACCAGGCCGCGACCGCAAACAACAATACAACGGCCAACGCCGCCAGCCACGCAGCCCAGTCAAGCACGGCTCGCCTCCGAGATCGCACGCGGCATCAGCGTGCCGTTGAGACGGTGGGCGGCAAGCAGCAGCAGCGGCGTCGCCAGCGCCCAGGCGGCGCCGATCGCGATAAGCGCCGCGGGGGTATCCACCAAGGTCACCGCACCCAATTTGGCGCCGGAATAGTAGGCCAAGGGTCCGCCGAGCGCGCCCAAGCCGCTCGCCAGCCAGCGGCGGTTTTTCAGCCATGCCAGTGACACGTTGAGTGTGGTGGCGAAAATCATCCACAAGGCCACCATCCAGTAAGGGGCGGCGCCGGCGACCACAAAGCCCGAGTCGAACGCCAGCCAGCGGCCGTTCATCAGCGTCGTATCGACCACCAGTCCCAGCGCCGCTGCAAACAGGATCAACATCAGCTCATACCGCGGTTGCGGCGCGCGCATCAAGTGCAAGCCGATCACGCCGCCGGCCACCGCTGCGCCCACCCACGGCGCCCCATGAGCGGCGCCGAGCACACATGCGAACCAGCCGACCTGGAACGCGGCGATGTTGAGCCACAGGTTCATGACGAATTACGCGCGAATAGATAGTGGCTCACCCACCATTGTTGGCCGTTGTCATAGCCGAACAATTCGGCGCAGGCCATGAAAAAGATGCGCCATCGCGTCCACCATAAGCCTGCCTGTTCGCGGCCATAAGCCGTTTCGAGTATCGGCCACAGAATATCGCGTCGCGCGTCCATGTTGCCCAACCAGGCGTCGGCCGTCTTTTGATAGTGGCGGCCATTCCAGCGCCACTGATCGATGAGGCGAAGCTTGCTCTGAAATCGCAGCGGCAGATCGTCACTGGGCATCATCCCCCCACTGAAAAAATGCCGGCTCATCCAATCGTGTACGCCGTGATCCACGAATAAATAGGGGACCTGCCGGTGACAGAAAATGTGCATGAAAAATCGACCTTCCGGAAGCAACCATTGGTGTATCCGGTCGAACAGTGCACGCCAGTTACGCATGTGCTCGAACATTTCCACGGATACCACATGGTCGAAGCGTTGCTCGGGCCGAAACCGATTCATGTCACAGGTAATCACCTCAAGGTTGTGGTAACCACGCCGCTCAGCCTGCCGGCGCACGAAATCACCCTGAGAGCTGGAATTGGATACCGCGGTAATGCGGCTGCCCGGGTAGTGATGCGCCATCCACAGGCTCAGCGAGCCCCAACCGCAACCCAGGTCCAGTATGTGTTGTCCGTCATCGATGCCCGCCCTTTGACAGGTGGCCTCCAAGGCCAAAGCCTCCGCGTGGTCGAGTCCCGTCACCCCTTGCGGCCAAACGCAGCAGCTGTATTTATAGCGCGGGCCGAGCACCTGGGTGAAGAACTCGGCGGGTACCTCATAGTGTTGTTCGTTCGCCCGATCGGTCAACAACGCGATTGGCGCGTCGTCCATAGCGGCAATATGCTGGCGTTTGGCATCTTCCATCGCCTCACAGTCGTCGGCGCGTATCTCACTCAACCGCGTGCGCAGCAGCCGGCGGATGCCGGCGCGGATCAACGCATCCGGCATGCGTCCCTGCTCGGTCCAGTCAAGAGCCAGTTGAGTCGCAGTCGTCATATCACTACTCCGTCTAATCTAGTTTTCAATACTCACAGTTTATCCTCGGCATGGTACGCACCGCGGCGTCGCCGCTTTGTGACGATCACCGCGCGCGCCGTTCACGAGCCGTTCACGCGCGCCACCCTGATATGCCGAGCCGCAAGCCACTCGGCAATACTCAATGCACGGACAGGGTGTCGCCGATCAACGCCATTCCGGCGGCGAGCTCGTCACCGACGGCGTGAGCGCCGCCACGCTCGATGCACTGGCGATGACGCATCGACGTTTGACCGCCGACGAATACCGGCACCTCCACCGCGGAGACGAGTGCGGGCAGATCTTGTTCCAGAATTCCCTCCGGCGGGTCGACGGAACTCGAAAGCATCACCGCATCGATGCGTATGCGCCGGCGCACATGGGGAATTTGCGCCAGCGGCATATCCGCCCCGAGCAGGACGATGCGGTAACCGTGATCGTGCGCCGCCAGGGCCAGCAACAACAGACCGAGTTCGTGGTGCTCCCCCGGCAGGCAGGCGGCGAGCAGGCACGGGCCGCGGCGGTGATGGGACCGGTGATGAAAACGAGCGCCCAGCTTATTGCGCATGAACACACCGAAAAAATGCTCCTCGGCAATGCCACCGTCGGTGCGGTCCCAACGCTCGCCGAGCGCCTCGAGCAGCGGCATCAGCAACCGTTTGGTGACCACGTCCACCGGATGATGCGCCATCGCCTCCTGGTAAAACGCGTCCAGATTCGCCTCGTCGAAGCGGGTGATCGCGTCCGCCATGTCGTCGCGGTATTGCTTCCAGAGTTGCGGACCCGCGGCCCCCTGTGCAGCAGCGGGTGTCGGCCCCAGCAACCCCCGGACCTGGCTCACCGGTACGCCTTCGCCCACTAATCGCATCACCTCGCGGATCATCTCTATATCGGCGGGGGTATACAGGCGATGACCCTTGGGCGTGCGCATCGGTTTGATCAGCCCATAGCGACGTTCCCAGGCACGCAAGGTGACGGGATTCACACCGGTGAGGCGTGACACGCTGCCGATCGGAAAATAGCCGCTTTCAGCCATGCTGGAACTGTCGCACAGTTAGTTATACAAAACTTATACATTACTTGTATAGCTATTGTCAAATGATTTATTATTGCTTGATTGGCTGCCATAAACCACGATCTCGGAGACCCCTCATGCACACCACGACCCCTGCCAGCGCCGAGTTTTTCGTCCGCTGGCGCAGCGGCAACGCCACCCATCGCGACTGGCATTATTTCCCCAAGCTCAATCCGTGGCGCGACTTCATGCCCGGCGACCTGGGCGAACGCCTGCAGGACGAGAGCGGCGGGCTGGTGGAGGTGCCGATCGC
Organism: uncultured Gammaproteobacteria bacterium; assembly: GCA_947259175.1. Taxonomy (GTDB): domain Bacteria; phylum Pseudomonadota; class Gammaproteobacteria; order Arenicellales; family JAANXG01; genus CALZGZ01. Next base: position 136,853 of record CAMYKW010000009.1, on the reverse strand, counting down.
GCCCGGCGACGCCATCCCGGTCAGCGAATCGGCTCACCATTGCGAGTTGTCCGGCGCCACGGTCCAGCAGGCCTTCCAGCGGCGGCGCCTGCACGGACCGTTCAGCGGGCGATTCTACCCGCGCGGCGTGCTGGCGCCGGTCAATGGCGCGGGCACCGTCTACAGCCAGGAACTCGAGCCCTTCCGCGTGCTAAGCGTCGATGCCGACCGCGTCGCGGTCGATCTTGGGCATCCGCTGGCGGGCTACCCGCTCACCGTCGGCGGAAGAATCGGTGAACGGCTGGGCGTTAAGGAGGAGCGTGGCGGCAGCTGTCACGACATCGTGGCCGACATCACCGCAGGCGGACCCGGGATGCAGTGCCCGCTGCCGACCGGCGGCGTGGACTACGGGCAGGCGGACAACTTTGCGCGCGAGGACACTGCGGACGACGAGGTATTTTATGCTCAGCCGCGCATGGTCCAGCACATCGACAGCCAGGCGCGGCAGTTCATCAATCGCGTGTATCGGCGCGTCGTCCAGCCCGGTGACCGCGTACTGGATCTAATGAGCAGTTGGGTGTCGCACCTGGACGGTGTTCCATCGTCGGTTACAACCACGGGACTGGGCATGAACCGGGCAGAACTCGCGGCCAATCCCGAGCTGCACGACTATATAGTCCATGACCTGAACCGGACGCCGCGACTGCCGTGGGAAAACGCCGAGTTCGATGTCGCCGTTTGTACCGTATCGGTGGAGTACCTCACCCAGCCCTATCAGGTATTTGCCGAGGTGGCGCGGGTGCTGCGCCCCGGGGGACGATTCGTGGTGACTTTCTCCGACCGCTGGTTTCCCCCCAAGGCGATCCGCCTGTGGAGCCGGTTGCATCCATTTGAACGCATGGGCCTGGTGCTGGATTATTTTCGCTGCAGCGAAACGTTCACCGCACTCGGGACCGAGTCCTGGGTCGGCTGGCCACGGCCCGAAGATGACAAGTATTACGGTCGACTTCTCGATTCGGATCCGGTGTTTGCAGTCTGGGGTGAGCGTTCGGGCGAGAATAGCCGATAGCCGGCAGCGCCCGCCTACCGCGCTGATTCGTCTCCGCTAAGTACGGAGTAACGCGCAAGGTTACGCTTTGCCTCGAGCATATCGGGTTCTATTTCCAGGGCGCGATTGAAAAAATCGAGCGCTTCCCGCTCGCGGCCTTGTTTGGCAAGCGCAATACCCAGGTTGTTGAGCACGCTCTCGTTGTGTCTCGCTATCTGCCAGGCACGCCGGTAATAAGTCTCCGCCTCCGAGTAATTCCCTTGGCCCAAGCGTATATTACCCAGTGACAAATAGGCGGGATATCGATCACGTTTCATCGCCAAGGCCTTAGCCGCATAGCGCTCCGCTTGCGGATACATGCCCCGCTTCGTGTAGTCGGCGGCCAGATTCACGTGGGCGACATAATTGTTCCTGGTCACGTCAATGGCCCGGTGGAACAGGATATTATCGTTCCTCCAATAACCAATCTGTAAGAACGCCACAAAAAACAACAACGCCATATAAGCCGATGCGGCGAAAAAAGCATGGCGGAAAAACCTGGTGCCGGGCCGCGGCATGCTCAGCGCAACGATAAGAAAGATTCCAATCGAAGGGAGATAGACGAAACGATCCGCATGCGCCTGGGTGCTGATCTGCACGATCCCGATTACCGGCACCAACATCAGCACGAACCATAACCAACCCATTAACACGTACCGCCGCGAGCGGTGCAGGTAAACGGCAACCACACTGACCGAGACAATTACCAACAGCGCCAGCAGGAATTCACGGACAAAGTCGATGCGACGAAGTGGATAAAAGGCCGCCAGATCCACGGGTACGAACAATTGCTTCAAGTAGACGGCATAGGAAACCACCGCATTCATGATCCGCTCGGAAAACGGCGTGGTGTCTGCCGACAGCAGCGCGTCGCTCCCCGCGGCTATGGTCATCAAACTCAATCCGGCGCTGACAAAAAACAGCGGGATCTTTTCCACCAGCAAGCCAAAACGGCCGTAGCGTCGCAGCGGCCGCGGCACAGTGGATGGATTTGCCAAGCGATCAAATGGCCAGTAGTCGAGCAGCAACAGGACCAAAGGCAGGGTAACCGCGGTCGCCTTGGACAGGGCGGCTAACACAAAGAACGAAAATACGAGGCCATAGCGAGCCCAGGTGGTTCGTTGGACGTAGCACCGGTAGCAGTGCAGCACGATGAGAAAAAACAACGCAGACAGTAAATCCTTGCGTTCGGCCACCCACGCCACCGACTCTACGTGCAAGGGATGAACCAGGAACAGAACGGCGATCCACACGGCCGGCCACAGTTCGCCCAGTAGTAGGCGAAAGAAAAAATACACCAGCAAGGTATTGACGCCGTGAAAGAAGACATTCACCAGGTGATGCCAGCCGGGCTCCACCCCGAACAGCGACACATCCAGCATATGGGACAACCAGGTCAGCGGGTGCCAGTTGCTGGGGTAAAATGAAGTGAACGCCCAGGCGACCCCCTCCAGGGTCAGACCGTTGGTCACCATCGTGTTTTCGTAGACGTAATCGGCGTCGTCAAGGATTATGAACTCGAAACGTCCGGCTTGCGCGTACAGGGCAATGAGGATTACGACGAGCGCCGCGCTGGCCGACACGTCGGCCATGCGTAGGCGTTCCCAACATCCACTCAAGCCAGATTGCTCCACCATATAGTTACTTGATAGATCAAAACGCGCTTATTTTCTAAACCTGACCGCCAATCCGTCGAATCCCCGGCCGGCCGCGGCGCGACATACGGCGGTTTCCGGAATTATTGGCGGCGGTCAAACATGGAGTACTGCGCAAGAGCGGCGCCTTTAGCAGACCTGAAAGTGGCGGTCACGCGGCCACCGGGACCGGCGCCGCGACACGGTATTCCCGGGCAAGGAGGCCGATTATCACAACCCAGGACACACAGATCGTGACTGTTATCCACCCCAGGGCGGAAACCTCGAGGCTGAAGGGCAGCCACTGGGTGAACAGCAGGATCAACATCGACCCCAATACCTTGAATACCCGATAGCCCAGCATGTCGATCCAGGCCTTGGCCTGATAGGTACGCACCGGATCGACGGGGATGTACAGCAGCTCCTTGGACGCGCGGTTGATCGAGTACGACAAACCGCGATCGCTGATCTTAACCATCGAGGCCATCATCAATGTCGGTACCGCGATAAAGCTCAATGAGCTCACCGCCAGAACCAACGGCTGCGTCAACAGTCCCGCCATGATGCCGAGATAGCGGTGAATCAAGGGGGTCATTACCAGATTGACACCGATGGATACGATTCCCAGAGCGCCGAAAAAGGTGGAGATGAATACCGTGCGCCGGTCCAGTTCCTGAAAGGCGTCTTCGACACTCTTGATGAACTGATACTCCACCACGGGTTGGGCAAGCTGCGCGCACAACAGCGCCGCGGCAATCAGAATCAAGTAGCGGCTCCGCACCAGGGCCTGCCATCCGTTTTCCACCGGCACCGCGCCGGCGTCGCTCTGCAGCTCCCGGTACAAACCCATGCGTCCCATTATTACATTGAGGCTGAACACGATAAGCAGCAACGCCGCGCAGGATAACAGCAGATCCGCCGTGGTCATGGGCGTATAGCGCAACAGCCCCGCCGCGAGTATCCCACCCATCACGCCGCCGACAAGCCCACCGGTGCCGATGAACCAGTAAGATCGCCTTCCGTCCCCGGCTGCGGTGATGGTGTTGGCGAGACTCCAGAACTGCTCCACCAGAATCACGCTGAAAATGTCCACGAATATGTAAAAACTGACAGCCGCCACAGTGCCCGCCGACTCCAGCAGGACCCGGAACACAATCAATAATGCGACAAACAAAAAACATGATCCGAGCACCACGCGTAAGCGCGTATATCGCTCCACCAGGTGGTGATAAAGGCCTATGAAAATTACGAGAATTACCGCCGATGCGATCCATACATATGGAAAGCCTTCCGCGCCCCAATGTTCGATCAACAACGAGCGGCTGGCGGATTTAACCTGGTAGTACGCAAGGATAATCAGCAGGAAGTTGACGAACAGGATCGCCGCCCGCCGGCGGAGGGCGTCGGAGGTTTTGTTCGCGGATGCATTGGCGGTTATCATACGCGCCCACTATCATCTTTAATTAAGAAACATCGACCAATAAACAGGGAGCGGATTCCGCGTTCATGCGATGTATCAGCATCATAATCGCGCTGGTGTGCCTGTTGCCAGCGCCGGCCCAGCTTTTAGCCGCCACCACCGGCGAGTATCCCCGGTTGCGCGAAAGCTTCGACCCTCGGCTGCAGCGCGGTCTCGAAGACAGCATCGATACCTCGGCCCTGCGTGATGCCGTCGTCGATGGCAAGCTGGCCCTGGCGCTGGTGGACATCACCGACATCGATAAACCACGCTATGCCGCCGGGAGCGTTCGTGCAAATCGAGCGCGGCAATTTGGATCTAACCGCTGACAACAAAAAGTCTCTCACCCGGATGATACGCGTTTCTTCCAACTCCGAAGCAACCCGGATGCTGAACCGCGTCGGCAAACGACAACTGATCGACATCCTGATGTCGGAAAGGTTTCGTCTTTACGACCCGGCGGTCAATGGTGGATTGTGGGTCGGCAAGGAATACGGCCGATCGGCGGCTTACCAACGGGATCCTTTGCACAACCTGTCCCACGGCGCGACGGCGTTACAGACGGCGCGCTTTTATTACCTCCTCGAGTCCGGGCGCCTGTTGCGTCCCGATTTATCGCGGCAAATGAAAGCCATGCTCGGCAAACCCGGTATCCGCCACAAGTTCGTCAAGGGTCTGGAGAAATACCCCGGCCTTCGCATCTACCGTAAATCCGGTTCATGGCGCAAGTGGCACGCCGACAGCGCCATCGTCGAAGCCGGCAAACACAAGTATATCGCCGTGGGCCTGGTCGAGCATCCCGCAGGCTCGCGATGGTTGTCCACCCTTATCCAGCGTCTGCACGAACTCATCGTCCCCACCTCGGTCGCTCAAGCTGCGGCGCCTTGAGTAGCGCTATTTGGCATGCGCCGCCTCGATGAGACGGTGAATGCGGGTCGCCAGCGTTTGATGTTCCACCGCCGAATTCTTGCGCAATACATTCGATACCAGGGCGACAAAGTAGTACAGGCGCCGATCCGCAGCCGGCGATTCGACAATTGCCACCGAATGCATGAGGTTTTGCTTGTTGCCGTGATATTTGCGGCATACGAATCCCGACTCGGGTCGACACTTATATAAAGAGCCGGATTTAAAATACACCGCCGCATCATTCAACGCGGGCGACGACGCAAAACGGATGCGGCGCTCGGTCATGTACAACAGGCGCTTGATCTCGCGGCTGGAGAATTCGTCGACGATCCGGCCTTGCTCCAGCCGTAACAGGTAATTCATCAATTCGCGGCTGTTGGTATGACTGCTGGTGCCCGGGACTTTGCGTTTACCGGTCGCGGTGAAAAAACTGCCCTGGCGGAGGCGGCTCAAGTCCAAACCACTGCGTTGCAGCGGGTTCTGCAGGGTCCTGACCAGCAAGGCGCCCAGTTCGGCACGGGGGGTATTGTCGAAAAACCGTACTCCGCGTGCGTCGTCCACCGGGTAGTCGCGCCCGAAATAGACCAGAAGCATCGCCTGTTTGATCACCGTACTGGCGGCCGCATTAGAACTCGCCGACAACATCCAATCGGCAAACTCCCACAGGGAGGCCCGGTCGCCGAGCTGAATCGGCCGGCGCGTCAATCGTTGCGCCGACGGATCCCAGAAACTCACCTTATGGCTGTCGTGAATGATGAAATCGTCTGCGGTCACCCGCGTATCGCGCAACACTTTACGCCGTGATGCGTAATCGTCGCGGTAAACATCGGCCAACGCCTGAAACAAAGCGGTGATGACGACGATCTTACCGACGCTGCCCGGGTTGTGCATGGTTTCGCCGTTGTGCTCGGCATACCTGGGTCGATCGAGATTGGATAGATCGAGCACCGCAATTCCGTAACGGTCCGCCTCAGCCCCGAGCAGGTCCACTACGCGGGCGGTAAAATCCGCGTCCGGCGACGGAATCCGCAATTCGGGACGGTGCCGCAATCTCAGGTCCACCTGTTCCAGGGGCAACAACTCCCCCGGCCGGCGCCGACCCCCAGCCGCCTTGCCTTCGTGAGCCAGGCGTGCATGTTCCAGGCGGCGTATGTCGGTGGATTCGCTGCCGTAGATCGGATAGGCGGCGGCAACCACAGGCGACAACCAGCACAAACCCAAGATCACGTTAATGATAAGCGCACGCATGTAGCTACTCCCGGGGAACCCGGTGCAAATGCACGACAACCTGATCCAACCGCCGCAGAGCAGCATCCAAGGACCTCAGGTAGTGGTTGGTATAGACCTGCCTGCTTTCGAGAAAAGGCCGGATCTGAAATAACACCAGTCTCCTGCCGACGAAGCCGAATTCTACATCGGCCGGGGCCGATTTGCCGTTCGCATCCACGAGCGCTGGAAACCGCCGCGGCAGCGCGTTGACGAGCTCGATCAACTGGGCGATATCAGCGGCAGTGAGGACATGATCGGCGCCGCTCACCGGCACCTCATCCATGCCGCCCCCGGGACTGATCGCCTTCCTGGTCGCCGCGGTCGCCTGGGCCATGAGCCTTACCGCACCGCTGTCTATATGAACCCGCAGAGACTCCGCCGCCTGACCGTCCACCGCGCCGCCGACTCCCTCATTGGCGGCCACGGAAAACCAATTCGGGTCACCGCTATCGAGGTCCTGGGTTACGAGCACCCCCGACTTGTCCACCGGTACGCTGCGCAACAGCAGCACCGCTGGATACACATGCTCCGGCTGCGCCATGCGTGATTGCCGCCATGCGAATGCGCGCCTGGTGAACGGTGATGCCCAAACCCGCGAAATCGCCTGGACGACGTTATCGAATCCAATCACATTGGCCACTGTGAGATTCAATCCGGCGCCGGTGAATCCGGGCAGATCCTCGACATTGGTGTCACTGCGCACGAACACGCCATAGCTACCGTCGCTACCAAATGCCTGTTTCATTGCGGTGCGCAGCCGTGCGCGAAAACCGGCGCCCGGATCGGCGTGCGCTATCCAGTGATGCAAGCCTTGCCTGAAATTCTCAGCCGCGCGGTCACGCGCCTCGGACCCGCGCGGCAGCTTTTCGATGGCGCGGTATTGTCCCACCATCCATTGAAATACCGACTCTGCACTGTCTCGGTAAAGCCGGCTGAGCAGCTCATTGAACACCCCGAACGGGATGACCAAACCGTCGGTGACGGCATCGGGATAGCGATACGACAACTCACCCAGCCTGGCCGCCTTGGGCCCGACGCTGCGGCCGGAGTCATCGGCGCGCAGGGAGCTGAGCATAATAAGGTCCTTGCGGCCCAGTTCGAGTTTGTTGACGTCGGGGCGAATCAGCACCTCGGAATCGGCTTCGCCGTTAGCGAACACGGTATCGGGGACAGCGGACGCGCGGCTGAGTCGCACCACTCCCTGGGATGAAACCGCCAACACCACCTCGTGGCCGTCCCATTGACGCAGCCGGGGCACCAGCGCATCGTCGATCACCACATTGGGGATACCGAGATTACGCGCCAGGAGCTGGACATGGGACAGGGGATTGCCTTCACCCGCCGTGAGTATGCCCGCCACCGGCGGCAGATCGGACACGGTTTCCGGCAACACGTAAATACCGTCTGCGTCGTAAGAACTCCCGGGATCAGGCGGTGAGGCTCGCAACCAGCCCCGTGCCAGACCCGGATTGAGGCCGCGCATGCCGGCGCCAATCGGTTCGCCGAACAATTCATGGCTTACGCCGGCCAGCCGGTTGGCGTCCCGGAGCAAACCGTCGATCACGTAACTGTAAAAAAACAGGGGGCTGGCGCGTAGTTGGTCCTGAAGGAACAAGCCGGCACGCGGTTCGATGGTCATGAGCTTGCTTACAGACTCCTGAAAATGGGCCCGCTGCCATGCGCCGCTCCACGCGGGCGCCAGCGCGAGATAGTCTAGTATGCGCTTGTAGGACCCAAGGTCGACGCTCGTCTTTCCGCCGAGCTCGTTCAGGGCGGCGAATAACGCATCGCGTTGCCTGGCGCTGAATAGTCCGGTGCCATAACCGGCCGTGATGCCCATCCGCAGCCATGCGAGCCGCCGGGTGAGCGTTGCGCCGGCAAGCTCATCGCGCAGGGCGGCGGCGGCCACAAAGTGGTCGATCTCCAGCGCATGGCTGGCGCCGGTGACCGCCAGTATCATTCCGGCGTCGGACAGCGCCGGCGTCTCCGATCTGAGCGCGGACAACAACTCAGCGGTGGTTGCCAACCGTTGTTCGGGGCTCTCCCTCGCCGACAACGCGGTTGCGCCGCGCCGCAATACGCCGGCCAGGCGGCCGCCCACATCCGCCTTCTGCGCCAAACGTTGCAGCAGCTGTGCCGCCGAGGGACCCGCGTGCACCGACTCGATGAGAGCCGCAAGGCGCTGATAGTCCGTGATCAGGGCCGAATCCTTGTGTCGCGACAGGTAATTGCGTACCGCGGCGGCATCGCTCAAGTCGGGTCTGATGTGAATCTTGTTCCGCAACAGGACGAAACCGGCGTCGCGATCCGCGAGGGACCCGGACAGCTGACGTATCTCGGACACCGATCGGGTTTCCTCGCCGTGATTCAGCAAGCCCACAGCGGTGCGAAACGGCAGGTAGCGGCGCGTGAGCCAGGATCGGTCCCGGGCGAGTGTGAGCAACAGGCGCCGCGCGCCTTTGCGCTCACCCTCTTCCTGCAGCGCGCCGCGGTAGAAACGCGCTTTGCGGAATATCCAGCCGTCGTCAGCGGAAATCAGAAACTGCTCAATTATCATCTGATTGACCAGATCAGGATGGCGGCGGTCGAGAACAAACGCGCCGACATCCAGATCGGCGAATATATTGGCAACCGCATAGCCCGCGGCACGCAGTTGCTTGACGCGGTCCGTCCACTCACCATGCTGGGAGCCGCCACCGTGATTGACACAGCCGTACGGCTGGGGCGGCAATACCGTGCCGTCTTTGCAGAACCAGCGAATATGTTTGAATGGACCCCGCTCGAAGACCTTCATCGCCTCGATCCATGAACGCAGCGTGCGGCCATCCGCTAATTCGGCCGCGGCATGCTCAAACGCAGCCAACAAGAGAATCGCCCCGGCGAGCGCCGTCAAGCCGCATCGCACGTTACGTAAAATCAACCCCCAGTAACCGCCAAACAACAGTTGTTTCGTAGACATTCTGTCCCAGCTTGAAGCTCCAGCCGATATGACCCGATACGTTCAATTCAGCGTCTGCAAACAAGATATCGGTGCGCGAATTGTCCTGCCTGGTACGTGACCGGCGCCCCCTTGCGCTGCACGCCACTGTTTGCAGTCGTGTCGCGCTGCGATTACACCGGACAAACTAGCATCGCGCCGCCGGCCGCGGCAACCATCCCTCGGAGACCCGGACTACCCGCCCGGCCAGCCCCCACGACCCCCCACCGGCCAATCTCGCGACGTGGATATCGGCGGTGCCGCGGGCGGAGCGGGCATGCCCCAGGCGATATCCCGGTCGATCCGCGGCCGACAAGCGCACCCCGCGGTGTCGGCCCGAAAGCCCCAGGCGCACTGGACTTTATATGATCTCGACCCCGATGCGCCAGCCAACTCCAAGTCCGCCCGCCGTGTCCTATACTTTAGCTACGACCCAAAACGGCACCAAGATACGACGCAGCAGAGCAGGACCGAGGCGCATGAAACCCAGTATTCAGAAGATCACCGTCCGCAACCTGATCACGTTTCTATTGCTGTTGGCGATCATCACGGTATTTATCACCGGATACAATTTTCGCGGACTGTCCAAGCAGGCGATGATAAACCAGGCCCTCGCCCATGCGGAACTGGTCAAATCGGGCCTCACCGCGCAGATGAAGGCCGGGATCATGAGCACGCGTGATTATTATCTGGAAGAGATAAAGCGCCTGCACAACGTCAACGCACTGCACGTAGTCCGCGGAGAGCCGATAAACCGGCAGTACGGCAGCGGCAGGACGTTGGAAAAAGAAGTCGATGAGGTAACCAGAAGCGCGTTCGCAACCGGGCAGCCGGTATTCACACTCAATGAATTCACGTTGCACCCCACGGTACGCGCCATCATTCCATACATCGCCACCAACCAGGGTAACCTGAACTGCCTGGGTTGCCATCAAGTGCCGGAAGGCACCGTGCTCGGCGCGGTGGACATCGAGCTGGATGTGAAGGACTATCAGCGTCGCTCACTGGTGGTATTGGCGGGGCTTGCCGCGACGTCGGCGATATTCCTCACCCTGATCGCCGTGAACACCTCCCACACGATTCGCCGGCATGTGCAATCGCCGTTGCGAACACTCATTGACCGCGCAAAGGTCGCTTACCAGAAACACAGCCCGGTAAATCTGGAGATGTTTTCCACCAAGGAAATCTCTAATGTCGCCAATGAGATCAATTTATTCAACTCCAAGGTGATTGCGCATCGCGACATGCTGAGAAAGAAAAACAGGGAGTTGTTGGCGCTCAATGACGAAATAGAAAGCACCCTGCGCGAGACGGTGTACGCGATGGGCGTTATCGAGGAACAGCGGTCCAGGGAAACCCACAACCACACCAAGCGCGTGACTTTATTCTGCCAATTGCTGGCGCGAGGACTGGGGCTGGCGGACCAGGATATCGACATGATTACCGCGGCCTCCCCGCTGCATGACGTTGGCAAATTGGGGATTCCCGATGAAATCAACCTCAAGCCCGGAGCGCTCACGGATGAAGAATTCCAGATTATGCAAAACCACACGCGTATCGGCTACGCGATGCTCAAACACTCGAAGCGCGACATCCTCAAGGCGGCGGCGATCATCGCCCTGCAACACCATGAAAAATGGGACGGCAGCGGTTATCCCCAGGGACTTCAGGGAGAGGAAATTCACCAATACGCGCGCATTGTCGCCCTCGCCGATGTCTTCGACGCGCTGTTTTCGCCGCGTATTTATAAAGAGGCCTGGGATTTACAGCGCACCGCCGAGTGGATCATGGATCAGCGGGGCAGACATTTCGACCCCGCGGTGGTCGATGTCTTTGTCGAGCATGTCGATGATTTTGCCGCGATTTATGAGCGGTACTCATTCGAGACGGACGCGGAATACGAGGACCTGTTCGCGATTGCACGGTGACGAGCGGGAATAATGAGCAACCTCGTCTATACTGGATTTTAGGCGCAAGATCCGCGGTGTTTGCGTGCGCGGATCAGCGGTTACCTGGGGCCCATTGTATATCGAAGAAAATCATACATGGACAGGATCGCGACAAAAGTAACGCAGAAAAACGCCCAAGTGGGGCCGCAGGCGGAAGCGAAAAAGCCCTTTCGTTGGCGGCCGCTGGCACACTCGCTGCTGGACCTGACGTCTAATCGCAAACGCACGCGGGATTTTCTTGGTACCAGGGCAAATTTTATTCAGGAAAGAATTCGTGTGCTGGCAATGGTATTTGCCGCCGTCGTGTTGCTCTGGACCGCGCTGGATTACCTGATCATCGACAGCACGAAGACAGTCATTCAACTCGCTATATTGCGCGTCATATGCGCTCTGGGCTATGTCATCCTGGCGCGCTACGGATCCAAACCACATAACCTGGCTCGGGCGCGTTTGAAGTTGGCGCTGCTGGTCACGCTGCCTTGCTTGTTCTACATCGCATCTCGCTTCGTTCTCGAGGACACCGGCGCCTTGGGCGCGGTCATGTTGTACGCGTTTTTCCCGTTCGTGGTCGTTGTTCAACTCGCGATTTTCCCACTGCCGTTGTTGGAAGGCTTGGCGTTGATCACGCCGGCATTCTTTACCTTGCTTTTGGTCGAGTCCCATTTCGCCAATTTATTCTCTTTGTCCTTTCTCGGCGATCTGTCGTTGCTTGTGCTTTTGACATGCCTGGCGCTGTGGGCATCGATGTCAGAATTGCAGATGCTGTTACGGCTATACCGTCAAGCGACACGCGATCCACTGACGGGATTATTCAACCGCGGCGCGCTCATGGAAACCATGCAGTTGGAAGTGGGACGTGCCCAGAAGCAGGAATACCCCTTGTGTGTTTTGCTCTTCGATCTCGATAAGTTCAAGCGAATCAACGACGACTATGGACATTTAACGGGAGACGCGGTACTCAAGATCTTCGCCAAACTTTTGCGGCAGACGCTACGACGCTCCGATCACACCGGTCGCTATGGTGGAGAGGAATTTATGGCGGTGCTGCCGCATACCGACACCGCGGATGCGGAACGACTCGCAGAAAAAATACGCAAGACTTGCGCCGCAACCTCCGTCGCCTACCGAGATGAAGGTCAAATCCACTTCACTACCAGCGCCGGCATTGCACGGCTCAGACAAGACGAAACCGCGGAGGCGCTGCTGCTGCGGGTGGATGAGTCGCTATATCAGGCCAAGGAGGCGGGGCGGGATCGGGTCATACTCGCCGCGTAGCCGCGTGATTCCCCGGTTGCGAGGCTAAATAACCTGCAAAAATGATGGTAATCGCGCCTTACCCGCCGAGCATTCGATCCAGGATGACTGTATACGAGGTTGATCTATACTTTATATATGGGGCACCCGGCTTGTGCGTTTCAGGCGCGATTGTCGAGCAGGCCCTTGGGTTGCGAACAGGTGAATAAGAGTTGTGGGGAACGGGATTTAAGTGCGGGAATCCAAGGTCGACGCGGAACGGGAACAGCCCGGGGCAGTACTGTCGCTCGCCGACGGACCATCTCCCACGAACCCAGGTTTCAACTGGCGATCACTGGTCTTAAAGATGATGGATTTGGTTAACAATCGCCACCGTACCGCGGATTTTCTCGGTACGCGCGCGAATTTCATACAGGACCGTATCCGGATTCTGGCCATAGTGTTCGCCGGCATCGTGTTCGTGTGGATCGGCATCGATTACCTCACCATTCCCGATAACGCGACCGTGGCCAAGCTCGCGGCTCTACGCAGCCTTTTTGCTGCGCTGTATCTTGGACTGGCGATACTCGGCGCGAAACCGCACGACCTGGGGACGGCACGTTTGAAATTAGCCGCTCTGGTCACACTGCCGTGTCTGTTCTACATCGCGTCGCGCATCATACTCGAAGACGGTGCGCCACCCGGCGCGCTGATGGTCTACGCCTTCTTTCCATTCATTACAGTCGCCCAGTTGGGGGTATTCTCGTTGCCGCTGTTGGAGGGCCTTGCCTTGTCGGCGCCCGCGTTTGCAACCCTATTCCTGGTCGAGGCGATGTTCGGAGATTTGTTGTCGTTGCCGTTCTTTGGCAACTTGACATTATTGGTGCTATTGACCTGCCTGGCACTGTGGGCATCCATGTCGGAGTTACAGATGTTGCTGCGGCTTTACCGTCAGGCAACCCGCGATCCACTCACCGGTTTGTTCAACCGCGGCGGCTTAATGGAAAGGACGAAAATCGAACTGGAGGCCACGCAGCGCGACGGTGACAAGCTGTGCGTATTGTTGTTCGACCTGGATAAGTTCAAGCGCATCAATGATGACTATGGACATCTGACCGGCGATGCGGTGCTCACAAGCTTTGCCCGGATATTGGAGCGGGCATCGCAAAAATCCGACCTCATCGGTCGTTATGGCGGAGAGGAATTCCTAGTGGTGCTGCCGCGTACCGACGCGGCGGACGCCGAACTGCTCGCCGAGCAGATCCGCAGGGCCTGCACCGAAGCCAGCGTCGTCAATCCCAGTGGCGATGAAATCCAATTTACCACCAGCGTCGGCGTCGCACGTCTAAAACCGGGTGAGACCGTCGAAGAACTATTGCGTCGGGTCGACGAGTCGCTGTATCAGGCCAAGGAAGCCGGGCGGGATTGTGTCATTCTGGCGGCCTAGCCACCGCCGATGCATGGGGAGGTCCGCCAGCTTGGATGGTGATTGACTCTCCCCGACGTTTGTTTCTCCCACAACTGATCGATCAGCGTATACACCTGGAAGTGACGATAAACCAAACGCGCTGGCTTGACTGGAACGACTCCCGGATGCCGCCAATCGCGCCGGATTACGAGCATGAATACCGCACTATGAACGCACTTCGTCGACGTTAAATAATGGAATCGGCCATTGTGGACGTAGACAAGCAGAACCATCGCCCTCCGCTCAGCCTCACCAGACTGCTCGTGGTGCTGTTCGCGGCGTCGGCATTGGTGACGGTGGCGTTGTTGTTGACGGTCTCGTTATGGTTGAAACGGGCGGCGGTGGATGATTTGGCCGCAACTCATGCGCGCGAGTTCGCGGATCTTACTTTTGGAAATCTGTATCTGGTGATGCGCCAGGGAGGCGACCACGAAGCTATCGACAATGCCATCAAAGAACTACGCAAGAACAAACAAGACCATATCATTCGAGTTATTCGTGGCGATCCGGTAATCCGCCAATTCGGAGACCGGGGCGATGGGCGAGTGTTGCGGCTGGATCCATTTGTGCGTCAGGCCTTTGACCAGGGCAGTATCAGCCTTTCCGTTACCGAAGATAAGATCCGCTATGTCTATCCGGTGAAAGTCGAACAAGCGTGTTTGTCGTGCCACCAGTCCGCGCGAGTCGGAGAGGTGAACGGCGTCATCGACATTGTTCATCCCGTCGATCACCTCAGCGTACCGCTCGACCCAATGCTACAGTTGATGATTGTCTTTAGCGTATTGTTTTTGGCGGTCCTGCTGTTAGCGGTGCACATCAATCTACGTCACTTCGTGGTGCGACCGCTGAGCGCCATGGCCGGTGTGATGAGGGACATCATCGGAGATTCCGATTTACGCCGACGCGTCGCACACACGAGCAAGGTTCGGGAGATCGGCGGTTTGTCACAATCCTTCAATCATCTGCTGGATTCCATAGAGGACTACAATCGCCAGCTGGAAGAACTCAGCAGCAATGACCCCCTCACCAAACTCAACAACCGCTGGAAGTTCGAACAAAGCGTCAATGCGCAGATTCAGTTCGCCAGTCGCGATGGTGCGCCGTTTTCAATGCTGGTTTTCGACCTCGATCATTTCGGGTATATCAATGACGTCCACGGCCATCCGATAGGAGACCTGGTGCTCAAGGAAGTCGCGCACGTGCTGCGCAACGGAGTACGCGGCCAGGATATCGTGGCGCGTATCGGCGAAGACGAATTTGGCGTCATCCTCCCCGGCACCACTACGAAAAAGGCACAAGTGATGGCCGACGCCATTTGCCACGCCATCGCCGGAATGGAGTTTCAGACCACAAAGGGGCCACTGCGCATCACCGCGAGTATGGGTGTCGTCTGTTATCCGACGCACGGTCGCACCAGCGATAACCTGTTAATAACCGGCGACGTCGCGATCACCAAGGCGAAGACCCTCGGCCGGAACCGGGCAGTGACCGTAGCCAGCAGCGAGGTCGAGGACGTCGCGCGCATTCACGGGCGCGACGTGTGGCTGCGCCAGGCAATCGCTGAGGGGCGGGTCATGCTCTATGGCCAACCTATCGTCAATGTTCGCGCCAACCGCGTATTCGCATGCGAGGTGTTAACGCGGATTCAAGATGGCGACCGCCCTCTGGGAGCGGACCATTTCGTTCCCGACCTCGAGCGCCATGGCCACATCGAAGAGTTGGATCGCTATGTGTTGGAGCAGGCGCTCAAACAAAAACGGCTCGTCGCGTCGCTTCGGGGCGTCAAGTTGTTCATCAACTTGTCCGCCGTTACCATCGAAAACCTCGAATTCATGCAAGGCATACCGGCGCTGTTACACGCACAGAATACGCCGCCCGGCGAAGTCGTCATCGAGATTACCGAACGCGAAGCGCTGCGCCAGTTGTCGAAACTATCAGGCTTGATACGCGAATTGCGGGAACAGGGCATCCTGTTCGCCCTCGACGATTTCGGAAGTGGTTTCAATTCGTTTTTGTATCTCAAGTACTTTCCTGTGGACTTCGTCAAGATCGAAGGCAGCTTTGTGCAGCAAATCGCTCACAACCGTCGCGACCGGCTGATCGTTGAACACATCCATCAGGTCGCACAGGCGTTGGGCGTACGGAGCATAGCCGAGCGTGTCGAAGATGAGGACACCCATGACTTGGTGCGCGCCCTGTCCATCGAATTGGCGCAGGGGTACTACTACCAGGCGCCGGTGCCGTTGGAAGATGTCGGTAACAGTGGGTTCTTTACCAACGTCGCATCGCAGCCACTCGCGGGCACCGGCAACAGCAGCAGCTAACTCCACTATTGCACAACAATCCGGGGTGACCGCGGCGAGATCAAGAACCTCCTTCATGACCGCTATGTGGTTAATGTATTTCCCGATGCCTTGACTAGAATCAAGATAGCAATTCGAAAAATTCCCTAACATATTATATGGGGAAAAGCTGATTCGATCCGCTAAATGAACCGTCAAGCCAAAATTCCCGATCCCTCCCGGTTTTTCGAGATCCGTTTCGAATCCATCGGTGGCTTGGGTGCCCACGCCGCGGGTCAAATTTTAGCGCGCACCGCGGTACTGCATATGAGTCTCAATGGCGCCCACTTCTCCTCTTACGGTTCGGAGAAAAAGGGCTCGGTGGTGCGCTCTTATGTACGCCTATCGAGCGCGGACAAACCCATCCGAAGTAGCGCTCCGATTGACATACCGGACGTCATCGTTGTTTTTCATGCCGCGTTGCTGGAACAGCGCATCACCCTGGCGGGTTTGCAACCGTCCGGCACGTTGATCTGCAACCTGCCGGCCGGTGAAATCCCTGACAGTTTGTCGCGCGTCCCGGCCGGTACCCGAATCGTACGCATTGACGCGCTGCAGATTGCGGTGGAGGAGCGGTCCCGCCCCAACGCCGTGCTCCTCGGGGCGCTCACCGCCGTGTTGCCGTTTCTCGACACCGATGCGGTGCTCACAGGTTTGACCGAGGGATTCTCGCATCACGATCCGCAGGCCGTCGCCGCCAACGAAAGGGCGTTTTCCCGGGGGGGCAAGGAGTTCGAACTGCTCGATCAAACCGGACTGGGCGCCGAGGGCCTTCCGGTCATGCGTCCCACACCGGTATGGGGCTACCAAACTGCGCCCCTGGGCGGAGTGCTGCCGCTGCCGGGAAACACCGTATGGAACGACCTCACCGCCTCGCGTACCGGTTGGTTGCCGGTGTTTAATACGGAACAGTGCATACACTGCGGCTTATGCGTACTGGTATGCCCGGATTTCTGTCTGGCGTGGTCGAATGAGAGCGCGGGCGACGTGCCGGCCCTGGAGTGTCCTGATTTCTCCCTGTCCTGGTCCGCGGAGGGACCCGGTGAGGAGGCGCCCAGTGCCCGCTTACTGGGCATTGATTACCGCTACTGCAAGGGATGCCTGCGCTGTGTTGAGACTTGTCCCACGGAGGCCATGAGGCGGGAGGCGGAAACACCGGGATTGGCCGAGCGTCTCCAGGTCCCATTATTTCCCGAGATCACCAATCGTGTCGGAGGCGCCGGTGGCAACTAACATCCAGGCCGCGGTGAATGAATCCACAACCGAGCAGCGCGGCAAGACCGAGGCGCCGCAGCATGTCGATTTTTTAGGTGGCAACGAAGCGGCGGCGGCCGCCGCCCGTGACATCGGGTTTCACCTGATGGGTTATTTTCCGATAACGCCGTCGACCGAAGTCGCGGAGAACCTGGCCAAGATGCAGGCTGACGGAGAGCATGAGATCGTCATGGTCCCGGGAGACGGTGAACACGGGGCGGCGGGAATCTGCTACGGCGCCGCGATCGGAGGCGGTCGCGTGCTCAACGCGACATCGTCGCAAGGATTGTTGTACGCATTGGAACAGCTTCCGGTGCAGGCGGGAACCCGCATGCCCATGGTGCTCAATATTGCCACGCGCGCTGTTTCCGGCCCCCTCGATATACGCTGTGATCATTCCGATATCTACTTTGCCCTCAATACCGGCTGGATCATTCTTCTGGCACGGGATCCACAGGCGGTATACGACCTTAATTTCGCTGCGGTCAAAATTGGCGAGCACCCCGACGTCCGCCTGCCGGTACTCGTTGCCTATGACGGATTCTTCACCAGTCATCAGAAACGGCGACTGGAGTGTTTTGATGATCCACCATCGGTGCGCCGTGACTTCCTCGGCGAACCCCACGCACCGTATACCGCGCTGGATCCGAGGCACCCGGTGACCTTCGGTCCCTACATGAACGACCCCGATCTCATTAACAACAAGAAGCAGCTGTCACTGGCGATGGAGGCCGCACGGTCTGTGATTCCCCAGGTACTGGAGGACCTGTATGCGATCACTGGACGCCGCTATCCGGTGATGGACGCCTACGGCATGGAGGACGCCGAAGTTGCCGTCGTGCTGCTCAATTCCGCCGCCGAGACTGCCAAGGAAGTCGCGGATCATCTCCGCGAGAACGGCCGGAAAGCCGGAGTATTATCACCGAATGTCTTGCGGCCGTTTCCGGCCGAAGCGTTTCGCGGCGCGTTGGCGCAGGTGCGCGCCGTAGTCATCGGCGACCGCGCGGATTCCTACGGCGCAGACGGCGGCAACCTCTCCCTGGAAGTGCGTGCTGCATTACAGCAGGACGCACACAATCGCACCTTGGTGTTGAGTCGAATTTATGGCCTCGGTGGACGGGATTTCGACGACACCGATGCCGAACAGTTCTTCGCCCAGGCCCTCGACGCCGCGGCGGCGGGCGAGGTTGCACTGCCGTTTGCCTACCATGGCGTCTATGACGGCGAGCCACAAAAGAATCCACCCAGCGGCCTGCCTGCGATTGAAACCGCCGAGGTATCCCGCGGCATGGCCCGGGTGAGGGAAGATCCGGACACCGGGCGACTTGAAGTCGAATTGGAACCGATGTGGGCGACGACCGCCATGCCCGGGCGCATCGCGCCCGGACACGGAGCATGTCCGGGATGCGGCGTGTTTCCAGTATTGCATCAAGTTTACAGCGTTCTAGAAGGCGATCTGGTAGTGCTGTTTCAGACCGGATGCGCGATGGTGGTGACCACCGGCTACCCCAACACCGCCCATCGCATCACCTATATCCACAATCTGTTTCAGAATGGCGCGGCCACACTTGCAGGCCTGGTGGAGATGTACCACGAGTTACTGCGCCGTGGAGAGCTGCCCAATTCCCCGGATATAACGTTCATGATGGTCACCGGGGACGGCGGCATGGACATCGGCATTGGACCGGCCCTGGGTGCCGCCCACCGTAATCACAACATGATCATTCTCGAGTACGACAACCAAGGGTACATGAACACCGGCGCGCAGCTATCCTACGCAACGCCCCTAGGGCACCGCACCTCGACCAGTGAGGTCGGGTGCACACGCTCCGGCAAAGCGTTCCACCACAAGGACACGGCTCAGATCTTTGCGTCGTGCCATTTGCCGTATGTATTCACGGCCAGCGAAGGTTACCCCGAAGATCTCATGCGTAAGGCGGCCAAGTCGCAGTGGTACGCCAAGCGCGAGGGCCTGGTGTACGGAAAGGTGCTGTCGTTCTGCCCGCTCAATTGGCGCACCACCGACGACGCGGCGCAGACGGTTCTCCAGACTGCCGTTGATTCGTGTTTCTTCCCGCTCTACGAAGTGGAGAAAGGCCGCACCGTAATCAGCTACGACCCTGACCTGCTGGGCCGGCGCCAAAAAGTCGGCGATTGGTTGCGTTTGATGGGCAAAACCAGCCACCTGCTATCGCCGGGAAACGCGCCGCACCTGGAAGCCGTGGAGGCCGAAGTCGATCGGCGTTGGCGACGGCTCAAGGCCATGCATGAGCATCCGGAGCTGTGAGCCATGGCGGTGATCCGTGAAAAACGCGACCTGACGCCGATCACCAAGATGCTGCGCGTAGAAGCGCCGCTGATTGCGGAATCTGCAAAGGCGGGGCAGTTTGTAATCGTTCGCGTGCGGGAGCGCGGCGAACGCATCCCGTTGACGATCACCGACTACGATCGCGACCGCGGACTGGTAACCATTGTAGTGCAGGAAGTCGGCGTTACCACCCGGTGTTTGGGGGCCTTGCGGGAGGGCGAAGAAATCCTCGACATCGTCGGGCCGCTTGGCGAACCGCCGCAGCTCGAGGCTGGCGGACACGTCATTGGCGTCGGCGGGGGTTATGGCGCGGCCGCGTTACTTTGCCTGATGCGCGAGCGCAAAGAACTGGGCGACCGCACGACGATCATAGTTGGCGCCCGGCAAAAAGACTTGTTGATCCTCGTCGATGAGTTGCGTGCCGTATGCGACAGGCTCGAACTGTGCACTGACGACGGATCGGCGGGATTCAAGGGGCTGGTCACGGAACGGCTGCGGCAACTCATCGACGGAGATTCTCCGCAACGACCCAACCGCGTGCTGGCCATCGGGCCGATGCCGATGATGCGCGCGGTGGCCGACACCACGCGCGGCACCGGCATCGCTACCCAGGCATCTTTGGATCCACTGATGATCGACGGCACCGGGATGTGTGGTGGATGCCGCGTCACCATCGGCGGAGAGGTGAAGTTCGCGTGTGTGGATGGACCATTCTTCGACGCGCATCTGGTGGACTTTGACGAGGCGGTCCAGCGCAGCAAGATGTACGTCAAAGAGGAGGCCCTGGCGACTTGCCGGCAATCCGAAGCGGTACAAGCTGATGCCCGTTAAGCGTACGGATAAAACACCCATGCCCCAGCGCGATGCCATGGAGCGCGCGCGGGACTTCGAAGAAGTGAATAAAGGGTACTGTTTCGCGCATGCGATGTTCGAGGCCGAACGCTGCCTGCGTTGCCAGGATCCGGTGTGCATGGAGGGCTGCCCGGTACGCATTCCGATTGCCGATTTCGTGCACGCCATCGCCGCCGGTGATCTGCCGCGGGCGGCATCGATACTGCGCACCGCAAATCCCCTGCCCGCCATCTGTGGCCGGGTGTGTCCGCAGGAATCGCAATGCGAACTCAAGTGCCACATGGCGAAACGCTTCGGCCCGGTGGCCGTCGGCCACCTGGAACGGTTCGTCGCCGATTGGGAACGGTCCCAACCGGTTGGCGAACCGCCGCCGTCTCCGTGGCAGAGTGCGCGCGTTGCGGTGGTGGGCTCAGGACCAGCGGGCTTGGTGTGCGCCGGGCAGCTCGCACGCCAGGGCTACCCGGTGACGGTTTACGAGGCCCTGCACGCCCCCGGTGGCGTGTTGCGCTACGGAATCCCCGAGTTCCGGCTGCCCAACGCCATTCTCGATTGGGAGATCGAAGCCCTTAAGCGGCTCGGTGTGGAATTCGTCAACAACGTCGTGATCGGCAAGACCATCACCCTCGATGATCTGTTCGACCGCCATGGGTTTGCAGCGGTGTTCATCGGCACCGGCGCCGGGCTGCCGAAATTCCTCGGAATCCCGGGAGAGAACCTCAACGGTGTGTACTCGGCTAACGAGTTTCTCACTCGCATCAACCTCATGCAGGCGTTTCAGTTTCCTGAGGCCGACACGCCGCTCAAGGTCGGCAAACGCGTAGCCGTCATCGGTTCCGGCAACACCGCCATGGACGCGGTACGTTCCGCGCGGCGCTTGGGTGCGGAACAAGCGCTTGTCGTCTACCGGCGCAGCGAAGCGGAAATGACCGCGCGCATCGAAGAGTATCATCACGCCATCGAAGAAGGCGTGGAATTCCATTGGCTGACCAATCCGGTGGAAGTCATCGGTGACGACGACGGCTGGGTCACCGGGCTGAAGTGCCTGCAAATGGAGTTGGGAGAACCCGACGAGTCGGGGCGCGCGCGACCGGTCCCCATTGACGGCTCGGAATTCGAGTTGCCGGTGGACAATGTGGTGTTATCCATCGGTACCACCCCCAATCCACTACTGGCCAAAACCACCCCTGGATTGGCCACCCATCCCTGGGGGGGCTTGGTGGTCGACGAAAACAAGGGCGAAACCAGCCGCCGGCGCGTCTACGCGGGCGGCGACGCGGTCACCGGGGCGGCCACCGTCATTCTCGCCGCGGGGGCCGGTAAGAGCGCCGCGGAGGCCATCCATCAGGATCTGTCAGCGGGAATTTAGCTTGCATATTGCGCGTTCCGCCGTGTTGCGTGTTGTATTAAACTGTGTAGCCCGCATTTCAATCGCGTGAGCAGCATTCATAGCTGCTATTATTGTAACTAACCCAATCGCCGCCGCCGGCACACCAGAAATCGAGACAAACATCATGTATAAGATCCTGACCCGAGAGGATTTTTCCGACGCCACCTTCTTGCTTGAGGTGCATCATCCGATGCTCGCCAAGGCCGCAAAACCGGGCCAGTTCGTAATCGTCATGGTGCAAGCGGATGGTGAACGCATCCCATTGACCATCGCCGATTTCTCCACTGAGCGCGGCACCATCACACTGGTGGTTCAAGCGGTGGGTAAAACCACCCGGCAGATGCAGCAGACGTGCAAGGTCGGCGGCTCCCTGTACGCGGTAGTCGGCCCCATGGGGATGCCCAGTCACATCGGCGAGCGGTCCAAGGTGGTCTGCGTCGGTGGCGGACTCGGCGTCGCCCCGGTGTACCCCCAGGCGCGCGCTTTCAAGGAACGGGGGGCTTATGTGATCGGCGTCATCGGATTCCGCAATAAGGAGCTGATATTCTGGGAGGAAAAATTCGCCAGCGTTTGCGATGAGCTGATCATTTGTACCGACGACGGTTCCGCCGGCATCAAGGGCCTGGTAACCGACGGGATCGCGAAGGCGATCGAGGCGCACCCCGACATCGAGGAGGTCATTGCGATCGGTCCTCCGGTGATGATGAAGTTTTGTGCCGAGACGACCCGGCCCCACGAAATCAAAACGATGGTCAGTTTGAATCCGATTATGGTCGATGGCACCGGGATGTGCGGCGGGTGCCGCGTATCGGTGGGTGGCGAGATGAAATTTTGCTGCGTCGACGGCCCCGACTTCGATGGGCATCAAGTTGATTTCGACGAACTGATGAACCGCTTGGGGCGCTTCAAGAGTGAAGAGCGCGCCTCTCTGGAGCGCTGGACCCGTAACGATAACTGCCGGCTGATGGGAGAGGAACCGCGGTCGGCGGACCTATCCTAAACGCAGCGTTGCGATCAGGCGGCGCGATCCTGACGCGGTAAACGCACCCGGGTAAATTGCTTCTGTCGCGAATCGATGCCGAAGATACGCGGCCGCTCGGGGTTTGACACCGCCATATCCTCGGGGTCATTAATGCCCAGATAGCCCTTGATGCTCTGTGCTGCGCGACGCCCGGCGCCCATCGCAAGGATAACCGTGGCGGAGCCGGTAACAATATCACCTCCCGCAAACACTCCGGCGAGCGAGGTGGATTGCTCGCCATCGGCTTCTATATAACCCCACTTGTTGAGTTTGAGTTTCGACGTTTGACCGATAATGGGATTGGCGTTGGTGCCAATGGCATAAATCACGGTGTCGCATTCAAACTCGAACTCACTGTTCTTGATCGGCACCGGCCGCCGTCGACCGGAGGCATCCGGCTCACCCAATTCCATGCGTATGCACCGCAATCCGCGCACGTTGTTGTCCTCATCCCCGAGGATCTCCACCGGCGCCGTCAACCACTGAAAGATCACCCCCTCTTCTTGCGCGTGGTGCAGTTCCTCGGCACGTGCGGGACTTTCCGCCTTGGTGCGGCGATACAGGCAGTACACTTCCTCTGCGCCCAGCCGCAGCGACACACGCATGGCATCCATCGCCGTGTTGCCGGCACCGATGACCGCGACCTTGCGTCCCAGACCCAGAGGTGTGTCCTTGGCGGGGAAATTCCCTGCTTGCATCAAGTTGCACCGCGTCAGAAACTCGTTGGCCGAAAGCACCCCGTTCAGCGACTCGCCGGGAATACCCATGAAGCTCGGGTAGCCCGCACCGGTGCCGATAAACACCGCATCAAAACCCATCTCATCGCGCAGCTGTTCAATGGTAAACAGCCGCCCGACCAGAGTGTTGCATTCGACCTTGACGCCGAGCTCGATGACCTTCTGGAATTCCGCATCGACCACCGGGTTGGGCAGGCGGAACTCGGGAATCCCGTAGGTCAAGACGCCGCCGGGGCGGTGCAAGGCCTCGTAGATCGTCACCTCGCAGCCCGCCTTGGCCAGATCGGCGGCGCAGGCTATCCCCGCCGGTCCCGCCCCGACGATGGCGATCCTGTGGCCGCGCGGTTCGATATCCGGGGTATTGCTCCAACCTTCGGAGATGGCCATATCGCCGATATAGCGCTCGAGACGACCGATGGCCACCGGTTCGAGCTGCTTGGACACCACACAGACCCCTTCGCATTGGTCCTCCTGGGGACACACCCGCCCGCAAATGGCCGGCAACAGGGTTGACCTGGCGAGTACGTCGTAGGAGGTGCGGAAGTCTTTATCGCAAATAGCCTGGATGAATTTCGGGATGTCGATGCCGACCGGGCAACCTGCCACACAGGGCTCCTGGGGACACATCAGACAACGCTCCGCTTCGTTGAGAGCGTCTTCCAGAGTGTAACCGAGCGCGACCTCGTCGAAATTAGCGGTTCGCTCGCCGGGGTCTTGAACCGCGATCGGCGTGCGTTCCTGGGGAATGGTTCTGATCGTCTTCTTGGGCATGTTTATCTCCGACGCGCCGCTTAGATCATGATTTTCGGGTTAGTTGAACGCCTCGGCGCGCCGCATCAGTTCCTCGACACCCGGTTCGCTGGGGTCGACCGGTTTGCCCGGGTGGATGATGCATACCGGACAGTTTTCCGCCGCCTCAACCAGGTCGCGATACGTCCCGGCGCCGGCATCTTTAATATACGCCTGCTTCGCGTCGTCATACGCAAACATCATACTGTTGCGGTCGGTGCAGTCGTTACAGCTGGTGCACAACTCGCTCTCGATGTAGGCCTGATCCGTAGCCGGCGCCGCGGCGACCTCCGCCGGCTGTGCGTCGTCCGCGGCAAGGGGCTCCACAATATCGGTCGCCAGCTCGGGCGCTGCGGCCGGCTCGGCCGCCGACTCCGCGGCGGGTCGTCCGCTGTTGCTTTGTTCTATGGCGCGCTGCCGCTCGGCCTCGAGCAAGCGCAAGGCGTGGGAGTTGCGGATACCTCCGAGTTCCTGAAGGCTGCGCCACAATTCCGCGCAGCGGCGTGCGGCGGCGACCAGTCCACGACGCACAATAACCCGATGCAGGATATTGTCTTCATTGACCATCAACAGATAAGGCACCTTGCCGAAAGTGTCGCCCTCCTGCAGTGCGAGATAGTCCCCCAGCGGCACCATGTTCGGGTGCCAATCCTCCGGTGGAACCGGCACAAACTGCGCCGCAAAGCGCGGATCCATGGCCAGGAAATCGACCACGGTAAAAGCGATTTCCTCGCCGATCGCCCGGCCGTCGGAATCCTCGTAGCTGAAATGGTGGACTGGCCAGGGTTCCTCGGCCTGCGGATTGGCGAGCAGCTCGAATCGCTGCGCCCATTCACCACCGTAGCCCGGATGATGCACAAAACAGGGGAATGCGCGTCCCTCTAAGGCGCTGGCACAACGCAGGTACCGTGGCACGGACTCCGATTCCTCACGCGGTCCGGAGTACACACAGTACAACGCAGCACCCTTATAGCGAAGTCCGTCGGCGACCTGGGCCTCGAGTTGCGGCAGGTGGGAAGCCGAGGTTTGCAGCACGAAGGCGGTGCGCAATCCCGTCGCCATGCTGCCGATACTCGTACTCCAACCACCGAATCCCGCTTGCCCCACCGCCAATGGTAGGGTGTCGGGTATGGTGTGCAGCTCGAGCACAATCTTGATCGGCAGGTCAGACGAGAGGATTTCAATCAATGCGGATTTATCTTCGGCACCCAGGTCATGACCATCAATATGGACAAACAAAGGAGGTAAGCCGCGGAGCTCTTCCGGTGTGAGCTGCTGTTGATCAAATGCCGCAAAAAACGCGTCATGACGAGATTCATCGTAACGGTTCTCCACTTCCAGACGGGCAATGCGCACCGCGCGAAACAACTCCACCATACGCTGCATCTCCGCCTCGAGCAGCTTTAACGCCTCGACGCAGCTGTCGATGGCGGTGTATTCGCGGCCGCCGCGGCGCGGTGATCTGCCGTTTCCCGCACCGAGCTGCTTGCGCTGCACCTCCAGGACCTTGAGCACCGAGTGCAGCCGTTTGCGCCGGTTGCTCTTGAGTGGCCGCTGGTGTTTGCTGCTGCGCAACACCGTCGACAACCGGTCAAAGTCAATGCCGCCGGCATGTTCATCGCCCATCGCCGTCCGCAGTGCCTCTGCGGACGTCGCCCGGGCGGAGCGCATACGATCCGCATCGACAATCGCCGTCAGTTCCGCGATGAGTTCATCCAGGGTCTCGCGTGCATGCACGTCCTGCTCGGTTTGGACGCGCTGCCACGCATGCATAAAAAACCGGCGTGCAATGCGGCCGTCACAACAGGCGACCACGCCGTCGTCGCGGACCTCCAAGCGCGCCGACCGCAGATTGTCGCGCAATTGTTTGCGCCGGCCCTCGTCCGCGGTTTGCGCATAACAGCGGTTGGCGGCTTCAGTCCAAATTGCCTTGAGCGGTCTCTCGTCACCGGCAGCCGCCAACTCCTTGACCGCGCGCTCCAATTGATAAAGGTCCCGGCGGTAAGCCTCCCCCGGGACACCGGCCTGGGCATGCGCGTCGATCAGACCGTCTATGATTGCAGACAGCGGCGCCGCAACCCGATCGGCGCCGGGTTCGAGCAACACCAGCGGAAAATCGTACCGCAGCGAACCAAGATCTCGGTAGGCGCTGAAAAGCGCCGGCGTCAATACCGGCGCAGATTCGGCATCTGCGGCTTGCGGCAACTCCGGCGGGCCGAGATGAATGCGTAACAACTGCTTGAGACGCCCGTCCTGGCGCACCGCCACCAATTCCTCACCGCGTTCTTCGAATCTATTCACCGGTGCTTCTCAATCGCCTGAATCCCCATTTATTGTGCGCAAGGCGCCCAAATCACGCGCGTCACGACGCGGGCTGTACGGTGAACTTGTCAAACTCCCGCTCCAACGCCGAAATCTTGTCCGCCACCGACATGTGTTCAACGCCGGCACGTACGTCCTCGTAGCAAAGCACATCCGGATTGCGGTACAGGATACCCAGGGGCACCCGTTCCCGGTTGTTTGCCAGCTCCCGGGCGCGATCTATGTCCCGCGGATCATGTTCCTCGCGGTGCTTGAAACGCTTCGCCACCGCCTCGTCCACTTGCAGGCCCCGAGCGTGGGTAAGCAGCACCGTTCGCTCCGGATCCTTCATGTATTGCTCAAAGTGATCGGGTAGATAATTCGGGCAGCGCTGCATAATGCATACGAATGCCAGGCCGCGATGATGGAACGCCTGCTTGATAATGTCGCACAGCACGCTCGGCACCCAGTCCACTGCGTGAGCAACGAACGAAATATTCGACATGCCCAGCGTTGCGGCAAGCGGATTGAGAGGCTCGAGGTGAGCCCCGTGCGGGCTGGTGTTGCTCACCAGACCGCGGGGGGAGGTCGGCGATACTTGCTTCTTGGTGAGGCCATAGATTTGATTGTCGTGCAGCAACACCGTCATGTTCATGTTGTAACGAATAGCGTGCAACCAGTGACCGGCGCCGATGCTGCAACAATCGCCATCGCCGGTGGTCACGAATACGTGCAAGTCCGGGCGGCGAATTTTTATACCCTCGGCGACCGGTAACGCGCGGCCGTGCAGTGCATGAAATCCATAAGTGCCCATGTAGTGCGGCAGACGTGACGAGCACCCGATGCCGGACACGAAAACGGTCTTCTCCGGAGCCAGTTGTTCCTCGGCACAGAGCTTTTGCACTGCGGTAAGGATTGCGTTGTTGCCGCAACGGTGGCACCAACGTGAATCGACACCTTCGAAGTCGTCTAATGAATAGGCCTCATCATCGATGTCGGATACGCTCGGAGACAGCACCTCGATGGGATCAAACACGTTACCCCCTTGTCAGCTTGTTACGAATTGCCTGGGCTACCGCTCGTGGCTTCAGCGGCTGTCCCTGCACCTCGGTCCAGCAGTCCACGTCCACCAAGTAACGTGCGCGTAATAACCATGCGAGACTGGAGTAACGACGATTTTCGATGTTGATCAAGTCGTCATCGATCCGGTCACCCCAGTTCATCTCTACGGTCATTACCTGCCGGTAGCGTTTCATGATATCGCCGATTCCCGAAGCCATCGGCTGTAGATAGGTCAGATGCAGGGACGCCGCCGCATGCCCGTCCGCACGCACCCGCTCCACCGCCTCTTCGATAACGCCTTGGGTGCTGCCCCAGCCGATCACCAGTAAATCACCGTCCGCGTCACCACAAACCTCAGGCGTGTTGAGGGTCTTTTGAAACGCGGCCAACTTTAAACTGCGGTGCCGCAACCCTTCCTCGTTGGTCGCCGGATCATAGGCCACCCGGCTTTTGCGATCGTGGGCCAGGCCGGTCAGCGTATGCATACCGCCGGGCTGCCCCGGTGTGAAGCGGCGGTGTAGACCGGTCCTGCGATCCCAGTCATAGGGCGCCTCACCCTCCGGGATTGCACTTTGGTCCACGGGAGCGGCAAACCACTCTTTGCGCAGCCGCGGCCGCGCGAAAGGCTGCTGGGCCGTGGCCAGATTGGCGTCCGTGAGCAGCACCACCGGAAGATTGAACGCCTCGGCGATCTTGCGTGCGGTGATCGGCAGGTAGAAACACTCCTCGATGGTAGCGGCCGCCAGCACCACTCGGGGCGCGTCGCCATGGGTGCCGAAGATCGCCTGCAGCAAATCTCCCTGCTCCACCTTGGTCGGCAGGCCGGTACTCGGTCCGCCACGCTGCACATTAACGATCACCAACGGGATCTCGGCCATCGCCGCCAGACCAATGAGTTCCTGTTTGAGGGCCATGCCCGGACCCGATGTGATGGTTACCGCGCATTTGCCCGCGTAGGAGGCGCCGATCGCGAACGCGCATGCGGCAATTTCGTCTTCCGCCTGGTGCACTAATCCGCCGACGTTTTCGAAAACCTCACTCAGATAGTGGGACGCGGACGTCGCCGGGGTAATCGGATACATCGAGCAGATTTCCATACCCGACGCCATAATGCCGAGCGCCAAAGACGCATTGCCGCTCACTACAATCTGTGCCTGTTCCCGCCTCGCTGCGGGAATTTCGAAGCGCAGATCGAGATTTTCCCCCACCCAGTCGTAACCCGCGTCCAACAGCTTGACGTTGCGGTCCACGATGTCCGCGCTCTTGGAGCGGAATGTAAACGCCACCTGCTCACGCGCAAGCTTCAAATCCTGACCATAGAGCCGGTTGAGCATACCGAGCACGAACATGTTCTTTCCGCGCTGAGGATTGCTCGTGTGCTGCAGGCACACCTGTTCCATGGGAATCTCGTAGACGCGGTAACCGTCGGCGACCAGCTTGTCGTGGGTTGACGTGTAGGCAGCGACAATGGCCGGATCCTGATGATGGCGCCATTTATTTTCCAGCAGTATGATGCAGCCCGTCTTGAGGGCGCCGGCGCGTACCCGGCCTATCAGAACCTGCTCATTGAACGCGATCACCAGATCGGCTTCGTCTCCACCGTTGGCGACAGCGAAAGACCCGACGCGAATACGATTTCCGCTTGCGCCTTCGATACTTCGCGCCGGTGGCTCGATCTCGGCGGGGATGATCTCTACCGTCCAAATGCCGTGACCCATCTTGGCCGCGATACTCGCAAACGACTGGCCGCACTTCTGCGCGCCCTCGCCGGAATCGCTGATGATCTCTACGACATGATCGCGCAGTTGCTCAGCCTGCGGCGCGCCGTCCGCGACCGGGGTGGGTTGGTCGTCAGTGAATTTGGGTACCGCGGTGGTGTCGTTCATCTGCCGTTGTCGTCAACGCGTCAAAGTGGACCCTGCCGTGATGACCCCAGCCCTGAACGCCGGCAATATCGGGGGGCGTCACCCGCAATTCGCGGATGAGCAATGAATCGCACGTCAACGCTTATTTTTGCTAGCACTTTGCGTCTCAACTACGCACCGGTCCCGCCCGGCACGCAGATGGCGGTCCGGGTAGGCTTGACTGTCCTGCTGCGCCCCCAACACCAAGCCGTTGGCTTTTCAGCAATCACGGGAAATTTCATGATGCTGTTGTTCAGCTTAGCTTGTCTAAGATTATAGCGCAAATCGCAGGGTTTTTCTCCACCCAGTGGGTGCGCCCTGCCGGCCGCACCCAAAAAAAGGGCCGCAGCTGAAAACCGCGGCCCTGATTTGTGGCCCCCTGGCGCGCCAGGTACGGATGACGGCCGGCTTATTTCTTGGCGGCCTTTTCCATCGCCGCGAGTTTTTTCTCCAGGTTTTTAACTTTCTTGTTGAGACTGGCGAAGTTGAACCATTGCTCACCTTCCACCGGATAGTTCAGCTGGGATCCGTAGACGCGCCATGACTCATCCCAGTTGGCGACATCCTTGAAGCCCAACGCGCGCAACTGCAGGTAGGTCATCGTCGAACGGGTTCCGGTCTGGCAATAGGCGAGGGTGCGCTTGGACTTGTCCAGCGAGCCAAACGCCTTCTCAGCGGCGTCGGGGTCCAGATAGGCCACCGGCTGCATTTTACCGGTCTTGGCGTTCTTTTCCTGCATCAGGGTGTCGATGTGCGACACGTTGACGGTAACGTTCGGCACGTGGCCACCGCGGATCGCGCGGATATCCTTGCCTTGATACTCCTTCTTGGTTCGCGAGTCCACCAGCTGATTTTTCATGTCGCCGGAGGCAATCTTGAGCACTTCGTCGGTCTCGCCGTATCTGCCGGCGACCACGTTCGCCTTGAAGGTGGTCGGGTCTCTCTTTACCAGCTTATTGTCCAGCCGATATCCGGCCTTGCGCCAGGCCTCCACACCGCCGTTCAACACGTGCACTTTACCCTCGTGCCCGAGGTACTCCATGATCCAGAATCCGACCGTGGCATCCAAGAGCGTGCCGAGATCGCCGCCGTAAAATACGACATGGGTGTCGTTGCCGATGCCCACCGCCCCAAAAAGTTTTTCGTATTTTCCAGCATCCCGGTACACCCTCGAGGTGGCGTCGCGCAAGGCCTTCTTGCAACGGTCGCCGAGGCTGATGGCGCCGGGTATGTGTCCTTTGGCGTATTGCTTGAGGCCGCGGCAATCGACCACCGCCCAATTGGACTTGTCGATGTTTGCCTTCACGGCTTTCGCATCGAGCAGCAGGTCGGGGTTGGCCCATTGACCCGCGGACACGCTGCCTCCCCATGCGACCAACAGCGTCGCGAGCAGTGCCTTAGCGCAGATGTCGAGACTTCGTTTCATGATTAACTCCTCCTAAACAGTCATTGATGACAAACGTATGCAGTGAAACCATTTCCAGTGCTTGCTAGGTTTTTACTATTGTACCCGCCCACTGGAAATGATTCATTTGCATCATTCACCGGCCCCGGCGCGGGTCCCCGGGCCGGGGCCGGCTTCAGGCGCCGTAAACCGCCACGACTTGCACCCAAACTGCTATCCTCGAACGGTGCAAATGACGGCCGCGCAGCAGGAGACGTCGCGTTGGATCCCGAGATATCGATCATCGTCCCGAATCACAACGGCGAAAGAACCATCGGCGCCTGCCTGGGAGCAGCGCTCGCATCGCGGCACCCGCAGTTCGAGGTCATCGTCGTGGATGATAGTTCCACCGACGATTCGGTGCGCATCATCGAACGGTTTCCCTGCCAACTGGTGCGCCTGCCCAAACACTGCGGCGCGGCGAATGCCAGAAACACCGGGGCTCAACACGCCAGGGGGCGCATCCTGTTCTTTACCGACGCCGACTGTTTGCTCGACGAGGACACCCTGACCGCAGTCAGCCGAGCCATGGCCGCTTCCCGCCCTTCAACGGTGGTGGGCGGCACCTACACCCGCCAACCGGCGGACCAGGGCTTTTTCAACCGCTTTCAGTCGATCTTCATCAATTACTCGGAAACCAAACACGCGCCCAACGCGGATTATCTCGCCACCCACGCCATGGCGATAACCGCAGACGAATTCCATGCACAGGGAGGATTTTCGGAATCCCCGGGTCCGATACTCGAGGATGTGGAGTTCAGTCATCGCTTGCGGCGTCGCGGCATCGAACTGGTCATGGATCCCGCCATTCAAGTACGCCACATTTTCGATTTCTCGCTGCTCGGATCTTTGCGTAACGCGTTTCGTAAAGCCATGTATTGGACGATGTACTCGATCGAAAATCAGGACCTGCTTTCGGACTCCGGGACGGCTTCGTTGGAACTGAAGACCAATGTATGCGCTTGTTTCCTGAGTTGGCTGCTGCTGGTCATGTTATTGGCCAGCGCACACTGGGGGTGGTGGGTTGCAATCGCTGCGGTTCAATTCGCCAATGCAACGATCAACAAACGAATGTTGTTGGCCCTTTACCACCGCGACGATATACTGTTTTCTCTGGCGGCAGTGACCTATTACATGGTGTTATATCCGTTGCCCGTGGGGCTGGGAGCGATAGTGGGCTTGATTCGATATTGGCGTAAATCTTAGGGCAAGGGAAAGCAACGTCATGTTTTCCCCGATACGCCATTGGCCCTCGATTCTTTCCAAGCGCCGGCCAATCCATCTGACGTTTTTCCTGACGCGACGATGCAACGCGCGTTGCCCGTTCTGTTTCTATCTACGCAGCAACCAACACCCGCACAACGGATGTGACGAATTGAGCTTACGGGAAATTGAAAAGACCGCAGGTTCGCTAAAGAACCTGTTGTGGCTGGCATTCTCCGGTGGCGAGGTTTACCTGCGCAAGGACTTGGTGGAGATATGCGAGGTGTTTTACCGCCTCAACAGACCGGCGATCATATTGTTACCCACCAACGGGCTTACGCCCGAGTTGATAAGAGAGAGAACCGCGGAGATCCTGCGCCGCTGCACGCACAGTGTCATTGCCGTCAAGCTGTCCATTGACGGCTTATATGACGATCACGACCGGTTACGCAACACCCCGGGGAGTTTCGACAAGACCCTGGACACCTATGAACGCCTTCGTGGTCTGCTGGACTTGCATCCCAATTTCGAGTTGGGGGTGAACACCGTATTCCTAGCCCAGAACCAGGACAAGATGGATGGCATCATAGATTTTGTCGAGTCCATGCAAGACATCCGGACACACACGATTTCTCTGGTGCGAGGAGACCTGGTCAACACTGAATGCAAGGACGTAGATCTCGCCAGGTATCAACATGCCGTCTCACGATTGGCGCGCAACCTGAAGAGCGAACGCCGCAGGACCTATCGCTTCACCGGCGCTCGATTAAAGGCCGCTCAGGACGTATTACAGCGGCGCCTCATCCACGACACCATGTTGGCGCAACGGCGCCTGATACCCTGTTATGCCGGACGCGCCAGTCTGGTGCTCACCGAGAATGGCGACGTGTATCCGTGCGAAATACGCCAGGACGCTTTTGGCAACATTCGCGATTACGGCTATGACCTCGCCAGGGTGTGCGACACACCGGCGGCGAAACGCGCGCTCGCCTCAATACGGGAACGTGAGTGTTATTGCAGCCATGAGTGCAATTTCATGACCAATATCCTGTTGAATCCCTGCCAGTATCCCGCCCTGTTGAGCGAATACCGGCAGGTCATGCGCGTTTAGCCCTGACGCGTACGGGCTTGCGCTGGAACAGCCTTCTTTTCGCCCACAGCCAGAACAACCCGCGTATCCCTCTGACGGCGACCTTGCAGTCGTGCCAGGTGCGAATCTGCACCAACCTCTGCAGCAGGAAGCTGGGACGTGTGTAGAAACGGCGAAACGCCAACTGGCGCAACTCCTGGATCTGCTCGCGGCTCATGGTGTAGGGCGCGAAAGCCGCTCCCTGATAGCTGTAGTCTGACAGTTGATTGGACACCGTGCCGAACTCGTCGAGGTGCTCGTAAAGATAAGTACCCGGAAATGCCGTCAACGCATGAAAGTTTGCCAGATCGGGATTCAATTCCGCGGCAAATTCTATGGTCTTGAGACCGTCTTCGAAGGTCTCGCCCGGTATGCCGAACAAAAACGGCGTGCTCACCTTCAAACCCACGTCCTTGGCGGCGCGTACCGCCGCCCGGGTCTGATCCAGCGTTATCCCCTTACGCAGCGTATTCAGGTTGCGCTGCACGCCGCTCTCGGCGCCCAGGAGGATGGCCCAGCAACCGGCGTCTTTCATCGCCTGCAGCAACGGCCTGTCCACCTGATTGACGCACGCCGATGCGAACCACACGAAGTTCAAGCGCCGCGCACGAATCCCCCGCGCCAGGGCCATCGCCCGATCATAGTCGGCGGCGAAGCTGTCATCGATGAACTTGATTTCGCGGTAACCCATATTGAGGCACAGCTCGATTTCCTGCAGCACGTTGTCTACCGAACGATAACGCACCCCACGCCGGCCGCTTTTCCTTTGCTTGTCGGTCTGGAAACAAAAGATGCATCGCCGGCTGCAGCCCCGTGAGGTAATCATCACCGCCACCGGCTTGCGGCGGTACGTCGCCGGCGGTGGAACGTAACGATTCGGATCGCCCAGTAACTCCCTTGCCGGGAACGCCAGTGCATCAAGGTCCTCAATCAACGGTCGCGGTGGATTACGGATCACGCGTTGTACTTTACGAAACACCACACCGAGCACACCATCTAGGGATGCGGCCCGTTCAAGCCGGTCGACCATCTCCGGGACCGTCGTCTCAGCCTCCCCAGTCACCACCGCATCGAAGATTGCACCGCCGTTGGTCAGGCATTGGTCCTGTTCCGCGATGGGATAAGGCCCGCCGGCACACACAAAGATATTGCCGTCCAAAGCCTTCACCGCGCCGGCGGTTGAGACCGCTTTCGGCCAGCCGAATGTCGTCGAATAGATTCCGACAAACTGTGGTTCGAAATCTTTGATGCCGGCCATGATCTCGGCATGGCTCTGAAAGGCGCCGTTGTAAAACTGCACCGCATGCCCCGCCTTTTGCAGCGCCGCCGCCAGGTACAGCGTACCCAGGGGCTCCCAGTAGTTGATCTGGAAGCCCGCCGTCTTGGTCGGAAACAGATCTTCCGAGCGCCATGCGGGTATGACCAGCGCGCATTTCATATCAAACCCGCGATGCCGGCCGCTTGATCCGCTCCCGGTGTCTGGCGCGCCGCTCCGGTATCCACGAGTTTGGCGGCGATGTCCATACCGGAACGCATCGCATGATCCATATTGTAATAACGGAATGTTCCGCCGCGCCCCGCCACGTGCAGATTGCCGAACCTGTCGAGATAATCGTAAATGCGTTCGCAGCGCTCCCTATAACCCGTTTCGAACAACGGATAAGCGTTCGGTATCCGCAGTACGACGCTGCCCAGCACGTCACGATGATCTATCAAACCCAGGCTTTGCAGACCATCGACAGTAACTCTCGTCGCCTCGGCCTGGGTGCGGTTCCATATGCGGTCACCGCGGAAACAAAAATACTCGGCAACCAGCATCGTCTTCCCCGCAGGCGCCATGAGCGGACTCCAGTTGGTGGGTTCGTGTATGCGGCCGAACGGAATCTTGCTTTCGGGCAAGTATATCCAGGTATGCTCGGTGATGCGGGGCCTGTTGATCATCACCGCCACCACCAGCAGATCGCGGCTGCGCAACTGTGACGCCGCGGCCAGCACAGCAGCGGGCGGGCGTGGATACAGCGCGGTGACCAAGGTCTGCAACGGTATCGTGGACACAAATTCCTCGCCGCCATGCATACGGGTGTCGTTACCGCGACGGACCGTCACCTGCTGAATTCGGTCATCGGCATGATCCATGCGCACCACGGTAGCGTCGTTAAGAACGCAACTCGCGGCGCCTATTCCCTGACGCAGGCGCTCGGCGATCTGGCCGATGCCCAATGGCGGATAAAGAAAACGTGTTGCCAAAGTCGATCGCTTGGCCCCGACACGCGGCATGACGGCATTGAGCACGGCGACGCCCAGGGACAACCCTTGCACACGCTGCTCGATCCATTCGGGGGCGATACTGCGGCAATCTATCCCCCACACCTTTTCGCTGTACTCTTTGAAATAAAGCAAGTACATGCGGCGCCCATAATGACGGACTACCCAGTCTTCCAGGGATGCCGGCGGCGCGGCAATAAAACGCGCCTTGACCTGTTCGACAGCGTAGTCGTAAAGGATCCTGGACGCGGTGGAGATGCCAAACCCGGACAGTGCGTTCCAGGGCCGCAAAGGATAGTGAAACCAATTATTCGCAAGCAGGATGCGGCTCGATCGATCCACTTCCACGTAGTCGCCGGCCAATAGATCGCGCACGAACACGTCGAGTTCACTATCAGTGGTGACGAAGCGGTGTCCGCCAAGATCGAAGCGGAAGCCCTTTGCCTCCACGGTTCGCGCCAAGCCGCCGAGTTCGGCTTCCCGCTCGACCAAGGTCACCGTTCGTCCGGACTTGTCGAGCTGGTAAGCCGTGGTGAGCCCGGCGAGCCCGCCACCGAGGATCACCGCGTCGCTCAATGGGCCGCGCATGAAAGGGACGCTGTATTCGTATTCACCAGGTGAACTGCGCCAAGACGGCAACCGTTGACTACTCTAACAGCTTCTTATAATACTCTTCCATCTCGTCGGAGACACCTTCACCGGCCTCACCCCCTCCCGGCCCCGCACCATAGCCACCGGCCTCCGGAAGTTCGAAGAATCCAGGCTCAACGCCGGTATTTGACGAAATGTTGAAGCCAAATAAGAAAGCAACCACCGCAACGCCCGCGGTAAGCATAACCCATACAGTGTTTTTCAATTTCTCCGCCCCCTTTCACCCAGGCGCCCGATACCGCGGCGTACCCACGGTAACGGGCGTAAAACACCACCGGTCGCTTGCGTGGTGTTCATTTAGTCTTCCCCGGTTAACTTGGAATAATACTCTTGCATATCTTGGTCGACTTCGGCTTTGATCCCCGCCTGACTTGGTTCACTTCCAATCAAACCCACCTCGATCATCGGGGACAGGCTGTAACCGGCCATGAACCCGATAAATCCCGCCACCATGACGACCACTGACCACAGTCCGGTTTTCATTGTCACCTACCTTTTTGCAATTCAATTGCGACCCGAAGCGCATGTCCGCAACCCGTGTCGCGGCAAATGCCGCAGACTTCCGCGCGGGTTAACGGATACTCAACCCTTTTCTATGTCCCACACGAATTGGCCGCCTTCGTGTTTCTTGTTTACGATCTCGTCACCGGCGGTGTCACACATCGCGGCGATGGACTCACCGGATGAGGGATTGTCAAAGATAACCTCTACCACGTCGCCGCTTTTCACCTTGGACAACGCCTTTTTGGTGTAGATCTGCGGATGTGGACACACGTAGCCCTTAACATCCAACACGTAGACGCCGTCGTCGCGCTTTTCGAACTTCATACCT
Organism: uncultured Gammaproteobacteria bacterium; assembly: GCA_947259175.1. Lineage (GTDB taxonomy): Bacteria > Pseudomonadota > Gammaproteobacteria > Arenicellales > JAANXG01 > CALZGZ01. The sequence goes on along the minus strand of CAMYKW010000009.1, from coordinate 99,408 downwards.
AATCTCCTCGCATTCGCTTTGAGCGTTAAGGAACCTCTGAATTGATCAGAGGTTCCGCCGGTACACGGACGTACCGACACAGTTCAATCACGCAAGTGATCGAACTGTGGAGAAAAACGAAAATCGCACTTTTCGTTTTTCTGATCATACAGGGATGGATTATTCAGAGCCTCCTTAAAAATCACAGGACGCGAATTCCTTCGCCATACGCCGCTCCGTCCACCAATTGAAGAATTTAACGCCAATGTAGGCGCCGCCGATCATCCCCAATCCAAACAACCATCCCGATGTATCACCCTGGGCCACGCGGACAAAAAACGCGCCGACGTTGCACCCTAGCCCGAGACGTGAACCGATACCCATCAATGCACCACCGATGACCGCCCACATCGCCAGTTCCAGAGTCGGCTTTTTAAACTTGAATTCGTTGTTCAACAGCGCCATCACAGCCGCACCGCCGATCAACGCGAGGGACATCCAATCCGCGGGATTGAGCGCCGGATTGGGAATCCCATTGACGAATCCGAAGTAGATGTTGTCCATATTGTCCGCACCGAGTTTGTTGAACACCCAGCCGACCCACTGGGCCTCCTGGGTGGTCACATACCAGTAACCAGGATCAAACACGGTCCCGTTGACCGATATCCCGTAGTCAAACCCGATACGCTCCAACAGCGTGCCGGCGTTCTGGATGCCGAACTTGACCCGCAGCCCCTGGGTCACCAGCATCTGTAGTCCGCAGAAGATGCCCAACAGCAGGCCGGCAATAGCCGTGCGCTTGTTGGCGGTAATCATCGCCCAATACCCCTCGAGCTCATCGCGAAACGTCGTTTGTCCTTTCTCCTTGAGTCGCTTCTTGAGAAACGCCCGACGCGACCAACCGATGTAAACCACAATCAGCAACAACGCCGCCGGAATTACCACGCCAATCAACATATTGCCGACAAACGCGCCGGCGACGGATTCATCCAGCATCCCCATCAGGGTAGCGAAGGTGAGCACCGGTTGATTCCATACATAGCCCGCCAGGTACTGGTCGACCCAACCGTCCCCGGCGCTAATTGTTTCCGGCAGACCTTTGGCCAAGGCGGACTGGTGCCAGGATTCGGGCACCAGGAGATTGGTCCACCCGGCGACGTCGGCAAACAACGCCTGGGTGACGCTGATGGACAGAATCACCAGTGCCGCACTCATATTGCCCTCACCGGTCTTGTACAACGAACCCGAGGCACATCCACCGGCGAATACCATACCAATACCGAAGATCGTTCCGGCAATCACCGCATGGATGCTGGTGGGCGCGGCATGAAATGTACTCAAACCGGTGGCGGTTACGGCGGCGCTCACCGCTGCAAACAGCACCGTGGCGATCATGATACCCACCGCCATGCGCGGCACCCCTACCGCGAACAGGTCACGGAACGCTGACGAGAAGCAGAATCTCCCGTACTGCAGGCACATGCCATAGATGAATCCAAACCACAGATACACCGAGAGGTAGATGTAATACTCACTGTACAGGTAGGTGCCAATACTGATGGCCGCGAACAGCGTCGCGATTCCATAGGCCCAGAGACGTTTCTTCCGCAGGTCGTTTTCAATCTTGGCGGCGTCCGTGGCTGCCATATCAAGCGCTGTAGTACTCATATAGCCATCCCCTCAGATGCTTTTCATCGGCTGATAAATTTGCACAAAGGTGCGATATCGAAATACGCCGCTTTGCTCGTAAAATTCTTTCGTGAGCGTGAAACCCGTTAGAGCCCGAGCCACACTCGCGGGCACCGTCTGCCGTGGGTCACTCAGAATAACAACAATCGCTCTATCCGAGTACGCGGTTATTTGTGATTCGTCAAAAAATCTCCAATCCGGGAGTTCCCAGGTAAAGCGCAACGGAGACCGGGCGACATCCGGCGGCACGCTCTGGTTCCCGAGACCGGCATTGCGGCGATACACGATGGGTTTATCGGTATACAGGTCGAGGATCGGCACGGATACCGCCGGATTGATCACCGAGTGGACCTGCGGCAAGGTATACACTTCGATCCACTGTTGATCCACGGTCGAAAGATAGCTGCCCGCCCGCTGTAGATTCACCGCGCTGGTTGTCTTCAGAAAAGCCAAGTGCCCGAAGACCGCGATGACGAGCGACGACGCAATTGCCGCCAGCAGCGTAAAGCGCCGCGCCATCCGGTCTGTTATCGACTCCAGTCCGTAGGCAGCCATCAGCGCCAACATCGGAAACACGATGATCGTGTAGCGGATGCGCTTGATCTCCAGCACCGCTACCAGAAACAACATCCAGCCGATAATCAAATACTTCGGATCCCGGTTAATTACCGCGGTAACCAATGAGACCATTGCCGCGAGGGCAATGAAAGGGTGCAATTGGAACAATAAGGTCGAGAGATAGCCCTCGCTCCAGCGGTACAAGGCGGGATACTGATATTCCTGCAAAAAAATCAGCTGATGCGCGAACAATTCATAGCGCCAAAGCAGGATCGGCGCCCATAGAGCCACAGTCCAGGCGGCGATACCCAACCCGCGTTGAAACGCCGAGATCCCCTGCCGGCGGAATTCCACCAATACGATGACCGGTATAACGGTGAGCATCAGCCACGTGGAGTACTTGGCCAGCATCGCGAGCACAATCGCAGACGCGGCCAATAATAGATTCGCGCTACCGCCTTTTCGCAACCCATGAATCGTTGCGAGTACCGCCAGGCTCAGGAAGAACATGGTCGGCACATCGGTCATTGTCAACGGCGCCTGGGTCAACAGATAGGGCATCGCCAACAACAGCATTCCGGCGCTGAGGCCAAGCGTATGCGACCACATTTGCCTGCCGATCAGATAGGTCACCACCACGGTGGCGGAGAACAACAATGTGGTTAGACCCTGGATGACGTACCTGGATTCCCCAAACAGCTTCAAAGCAAGTCCAAACAGGAACGGAATCAGGGGCAGATCGGTCCACGCGGGTATCGCCCCGCCCCACTCCCTGAAGAAGTAGACGATGCCATACTGCTCGATGTGCTTTGCCTGGGCAAAGTAGCGCGCGCTGTCGACAATGACTTCGGGTTCCCGCCACAACAACACCGCCGCCGCGCCAGACGCCAAAAAAAGAGTCAACGGACGATCTAGCGCGCGAATCGCGCTGCCCGCCAGCAAGTAAGCGACGAGCAAGGCCGCGCAAATCTGTAAAAACAACACCGCGAGGTTCGCGTCGGCGAATACCCACTGCCAACTTGTGAGGCGGTTGTCATCCCAAGAACGGAATTGATACTGCAACAAAAAAATCGCTAACGCCAAAAGTGCAATCAGCGTGCAGCGCACCGCATGATCAGGATTCGCCAACTGCCACACACCCCACGCCGTGCCGCGGGCGTCCGTCGGCCGGCCCTCCACGGACAGCGCGTTTGGCGCCGCGCGACTGACGGCCTTAATCTGCACTACCGTTCAACCTCGTGCACTGTCGAATTGCTCGCTTTTCTTCGCGCTCACCAACTGACAACCCGATCGCAGTCTTCGATCTTGTCCACCAATTCGGCATATGAAACACCGCCTGAAGAGAGGTCTATGACCTCTACTTGATGCTGCTTTTCATGGGCCGCGATAATCTGGCCCGCGTCATTACGGGTGCCGTCGTTCAGTATGTGCAGAATCTTCACTTTTTTGACTCGTTGTTGGCCAATAGATTTACCGTTTTTGTGTATCGTGTTCCACCGCGGTTAAAGCACGATTACGCGATCAGCCTCGTGGTTCATAACCGCGTTATCGAACTGGCTTCCACGAGTAATGCCATCCGGCAGATCCTCGAGTTCGATCTGGTGTTCTTCGGCGCTATGACGGCATAGACCCATCTTCACCCCATCCAGTTTACTGAGCTCGGTGAACTGAGGCGAACGCAGCAGGTGCGTGCCCTCGTCCATAGCAAAGATGATGACATAGTGACCCTTATCGCAGGCGGCCCGTGTGATCCCGATGATATGTTCGAGATGCCGCTCGGTGTTGACCAAGATACCAAGTTTCAATGCACCCTCCTGTTATTGCAGCCGCTGACATTTTGGCGGAACATCTTCGCAACATAGATTCGGACGCGGCGGAGTAGATTCAGCAAACCGGCACATCGCGTATCAGTACGGTAAAACATGATCATACTCAGGCAAAGATGCCGCGATCTGGTCGATAGAAACATGCTTGGCGTAATCCTGCGCCGGATCGGTCGCAAACACCTTGAGCTCCAGATCGTTGATCATCTCCAAATTCGCGGCGATGCTCTCGCTGTCTTCAAGCTTGCCATTGAGCACATAGATGTCAACCAAGTCGTCCATCAGGGTCAAGCCAATGGACATCCGTAGTGCCTCCTCTTGCCGATCGGAGACGATCACCGCGATTTTTCTGTTCACAATCTACTCCCACAAATGTTGAACGCGCATAACTTGCGCGATCGAGATTGATATCGATCGCGGGCTAGACCAGATTGTGCCGGTAAGCGTACGCCACCGCTTCAATCTGGCTGTGCACGCCCAACTTCCGCTGGATGTGCTGCAGGTGGTTGCGCGCGGTGGTAATACTGATGGTCAGGCGCTTGGCGATCACCGCGCCGGTCAAGCCCTCCGCCAACAAAGACAGCACCTCGTGCTCGCGCGCCGTCAAACTCGAGGCCGTACTCCGGCTCTTGTATGCCGATCCGTTGCGCCGATGCCGATGCACGGTTGCCGGCGGATCTTTGTCCACGGCGTAGCTGAGCGACGTCAATACATCGGGTTTACCTTCTACATGCAGCAAATGGGCCGCATGCCAGGTGTCTTGACGGTTCGAGGGAACGAGTACGATGTTGACCGACAACTGCATCAGCTTGTCGTTACGGGTATTCACTTGTATCGAAAAACTGTTGGGCGCGCTGCCAATTTTGCCAGGCTGCGCGACACCGCACCCATGACAACAAAACGACGCCCCGGTTGCCGGATCGCAACCCTGGAGCACATCGCAGCAGGGCTTGCCGAGCGCGGCATCGGAGGCAAGCTCCAACAGGTCTTCACAACCGCGATCCCAATAGATGATGCGCTGACTGGAATCGACAGCAAAGGTACCGTCGACAGCGCGATGAAATACCTGGCCCAAGGTCGGCATCGTAGGGTGCCCCCGAATGCTTCGCGTATGCGCGTGATGATTGTCCGACACCGTCGCGCATTCATTGATGTCTGCAGTCCGTAGCGCAAGTCGCCTTAGAATCCGTTCGCTATTCCCAATAGTAAAAACGTAAAAATCAAAAGTTTTATTCCGCACACGAAGAAGAAACAGTATTTCCTTATATTTGAGTCATTCTAAGTTTTGGACAAAATCGACTCGGAGCAAACGCGGATTATCTTTTCTTGGATTAACAGCCGTATAATCAATTCATGTCGAGATGAGCTTGCACGAGGAATTCCATGACCGCTGATTGCTCCTCAAATAATCTGCCCAAGCGCCAACGTGTCGAGGCCTACCTTGACCGCCTGTTCGGCTACGCGTTCAGCCTGACCAAAGACCGCGACAGCGCCCAGGATCTCGTGCAAAGCTGTGTGCTCAAATCCTTGTCTGCCGAACGCGTACCCGTTGATGAACCGGCTTACCGTGCGTGGCTGTTCAAGATTTTGCGCAATACGTTCTGCGATGAGCTTCGCAGACAACGCAATGGGATAGTGGCATACGATGAGCTGGACGAAAACGAGGATGCTGACCGGAATAATACTTGTGAGCTGGACGTTTCTTCTGTAGACCAGAAGCTGATCAATACGCTCGCGGTTCGCAAAGGCTTGACGCAGATGAGCCTGGAGCACCGGGAGGTTTTGGTGGTGATTGACTTGGCGGGATTCAGCTACAAAGAGGCCGCGTGCCTGTTACAAGTGCCCGTGGGCACGGTGATGAGCAGGCTGAGCCGCGCCCGCAAGTCATTGCTGCAGGTGCTTACGAAACGTCAAGCGCGCAGATTTCCGCTAAGAATAGTAGGAAGCGGGAGATGAAGGATAGAATCAGTTGGGAAACCATCAGCCGGTACGTCGACGGGGAATTGCCGCCCCGGGACGCGGCCGAAGTCGCCAAGGCCGTTGCGACCGATTCCGAAGTTGCCGAACAAGTAGCGGTGTTGAGCTCGCTGAAGGCGGCGGTCGCCCATTCCACTGAAGGATTGGCAACCAAGATCAAGTTTGGACCGCTTGCCCTTGGTGGCAAGCCTGGCGACGGTGCTATTGCTGGGTTCCTTGATGTCGGTGCTGGTATTGAAGACGGATTTTCTGTACCCGGTGTCCGGGTTGCGTGTCGCGGAGGTGATACACACCGAGTGGCTGGAATCCCATGCCCGGCAATCGAACTCCCGGCACGAGGCGCTGCTCAAGACGACGCTCGAAGGTCTGTACCTGGATGCCTACGTTCCGGACCTTTCCAAGGTGGATTTGTCGTTCAGCGGTATACGACGGGTAAACACACAGGGCGTTGAAGGCGTTCATATCGGATACGCCGGCCCCAGCGGGTGTATGGTGAGTCTGGTGGTGTTCAGAAACCATATACGCCTGCCGAAAGATATCGCGTTTTTCAAAACCGGCGGGCGACCGGTGTACGGGTGGCGGGTCGGCAGGACCGGATTTTATCTACTCGCGCACAAGATGGACACGGACCGGTTGTACGAAATCGCCAAGGTGGTTCACCGCTTGACACGCATCCGCCTGCCGCTTGATCCGCACGCGGTGATTGCCCTGAAAGACGCGCGCGCCGCCAGCGAGCCCTGCGTTACGTAACGTTTGCGCCCTCTTGAATGGGGGCGCACGGCGCGGTGATCGCGCCGCTGTTTAGGTACCCGCAACCGGCCGGGATCCGCGTGCCGGCAAGCCCCGGTCCCGTACCCACTTGCACTGCAATTCACTCACACCGCACTTTTATTGCAACGCAACATCTTCCCCCACATGTTCGCATGGTGGAATAAAGCCGCTTTATCGCACGTTTTCTCTTTCGTGATCGCGGGTGGCGCCGGTTGCTCGGTTCGCCTCGATCCAATATTCCGCAACAACGATGAGAGGTTAACGACATGGTAGACACAGCGGCACCTGGCGATGATCAACAAAAATCCGCACAAGCCCTGTTGGGCGAGGCGGAACCGTGGGAACCCTGGGAGACCCAGCTCGTAGGATGGAGCATCGGCATAGGGCTCGCCGGTCTGGTGGTTCTCGGTTTTCTAATCAACACATTCATATTGCCGTAGTGCAGCAACAGCATCAGATTCAATGTGAACGCACTGCGTAGCGAGGAACAGAGCGATGAAGGCGGATGTTGAATTGAATCTTGTCCATGACGGCGATAACTGGATTGCTCGTGGCGGGGAGGTCGTGGCCGTCGGTGAGACGCTGCACGAGGTTGACGAAAATGTGACGCACGCCTTGCGGGACTCCGGCGTCTTTCCGTCGGGTTCATCGGTAACGGTGTTCATGGGGTTCGATTTCGACACCATCCCGACCTGGCTGCGGCAATATCACGCGCATTACTTCAATCGTTATATCACCGTGAACCTATGACCCGAATAATAACGACTATCACCGAATCATGGTGATGAGGAGAAACACATGGCGACAGTAAACAGAAAGTGGACCGACGGCATGCTCCATACCGAAGACTGGTGGGCGGTCTGGCTGGGATTGATCATGTTCTTTGCCGGACTGCTGACGATCTGGGGCGTGGATATCGTCGGTTGGATGACCAAGACCAAGACCTGGGAGTGGGGCAAGTTGTGGAGTGATCCATCCTTCAACAAGCTGCTCTCGGCTGCACACTCGAAGGAGGGACAGACCTATGCCGGGCTCGGCGGCCTTGGTTCGTTGCTGGTGACCTATGTCGTATTCACCACATTGACCTGCATCGGCGCTTATTTTCAAAAGCTCGACGTCAAGAAATTCTTCATGGGCTTTACCTGTATCTTTTTCATTACCTGGGCGGCATGGATCATTGGCCACGAGGCCCACTTCAAGGCGCTCAAGACCGGGCAGTCGATCACCCAGTCTGAAATTTATGGCGACAACGTGTTCTGCACGACGAAAGTCAACAAGTGCTCGGCCCAGATCAACAAGGCCCTCAAAGGCATGGGCATCGACGTCATGGCCGGACAGGTCCCGACCAAGGAGCAGGCGGCGGCAGCGGTGGATAAATCAAAAAACGCGATCCGCATGTCGTGGGGCTGGCAGCTCGGCGGCGGATTCTCCTATATGCTGGCGCTGGCGGTGGGCCTGATCATCGGCAATTTCTTCAAGGGATTCGCCAATTTCCTCCGCGAAGGCGCTAAACCGGAATGGTTTATCAAGACCGCCATCGTGTACCTTGGCATCAAGCTCGGCTTGATGTCGATGAAGGCCACCGGCTTTGCCCTGGAACTGGCGCTGGCCGGCGCGGCGGCGACCTTCGTCGCCTATCTGCTGTTCTGGCCGATTGTCTACGCCATGGGACGCAAGATCTTCAAGCTGCGCCGCGACGCCTCGGCGGTGTTGTCGTCGGGCATCTCCATCTGCGGGGTGTCCGCATCTATCGCCACCGCCGGCGCAATCCGCGCCAAACCCATCCTGCCGATCGCGGTGTCGATGCTGATCGTGGTGTTCGCCATGATCGAGCTGGTGGCCTTGCCGACATTCTACGCGGCGGTGGCTCCGGATCAGCCTATCGTAAACGGCGCGGCGATGGGCATGACCGTTAAGACCGACGGCGCCGACGCGGCGGCGGGTGCGATCCTCGACGAGATGATGGTGGCCAACCACTACCGCACCACCGGCGAGACCTGGGAGGCCGATTGGATCCTGAGCGCCGCCATCTTGACCAAGATCTGGATCGACGTTTTTATCGGGGTGTGGGCGTTCGTGCTTGCCCTGATCTGGGTCTACAAGGTGGAGCGCAAACCCGATCAGCAGCATGTCGGGGCATCGGAGATCTGGTTCCGATTCCCGAAATTCGTGATCGGCTACTTTATCGCCTGGTTGTTCTATGTAGCAATTGCCGTGTGGTTTCCAGATGCGATCAAGGCCGCGTCCTCCGGCGCCGGTGTGGTGCAAAGCCCGATGCGCAAGATGATGTTCATGCTGACCTTCGTCGCCATCGGCGTCATCACCGACTTCGCCAAGTTAAAAGGCATGGGCCGGCTGACGGTGCTGTATGCCATTGCACTGTTTGCGGTCATCGCACCGATTGCCTATGTGGTGGCGTGGATTTTCCATCACGGCATGATGCCGCCGCTGGCTTCCGGTTAATAACTCAAAACACGTAGTCTGCAGTATCAGTACTGGAGAGACCGCGATCGCGCGGTCTCTCTTTTTTTGATTATTCCGGCAGGGCTTGTGTGCTAAGTTAATGGCTTCGAACGATCAGGCAGCACTGCGCCATGGTTGAGGTAGAGCATTCTGTGGACATCGATAGCGACGCGGAGACGGTGTTTTCGCTGGTCATCGACATCCCGCGAAAGGCGCGGCTGGACCCCAACGCGAAGGTGCTGGACGTGGTGCAGGAGACCGAGGGTCCGGTGGGCATCGGCACCGTTTTCCACTACCGGCTGGTCATTGAAGGCAGGATCGCCGATTTCCGCAGCCGTTGCATCGGCTTCGAACCGGGGACTCTGCTCGAGACCGTATCGGATTCGGATCCGCCGTTTACGGTACGCGTGACGGTAACGCCCACGGACCATGGCGCGCGCCTGATGCAAAAAGAATCCTTCACGGTTCCGCGCATTCATATACCGCTGCCTGCAGCGGACGGCTGGCGCGGAAAATTAATTCGCCTGATGTTCGGCAACCGGGACGCGATACAGCAGGATCCCAGCGCATCGCGTGACGAGGAACTGCGCATGGAGGCGAAACTCAAACGGCAATTGCAGAGATGGCTGGAGGCCATTAAACAGGAACTCGAATCCGAGCAGAGTAACCTCAGGGCTTGATAATGACTTGTCGGGTGACGAAAAGGGCGTTGATCTTGACTGCGTCCGCCAAAAACTTCCGGTCATGAACTCCTGCACATGAACATAGACGATAAGACGCTATCGATTGTGCTGCGCCTCGTGGGTGGATCGTTGGCCGTGGCCTGTTTCGTACTGGTGTTTCTCCGCATCTACAGCATCATGGTAATCGGTATCGAGGCATCGGCGGCGGAAAGATTTGTCCATGTGCTGCGCATCCTTTTTCCGCTGTCACTGGGCATAATCGCCGGATACGTCGCGTTCACCGGCAACATACCATTTACCTCGCGTCGCGGCCGCGGCAAAGACTAGCCCGAATATTGCACCAGTCGCCCAGCTACTATTCTCGGCAAGCGATTAAAACTAATTTTAGGCTGACTATCCATGGAAATGATATTGCGAGTTCCATTAAAGCGTGCTGTGAATAGCAGCTGGACTATCCGGGTTCTGTCTGGTTCAGGCACGCCTGCACTTGGACTTCACTCAAGCCATAGCTACGGCTATGCTTTTCGCTCCAGTCCGGCGCGCAGCCGCACCTGTCCTGCGCCAGCTTCCCGGATACCGGTGCAATATTCGGGCTAGCCGGACGTACTGTTGAACAATGAGCTCGCTATCGTTTTTGGGGATGACGTTCATGGTGCTCGGTGCGTTTTTAATTGGCGCCCGCGCAACCGCCGCGGGCAAGTTGACCGCGCTCTACAAGAGATGGGGTGTCGAGGTCCCGAAAGAACGATACGTAAAGCAGTTTGTGTTCATCGGCCTGGTGCTCATTGCCGTTGGATTTCTTGTCATCACTGGATTGATTGAGAAACTGTAATCGGGACACGGGATTAGAATCAGCGGCACGTCTCGACCGCACCATGCTCAAGTCACTTCCGGTGCCGGCATGCGGCGTGCGTGAATCCTGCCCTCGGCGGTATGCAACGCAAGTCCGGCCCAGATCAGCACAAACGTAGTCGATTGCGCGAGCGCCATCGGCTCTCCGTATACAAAAACACCGAGCAGGAACTGCAGCGATGGTGTGAGATAGAACAACAACCCAAGTGTGGCCAGGGGCAGACGTTTAGCGCCTCCGACATAAAACAACAGCGGCGTTCCCGTCACCACACCGGCGAACAGCAGTAAGCCAGCCGTGGTCCAATCGGAATGCATAAATGCCGCCGAACCGCCGACATCGAGCCACCACATCCAGGCCAGGGCCGCTGGAGCCAGAAGTACGGCCTCGACAAACAAACCGGTCGCGGAATCGCAAGACACCAGTTTGCGCAGCGCACCGTAGCCTGCAAAACTCAAGCCTACCGTAATACTCACCCAGCTCGCAGCATGACTGAATAACAACTGGTTGGCGATGCCGGCGGCCGCAATGGCCAGCGCCACCCATTGCCACATGCGCAAACGCTCGTGAAACAGCAGTAATCCCAGCAGCACGTTAAACAGCGGCGTAAGAAAGTATCCGAGACTCGCCTGGACCACCTGTTCGTGATTGACCGCCCAAATATAAACCCCCCAGTTGATCGCAATCAGCACCGTGGTTACCAGCAGTATCACCATCTGCCGCCGATCCCCGATCACCGTGCCCACGCCGCGCCAGCCGCCGACGATGGCCAGCACTATTGCCACGAACGGCACGGTCCACACGATCCGGTGGGCGAGCACCTCCAATTCGTCGACGTGTGCGAGCCACTTCCAATACACCGGGAACAATCCCCAGATCACGTACGCGGCTACCGCATAGGCATAACCTGTTACCAGGTTGGACATGGGCCACTCACTGAAGATTTCTGCCTGGCGGTAAACCGTGCCGACGCGGCGAAGCTACGCGCAACGTCCCGGCCGGCGGTTTGCGATAACCGCGACTCGGGTCAGTTGTCATACTTGCGGAAATTCACCCACGGAAAGACCGGGCCACGACGCCGGGGTCTATGCGACATATCACGGGCGGCGACTCACGTTCCCGAATGCCGGCTCCGGTTATCCTGGTATGTAGATCCCGGCCATACGAATGGCGCGTACGATCTCCTTGGTGGCCTGCTCCATGGTCTCAACGGCGGTTTCATAGTCACCACTGGACGCTTGTTGTTCTGCGGTAGCCCGGGTTAGCGCCGCTTTCTCCATGAACTTTTTGACGATCGACTGGAGGCTCGCGTTGGCCTGTAGTTTTTCCTGGAGCAGCATGTCCACCAATATCCTGTGGGTGTCGTTGCGGCCGACTTCATAACGGTACTCCTCTTCCTTGGTCTCGAAATGAAGCGTGCGCACCAGAGTCTCGCCGCCACGGACTTGTTCAATCGCCATGGTCGCCGCAACGTATGCCTCGTCCACCAGTTTACGCGCCTCAGCCAATTTTTTTTCTTCCCGCAATCGCTGTGCGTCCGCCAACTTGTTATCGACGAGCTTACGTAAATCGCCACCTTCCGATGGAGCACCTTTATCCTGGCTGATGCGTGAATGTGTATCGACCAATGCGTTGACTGCATCCAGACGGTTCAGATAATCACGCTCACGCTTTTTCTGCAGTACGTCATTTTTTCCAGCCATACGTACGGCTTCAAACATAGTCTTGCTCGCCTTACTGAGCAGTTCATTTCCGCGACCAAGATCGCCGGCATTAATCGCGTCTACGGCCTGCCGATAAAACGCACGCGCTTCTTCGCGCTTACCCTGTGCCTGGGGATTCGCGCTCGCCTCGATCTTCTGGGCGGATGCCGATTTTTCAATCAGTTGACCCACGGATGCCGCTCGTGCGTTGTTCGCGGCTTCCTGTTGTTTCGTTTGTGCGGCCGCTTGATTAACGCCGCTCAAGGCAACCACCACAGCGATTACAAGAGTTTTATACATGCTCCTTATCCCTCGACAATATCCACAAACAGTGTAGTGCATCCTGCGTGGTAATGCGCATCATCATGTTGCAAGTTGACATTTCATTTCAGTTTCACGACTCCCGTTGCTTGCGGCGATGCGGCGCGAGATGCAACGGTGTGCGGGAATGGGGAACCCGGAACACGAAATTGTAGCGCGCGACATGGTAGCTTGGGTCAAAACCGTAGAAATTCAACTTCATCTGATCCAATTCCGCCTCACGATAGCCCGCGAGCGGTGTTAGCGATTCATCGCGCCGCCTCTGCTCGTGCTTGGCGCGGATGATGTCATCAAAATTCTCGCGCTCGGCGATATTCTCGGCCCACGCTTCCACCGCGGGGACAAAAGACACGGCGTCGGCGCTCATGACTCGATCTATGAGGCCGATTTTCGCGGCCCGCCGTGCGCTGATCGGCAAACGATTCTCGGTCAGAGTTTTAGCACGCTCGGCGCCCACGCGTTTCGGCAACAAATAGGTCCAATACTCCGAACCATAAAGATTCCCCATGTTCTTGTAGTGCGGGTTGAGGACTACACCCGCCCGGGCGACGACCCGATCCGCCGCCAGCGCCAGAAAAACGCCACCCCCGCCGGCGTTGCCGCGTAACGCCGCCACCGTAACCCGATCCGTAGTGGTGATGATCTCGCGCGCCAGATCGTCGATGGCATTAATGGTGCGCCACGATTCGTCCGCCGGGCTGTGTGCCGCTTCGATGACGTTGAGGTGCATGCCGTTGGACCAGAAATCCGGCCCCCCCAGCAATACCAGCACACGCACCGGCCGCGACCGCGCGGTTTCGTATGCCCGCAATAAGCGTTCACACTGATCGACTGACATGGCCCCATTGTAGAAGCGGAATTCGAGATAGCCGACCTGCGCGTTCTCCCAGTACCGAATCTCGCGAAAGGTTTCATGAGGAGCGTCGGAGGTCCGCTGTTCCGCCATATCCGGGAGATCGGCGACTGAGTCGGCGAACGCAAGCGTGGCGGGAAGCTTGAGTCTCCCCGCCCCCATCGCATTGTTCCTCTTGACCTGTCCAATCCATACCGCGCCATCCACGGTGGCGCGGCACAGCGCACCATGACGGCGCGCAATCAAAGCGCCGGGTGACCCACGGAGGTCGTCTTCCCGCCAGGCGTCGAACAGTCTTACCGGTTCACCAAACAGCTCGTCCACCACACCGGGCTGACCGTCGGCGGAGCGGATCTTACGCAGCACGAATGCGGAGGTATCCGTCGTCCAGTCGATGCGGCGATCGCGGGATCTGATTCGCGGACGCCACTGACCACGGACCTCCGGGTCACCGTAGTTCAGCGGCCGCGGGCGGAATGAACCGCTCTGCATCCGCTCCAGGGCCTGGCGCACGGTAATCACCGCGGCCTCGGTAACTTCATGACGGTAGAGGCTGCTTTTGGCGGCCTCTCTCATATCAAATTCAGCCCACGCCCAGATATCCCCAGCGTCCATCTCAGCGTTGGCCTGCAGGCAGGTCACACCCCAGCGGCATTCGTTATTGAGCACCGCCCAGTCCAGCGCCGACGGTCCGCGATCGCCGACGATTCCGGGGTGAATCACCAAGCAAGGAATTTGCCGCCACACGTCTTGCGGTATCGCGCGCTTCAGAAACGGGGCAATGATGGCGTCCGGTTGAAACCACGCCACCGCCTCCCGGGTCACCGCATCATTGATATCGAACTCAACCGAAACCGTGTAACCCGATTCCGTGAGTTCCACCCACAGTCGTTGAGTGAGGCAGTTGAACGCATGTGTCAGCAGCAGCAGTCGCATTAACAAATTCGCGGCAGTTGCTCGCTGCTCAACCAGTCGACCACGCGGCTGCCGCCGAAACCGGTTCGCATACGCACAAAATGATGCGGGTCCGCAACCACCTCACCGATTAACGCTGCATTCTTGCCCAAGGGATGATTTGTCATCGACTCCAGCAGTTTCTCCACGTCTTGCGGCCCACATACCGCAACGAGCTTACCCTCATTAGCGACGTAAAGGGGGTCGAGACCGAGCAATTCACACGACGCCGCGACGCCCGGTTGAATCGGGATCGCCGACTCGTCAATCATCATACCGACGCCGGACTGCCGGGCTATCTCATTGAGGGTCGTGGCCACACCGCCGCGCGTCGGGTCACGCAGACATCGCAACTCCGGCGCCGCGGCCACCATCACCTGGACCAGATCATGCAGCGCAGCGGAATCAGATACTATCGACACTGCAAAATCCAAATCAGTGCGCTTGGACATCACCGCGACGCCGTGGTCACCGATATTGCCATTTATCACGATTCGGTCACCAGGCCGCGCAAGGTCACCGGACAAATGCAATCCGTCGGGGACGATGCCGATACCGGTGGTGTTGATGAAGACTCCGTCCGCCTTACCGCGCTCGACCACCTTGGTATCGCCTGTCACCACGCTAATCCCGGCGTCGTGCGCTGCTCCGGCCATGGAATCAACGATCCGCCGCAACTCACCCAGCGGGAAACCGGCTTCAATAATGAAACCCGCCGAAAGGTGCAGCGGCCGCGCACCGCTCATGGCGATGTCATTGACGGTGCCGTGTACGGCAAGCGAGCCGATGTCGCCGCCGGGAAAGAACAGCGGTGATATCACGTAGCTGTCGGTGGTCATCGCCAACCGCCCTGCGGGCAAGTCCAGGCACGCCTGGTCGTTGCCCTGAGCCAGCCATGGATTGTTCAAGGACTTGGCGAACAACTCATCGATAAGCTGCGCCATCGCACGGCCTCCACTGCCATGGGCGAGTTCGATCACGCCGCGCTTGAAGTTGAGCGGCCTGCCGAATGTCCGTTTGGTACGCGCCTGCGGCGCGCTCATGCCGTTCCCGCTTCGGCTTGATAACGGCCGTAGCTATAGTGCGCGGCGCAGGCGCCCTCGGAGGACACCATGCACGACCCCATGGGATTCTCCGGAGTGCATGCGGTGGCAAACAATTTGCAGTCGATCGGCTGCAATACGCCGCGCAAGATGGCGCCGCACTCGCAACCGTTGTGTTCCTTCGCCGGCGTATAGCTCAGGTTGAATCGCGCCTCGGCATCGAAGCGCGCATACCGCTGTTTGATACGCAGCGCGCTGTAAGGCACGACACCCAGGCCGCGCCATTCAAACTGCCGGCGCAGCTCGAACACCTCCGCCACCAAGGTCTTGGCCTTGAGGTTTCCGTCGCGCGACACCGCACGGATATATTGATTCTCCACCTCGGCGCGTCCGCTGTTGAGCTGACGAATCAACATCAGTATTGACTGCATCACATCCAGCGGCTCGAAGCCCGAGATTACCACCGGCTTACGGTACTCGCGGGCGAAGAACTCGTAGGGTTGATAACCGATCACCACGCTGACATGGGCGGGACCCAGGAAACCGTCGATCGGCACCGTCCCGATTTCACGCACATCGGGTGATTCAAGAATGTTGGCGATTGCCGAAGGCGTCAGCACGTGGTTGCAGAACACCGTGAAGTTTTCCAATCCTTCGGCCAGCGCAGTCTGAATCGCCACCGCCGTGGGGGGGGTCGTTGTCTCGAATCCGATGGCAAAAAACACCACCTGCCTGTCACTAAACTGATGCGCCAGTTTCAATGCGTCGGCGGCGGAATACACCATGCGCACATCCGCGCCCTCGGACTTTGCCTGCAGTAGGCTGCGACCTCCGGAACCCGGCACTCGCATCATGTCGCCGTAGGTGCAAAGGGTTATCCCGTCACGATCTGCGAGGCGAAGCGCCATGTCCAACCGGCCGATGGGCAACACGCAAACCGGGCAACCCGGCCCGTGAATCATGTTGACATGATTCGGCAGCAAGTCCTGTACGCCGTAGCGGTAGATCGCGTGGGTATGGCCGCCGCAAAATTCCATCAACCGGTACGCTCGGTCCGGATTGGCCTCCAGGGCGATTTGTCGCGCAACCCCGCGGGCGGTGGCGCCGTCGCGAAATTCGTCGATGTACTTCATGACGCGGCGACGTCGTTTGCGCCGCTCGACATCGCGCTCAGCAGTTCCAGCGTCTTGCGCGCCTCGCCAGGATCCAGCCGCCCCAGCGCGTAGCCCACGTGCACAATGACGTAATCTCCGACCGCGACATCGTCCACCAGGGCCAGTGAGATCTCTTTGTGCACGCCACCGATCTCGATAACGGCTCGATCGCCGTCGAGTATCTCGGTCACGCGCGCGGGTATGGCAAGACACATAGCGTTTTCCTAGTTTTCAGTATATGAGTTCAAGCGGCCAATCCGGGGTCGTGCGCCGCAATCCACACCTGGCCCAAGCTGATCGCCGCGTCGTTGGGCGGCAGCCGCCGCGGCAGCAACGGCTGAAGGCCGATGCCCCGCAGCGATTGCATCAAACCGGTCGCCAGCACCTGGTTGAGAAAACAGCCGCCGCATAACGCGACCCGCTGACAATCGGTCTCCACTGCGGCCGCTTCGATCCAGGACGACAACGCATCGATCAAGGTCCCGTGGAACAACTCTGCCCCGTTGCGCGCATCCCGGTCAATTAACCGTTCCAGCAGCGGCAGCAAATCCAATACCCCGTCGGTAATGCGCCAACCATCCTGCATCACCCGGGTCTGCGCCACCAAACCCTCCAACACCATCGGCGCATGGCCCTCGAAACCGGCCCTGGGGACCACCCCCAGCAGCCCACAGGCGGCGTCGAACAGGCGCCCACAGCTGGAGCTCGGTGGCGAGTTGACGTCTTTTTCGAGCATTTGCGCCAACAACGCGACGCCCGGTTGCCGGCGATAGCGCGAAGCGATCTCTCCACCCCTGCCCAGCGCATGCAGGGCGGCGGCGCCCATCCGCCACGGTTGGCGCGCCGCGGCATCGCCCCCGGGCTGGGGCAAGGGCTTGAGGTGACCCACGCGCCGCCATTGCGCACCATCCACCCACAACAGCTCACCGCCCCACAGCCCCGCGTCGGACCCCAGGCCAAAGCCATCCAGGGCGACACCCAGGCACGGCCCCTCGAGTCCGCGCTCCGCGGCAACCGCAGCGACATGCGCATGATGGTGCTGCACCGCGATGGTGGCGACACCGAGATCCTGGGCGAAGCGGGTGCTGGGAAAGTCGGGATGCATATCGTGCGCCACCGCACGCGGCTCCACCTGGAGCATGTCCAGCAAGTGGCGCACGGATTCCTCGAAGAAGCGGATCGCCGGCGCATTGTCCAGATCACCGATGTGCTGGGACACGAACGCCTCGCGGCCACGAGTCACGCAGATGGTGTTTTTCAGGTACGCGCCCACCGCAAGCAGCGGCGGCACCGGCCGCGCGAGCGGTATGGGCTCGGGCACAAACCCCCGTGCGCGGCGCACAAAAGCCGGCGCACCGTCGATAATCCGCATCACCGAGTCATCGGCGCGTATGACGATATCCCGATCGTGGGTGACGATATGATCGGCGATGCCGGCGAGGCGCCGGCGGGCCTCGGCATTGCCGGTGACCAGGGGCTCGCCGCCGGGATTGGCGCTGGTCATCACCAGCACCAGTTCCTGCGCTCGGTTGAACCACCGGATATCCCTGGGCCGGCCGGCAGCGTGATAAAACAGAAGATAATGCAACGGCGTGTACGGCAGCATTACGCCGAGCCACGGCACCTGGGGCGCCACCGACGCCGGCAGCTGCACCCCCCCGTGCCGCGGCGCGATAACGATGGGGCGCGCCGGTTGTTCGAGCAGCGCCTGGGCATGACTATTTAACTCCACGAGACTCAAGGCCGAGGGGAGATTGGCGACCATCACCGCAAATGGTTTGTTATCGCGTTGCTTGCGCCGGCGCAGCCGATCCACCGCGATCCCGTTACGTGCGTCGCAGGCAAGATGAAATCCGCCCACACCCTTGACCGCGACGATTTCTCCAGCGGCCAAGCGCGAAACGATTTCCCCCGCATCGGTATCCAGCGTCGGACCACAGCGCGGGCAGGCATTCGGCTCGGCGTGAAAACGCCGATCGGCGGGATCCTGGTACTCGCGCGCGCAGTCAGCGCACATCGCGAAACGCGCCATCGACGTATTGACGCGATCATAGGGAAGCCTTTGCGTCAGCGTGTAACGCGGGCCACAGTTCGTACAGTTGATGAATGGATACAAATAGCGCCGGTCGCCGGCATCAAAAAGTTCGCGGACGCAGTCGTCGCATAGTGGATAGTCGGCGGTGATGACGGTAGTAATTTTCCCCCGCCCGCTGGGAACCACGACAAAATTGGAATGTTCAGTCGGAGCCAGATCGTGCCGTTCCACGTCATCGATCCTCGCAAGCGGCGGACATTCATCAAGCAAGGCGTCGAGGAACGCCCCGAGGTCTCGCCCTTGCACATCGATCACTACGCCGTCACCATCGTTGCGCACCCAACCCGTCAGCGCTAAACGCTCGGCAAGGCGGTAGACAAATGGGCGAAAACCAACCCCTTGCACCGCGCCGCGGACGCGTATCTGTGAGCGTTCGGTTGGGGTCAGATTCGCTACCGGCTCGGAGTCCACTAAGGTCACGGTATGTCTAGTTACAGTGTCACAACTTAACCAAGCGCGCTCGTGTCTGCCGCGCAGTTTGACGTCAACGGTGGTTCCCCAGCCCCTCCCGCAAATAGTCGGCGAGCGCGGCATCGTCCTGCTCGATGTGCCCCAGAAGCCCGTCACGCAACTGTTGAACCGATGTGAGCGTGCGCTCACGATCGCCATCCGCTAGAGTGTCGCCCAACGCAGTAACATGCTCCATGAATTGCGTGTGCCGCTGTTCGTGTTGTTCATAGTCAGGATAGGCGTACATGCGCATCAATAGCTGCTCGGAAAGAAAGTGCACGCTCGTATAGTCCATCAATTGCTTGAGAACCTCCTCGATTTCCTCCACGGAACACCGGCGCCGAACGGCATCCCCAAACGCACCGAGTAATTTGATCTGCACGTCATGCTCGGCCTGCATGGTGTGCATATCCCGGGCAGTTGACGTCGCAGGGGATTTTGATGACATTGGGGTTGCCTGATCGTTCGATGATCTGGCAGTATATCTAATTCTGACACGCACGGTAAGGTATTAACCGCCGCGCGCCGAATACGCCGCCACAGGGTTGCACAAACCCGCTACACGCAAGGACGACAGGTAACCAATGGATCCGGAGGCACACAGGCTCGATTTAGACAAATCAAGGCTGATCATTAGATGGTTAAATCGCGATCACGCGATTCAAATTTCGATTGCGTCACGTGCATCATGCGCAAGCGCAGCGACTGGAGCGTGCTGGGGCAAGACGAGGTCACGCTGCTCGCAAGCGGGCAGTCCAGCTACAGCTACAGTGCAGGCGAATCGCTGTACTCGATGGGCGAGGCCGGCGACGGCGTGTATTGTGTGTGTTCGGGGACCGTGGCCATTCGCAGGCTGGACGCCGAAGGCAACTCGGTATTGCTGCAACTCGCCTACCCGGGAGACTCGCTGGGCTACGAGGCGGTGTTGACCGGTGAACCGCACCGCTGCAACGCGGAGGCCTTGGGACCGGCGAACGTGTGTCACATCCGGAGCCAAACCGTTAGGGCGCTGTTGGATAAGAACCCCAACCTCGGTTTGCAGTTCTTGCGCCGCACCGCGGCCAGCCTGGACGACGCACAAGACAAACTGGTCCATCACGCGACCCTGTCCAATCGCGCCAAGTTGGCGCACCTGCTGCTGATTCTCATGGACCGCTACGGCCGCCTCACCGCGGACGGAGCCAGCACCCTGCACCTGCCGGTGTCCCGACGCGATCTGGCGTCGATGATCGGCGCACGGCATGAGACGGTGTCGCGGATCATCGGTCGCTTCGAAACCGACGGCATCGCCTACTTCTCCGGTCGTTCGGTGCGCATTCCGCAAGTCAACGCCCTGGTCGAAGAAATCCGCCCGCAGCTGGTGGGCTGATCGAAAGCTCCGATCCCGTTGCGTGTGCAGCGGCCCGGATACCCACCCAGCGCGCCGCGCGCGAGCATCCCCAGTCATTCGCGTCGCCCCAATGCGGCGACGGCCCATAGAATCTACTAAACGGCAAATAAAATTTGACGTTTGTCAATGTATTCCCCTACCGACGTTGGCAGATTACCACGACCCATAACCCGCATCGAAGAGTCACGTTGATGGACAGGATCAACGACACCCGTATTGATTTCTCAAGTTACACCCAGCAGGAACTCGACAGCTACGACGGGGCGTTAGGCGGTCTGACGCGCCGGGAGTTCTTAAAATTTTGTACCGGCATCGCCGCTACCATGGGGCTGCCGATGACCGTCGGCCTGCGCATGGCCGAGGCGGCGACCACCAAGACCCGCCCGCCGGTAATCTGGCTCCACGGCCAGGAGTGCACCGGATGCACCGAGACATTATTGCGGTCGTATCACCCCACTCTCGAGGCTTTGATTCTCGACACCATCTCGCTGGACTATCACGAGACTCTGTGCGTGGGCGCCGGCAAACAGGCGGAGGCGTACAAGCGCAAGATCATGGAGGAAAATCACGGCAAGTACGTGCTCGTCACCGAAGGCGGAACCCCGACCAAGGACGGCGGAATCTACTGCAAAATCGGCGGTAAGCCACACGTCGAACACGTGCAAGAGGCGGCCGAAGGCGCCGCCGCCATCATCGCCATCGGATCATGCGCTTCCTGGGGCGGAATTCAGGCGGCGCACCCGAACCCCACCGGCGCCAAAGCCACCCACGAGGTATTGCCCGGAAAAACCGTGGTCAACATCCCGGGGTGTCCGCCCAATCCCTACAATTTCCTGTCCACAGTGCTGTATCTGTTGACCTTCAACAAACCCCCTGAACTGGACCAGGAGAACCGCCCCAAGTTCGCCTATGGGCGCCTGGTTCATGAAAACTGCGAACGCCGACCGCACTTCGACGCCGGGCGTTTTGCTCTTGAATTCGGCGATTACGGCCACCGCCAGGGATTCTGTCTGTACAAGCTCGGCTGCAAAGGACCCGAGACCTATGCGAATTGCCCGGCCATCGGGTTTGGTGACGTCGGATTTGGCGCCTGGCCCGTCGGCACCGGGCACCCCTGCTTCGGCTGCACGATGAAGGAGACCGGTTTTGAAAAACCGCTGCATGCGCTCGCCGACGTCAAGACCTTCTCGCCACCCACCGCATTCCCTGCGGTGGACGCCGAAAAAGGTAAGGGAGTTTCACCGGCAGCGGCGGCGGTCGCCGCCGGCGTGGGCGGCCTGGTGGTGGGGGCTGCGGCCACCGCGATGCGCGGCATGGGCGGTTCCACGGACAGCGGCGATTCGTCCGACCCGCAAGACACTTAGGAGGGATCGAGATGGATAAGAGCCGCAGGCGTTTCATCCAGGGCGCAGCCGGTGTCGCGGCCGGTGCGGCAGTTCCAGCCCAGTCCGCGAAGGCGCTGCGCCGCGAAAACAAACCACTACCCCCGAATGCCTTGGGCATGTTGTACGACTCGACGCTGTGCATCGGCTGTCGCGCCTGTGTCACCGCGTGCAAGGAAGCCAACGACGTACCGGTGGAACAGCCTGCGCACCTGCGCGACTGGAACGTCGGAGTGTGGGATACCGGAGAAGACATCTCCGGCAAGACCTTGAACACTATTCGTGTATTCACCCACGGCACCAAGCAGCAAAAGGATCGCGAGGAAAACGGCTATGCCTTCGTAAAGCGGCACTGCCTGCACTGTGTGGACCCGTCCTGCGTATCGGTGTGCCCGGTGAGCGCCATGCTCAAAGATCCCGACAACGGCATTGTCACCTACGATCCGGATGCCTGTATCGGCTGCCGCTATTGTGTCTACGGATGCCCGTTCAGCGTACCCCAATACCAGTTTGACGATGCCTTCGGCAAGATTGCCAAATGCGAGTTTTGCCAACACTTGCAGAAGAAAGGCCAAATACCGGCGTGCTGTGACGTGTGTCCGACCGGGGCATCGCTGTTCGGCCGGGTCGACGAGTTACAGCAGGAAGCGGAACGACGACTGTCGAGGACGCCGGGAGATCGCTACGAATTCCCCCGCGGACGTCTGGGTGACGACCGGCCGACCCACGAGGCCGCGATTCCCAAATACAAGCCCCATGTGTACGGCGTCAGCGAAGTCGGCGGCACACAGATCCGGTATCTGGCCGGCGTACCCCATGAAAAGCTGGGGCTGCCCAAACTACCCGACGACTCCTACGCTTCGTTGTCCGAAGGCGTCCAGCATACCCTGTACAAGGGGATGATCGCGCCACTGGCGCTGCTGGGTGGATTGATCTACCTCGCCCGCCGCGCCACCAAGCAACACGAGGATGAGGACTAATCACGATGCCACAATCCACACATCAACCCCTCGGCGGTAAGTTGCTGACCAAACCATTCTTGTTCTTCGCACTGTTGTTTGCGATTGCGGTTTACTTTCTCGCCACGCGATTCATGTTCGGCCTCGGATCGGTGACCAACCTCAATGGCGGCTATCCCTGGGGAGTCTGGGTGGTGGTCGACGTGATTATCGGCACCGCGTTCGGCTGCGGCGGATTCGCCATGGCGCTGCTGGTGTACATATTCAACAAGGGTGAATACCACCCGCTGATGCGTCCCGCACTGCTCGGTGGTTTGTTCGGCTACACCCTGGGCGGCATGGCAGTTATCTTCGATCTCGGCCGTTACTGGAACTTCTACAACCTGCTGTTGCCGTGGTATGCGCAACCGAGCTCGGTAATGTTCGAGGTGGCGCTTTGCGTCATGGCATACATCCTGGTGCTGTGGATCGAGTTTTCGCCCGCGTTTCTCGAACGTTTTGGTCTTACCAATGCCAAGCAAAAACTGAAGCGCTTCTTGTACATCATCATCGCCCTCGGTGTTCTGTTGCCCACCATGCACCAATCCTCCCTGGGATCGCTGTTGCTGGTGATGGGATCGCAACTGTCGCCGCTGTGGTACACCGCATGGTTGCCGCTGTGGTTTCTGCTCACCGCCATCGCCATGGGTTACGGTATCGTCATCCTCGAATCGACTCTGGTCACGAACGCCTTCAGGCTGCCGTCCGAGCAGCGCATTTTGAGCAAGCTGTCGCCTATCGTCGGTTGGCTGCTGGCGGTATTTCTGGTGTTGCGGTTCGTAGACCTGCTTATACGTGGACAGATAGCCCCGATGTTTGCCGCGGAGATGAACGCCTCCATGTTCTGGCTGGAAATACTGGTCTTTGCGATCCCAACCGTGATATTGCTCTCGCCGGCGCGGCGCACGAGTCAGCAGCAGATGTTTCTCGCCGCGCTGCTGTTGCTCGCCGCCGGGTCTTTGTACCGCATCAACGCCTACCTCGTCGGGTATGAACCCGGGAACGGCTGGAGTTATTTCCCATCGGCGCCGGAACTCATGGTGACGATCGGCGTGATCTCCCTCGAGATCATGCTCTACCTGGTCTTTGTCAAGAAACTTCCGGTGCTGCATGGCACCCGTCCCGCCTAACCAAGGGAGGCAAACGTGACACGAATTACCATAGATCCCATCACCCGAATCGAGGGCCATTTGCGTATCGACTGCGAGGTCGAGAACGGCAAAGTTACCAACGCCTGGGCATCGGGGCAGATGTGGCGAGGCATCGAACTCATCCTGCAGGGGCGTGACCCGCGGGACGCGTGGATCTTCACACAACGCATCTGCGGCGTGTGCACTACCGTGCATGCCATCACCTCGGTGCGCGCGGTAGAAAACGCCCTCGACCTCGAAATCCCGCTGAACGCGCAGTACATACGCAACATGATCATGGCCGCCCACGGCGTACACGACCACATCGTGCATTTTTACCACCTTACCGCTCTCGACTGGGTGGACATCGTCTCGGCGCTCAAGGCGGATCCGGTGGCCACCGCGAAGCTGGGCGCAAGCTTGTCGGACTATCCGCACAACAGCGTCCCGGAAATTCGCAAGGTTCAGGAAAAACTTGCAGCGTTTGTGAATTCCGGCCAACTCGGCGTGTTTGCCAGCGGATACTGGGGGCACCCGGCGATGCGTTTGCCGCCGGAGGTCAACTTGCTGGCTGCCGCGCACTATCTACAGGCGCTGGAGTATCAGCGGGCGGCGAACAAGATCGTCACCATCCTCGGCTCCAAGACGCCGCATATCCAGAATCTCGCGGTCGGTGGCGTGGCCAATCCCATCAACCCCGAGAGCCAGTCCACGCTCACCCTGGAACGCTTGTTTGCCATCAAGGCGGAGATCGACAAGCTTGGGGAGTTCGTCAACGAGGCCTTGATACCGGATGTCGGCGCCGTCGGCGCGCTGTATGCAGAGTGGGCGCAGTATGGAGCCGGGGTAACCAACTATCTCTCGGTGCCCGACATGCCGCTGGACACCAAAGGCACCCAGTTCGAATTGCCCGGGGGTTACATCGATGGCGGCGACGTATCCACGTTCAAGGCGATTGCCGGTTACCAGGACGAATACTTTCGCGACGGCGTCAAAGAAAGCGTTAAGCATGCCTGGTACGAATACGAGGGCGGCGACGACGCGCTTCATCCTTACGCTGGTCAGACCAATCCCAAATACACCGACTTCCAGGACGAGGGAAAATATTCCTGGGTCAAGGCACCGACGTTTTACGATAAACGCGCCCAAGTCGGTCCGCTCGCCAACGTACTCGCGATGTACGCCGCCGGCCACGAGCCCACCAAGCGCCATCTTACGCGGTTACTGTCAATCGCCAGTAAAGTCGCGGGTTCGGAAATCCCGCTTGCCGCCCTGCATTCAACGCTCGGTCGCGTGGCGGCGCGAGCGGTGCGCGCCGCGGTTCTCTATGAGTCGCTGCAAAATCAATGGCAGCTGCTCATGGACAACATCGCCAAGGGCGACTTCGATACCTACAACCGGCCCGTGTTTCCCAACGGCGAAGTGCGCGGTTTCGGATTTCATGAAGCGCCGCGGGGCACCCTGTCGCACTGGGCAGTCATCAACAACGGGAAGATTGCCAATTATCAGGCGGTAGTGCCCACCACGTGGAACGCCGGGCCTCGCGACGATAACGATCAACTGGGTCCGTACGAAGCGTCGCTGCTGGACAACCCGGTGGCGGACGCCGAACTGCCTTTGGAGGTGCTGCGCACCGTACATTCCTTCGATCCGTGCCTGGCATGCGCCATTCATTTGGTTGACACGAAGAATCGACCCATCGTTCGCGTAAAAGCGGCGTAATCGCGGCGGAGGCGAACCTTTGAACACCTTGGTGCTGGGAATTGGAAACATCCTGCTTCGCGATGAAGGCGTGGGTGTGCGTGTGATCGAGACGATGAGCGAGCGCTATGCCCTGCCCGCAGAGGTCGAGGTCCTGGATGGTGGAACCTCGGGAATGGACCTTTTGTATACCATTTCCGGCCGCGACCTGTTGATCGTATGCGACGCAATCAAGGCAGACGCCGCACCCGGAACCGTCATCCGCATCACCGGTGACGAGGTGCCGGCGTTTCTCCACACCAAGCTGTCGCCGCACCAAGTGGGACTATCCGATGTCCTCGCCACACTGAAGCTGCTGGACGAACTTCCCCCGGCAATCAGTATCGTCGGCATCGTACCCGAGGACCTGAGTCTGGGCACCGAGCTTTCCCCCACCGCCGCCGGCGCAGTGGACCAGGCGCTAACGGCAATTATCGCGGAATTGGCGGCGGCTGGAATCGACGTCGCACAGCGTTCGCCAACAATCGAGGTCGCTTGAGCGATGTGCCTGGCGATTCCATCCAAGGTCGTGGAGATCCATGACGGTATGGTAATCGTGGAACGATTCGGGGAACGCCTCGAGGTAACTACCGGCTTGCTGGTTGAGCCGCTGGCGGTAGGCGACTACGTGGTGCTGCGGGCCCGCGCGCACGTGGTTGCAAAGATGGAACCCCAGACAGCAAGGGAGGCGTTAACACTTTTCAACGAGCTCGCCGAGAAGTTGGCGGACGATCTTGAGTCCAAATCAGACCATGAGGCTGCATGATATGACTGACCATGAACAATCCGACCTAGCCCCTCGCGTGGTTGAAATGGTTGAACGTTTTCAAATAATCGGTGAACACAGTATGCAGGGATTACCGGTTTACAATGAGAACCTCCGGGTCGAAGCGATCGGATTTCAATCCTATGGCGAGAATTACCTGGGTGTCCTCGTCACTCCGTGGTTCATGAACGTCATCCTGCTCCCGCAGGACAAAGAGGCGATGGATTATTCGCTGGTTGCGTCCCCCACCGATGAAACGCTGCCCGCGGGGACATGGCAGTTCATGTTCGGAGGCGATGAAGAGGTGGGGCTGTACAAGAGTTTGTCGTTACACTCGCCGATGTTTGCCTTCAAAACGCAGGACCTCGCAAGAATCGAGGCGAAACGGCGTCTGGACTCATTGATGACGCCGCCCGCCGCGGTAAGCGACGAGTTGTC
The DNA here is from genome assembly GCA_947259175.1 of uncultured Gammaproteobacteria bacterium. Lineage (GTDB taxonomy): Bacteria > Pseudomonadota > Gammaproteobacteria > Arenicellales > JAANXG01 > CALZGZ01. Next base: position 72,198 of record CAMYKW010000009.1, on the reverse strand, counting down.
ACAGCGGTCACGACAGCAGGCTCCCGCGGATCGCAGCCGACGCGCGTTCCTTCGCGGCCACGTCAGCGGTTGAATGGGCAGCGCACGCGCAACTATCGGCGGTATCGAAGGTAGCCTGCGTATTCAGGTCGAGGTCGATTCCGGTGTGGTGAGCAATGTCCGGCTCCGTTCGCAACGTCCGGTGAACAGCGGCACCCTACTCGAGGACCGTCCGGTCCAAGATGCCCTGGACTTGCTGCCGCGGATATTCAGCCTGTGCGGCGTGGCGCAGACAGCCGCCGGACTGGCGGCAGTGGAAAACGCCAAGGAGGTATCGCTCACCCCACCGCAGATTGCTGCACGTAACATCATGGTGGCCGCGGAGGCGTTGGAGCAGACCGTGTGGCGAATCATCGTGGATTGGCCGACCTGCCTGGACATACAACCGGATGTGGCCGGCATCCGCGATCTACGTCGGCTGCTCCGCAGTCTCGAGGGGTGTATGTTCAAAACTGCACGCTGGAACCGAATCGGCGGTAGTCAACTCGCCCCCGAACCCATCAAGCTGGCGGAGATTATCGATTCTGTGGCGCTTGAAGCGACGCGAATTATTTTCGGCGACTCGGACACGCGCCTCGCGGACTACGCTTGCCTGGAGCGTTGGCTGCGTCAGGGAGGTCAACTGGGGTCTTCAGTTTTGCATTACGTGCGCAACAACGGTCTCGAGGAGTTCGGCAGCTGCGCAGTGGAGCAACTACCGAAGCGACCCGATAGCGGTTTTCTCGCGCAACAATTGGCCAACGACGCGGATTGGTCATTTTGCGCCCAACCCCATTACCACGGCAACATCTTCGAAACCGGCCCTTTGTCACGACTGGCCGATCATCCGCTGGTGCTGGAACTGAGGGGCCGGCACGGCAACGGGCTGCTCACCCGGTTGGCTGCGAGATTGGTGGACGCCAATGAATTGGTCGCGAACATGCGGTCTTGGGTGGACGAACTATGTGAAGACAGGGGCGCCACGGCCAATGGCGTCGACGGTTGCGGCATCAATGTCATTGACACCACCCGCGGGGTCCTGGTGCACTGGGTGGAAATCGCCGACGACACGGTGAAGCGTTACCGCATCCTGGCGCCGACTGAATGGAATTTTCACCCTCGGGGTCCATTGACTCAGGGACTGCGCGGCGCGGACGCCTGGGCGGGCGAGGCACTGGTCAAGAATGCCGGGCTGCTGATCAGCGCCCTGGATCCGTGTGTCGCATACGAGCTGGACATCGTGGAGCACTAATCATGCACGAGATGAGTCTCAGTCAGAGCATGCTGGAGATTATCCAGGAACAGGCGGCCGTCAACGGATTTCAATACGTCAACATTGTGCGACTGGAAATTGGAGCGCTTTCATGCGTCGAACCCGAAGCGTTAGAATTCTGTTTTGACAGCGTCAGCCGGGGCACCGTTGCCGAGGGTGCGACGCTCGAGATTGTCAGGGTTCCTGGTCGAGCCTGGTGCTGGAACTGTTCACACCTGGTCGAAGTCGAGCGCCATGGCGACCCCTGTCCGGACTGCTCCAGGTTCGAAATGCAAACTCGATCCGGGAGCGAGATGAAGATCAAAGAATTGGAGGTGGCGTAATGTGTAGTACCTGTGGATGCGGCACCGACGAGGTGAAAATCACCGGTCCTGAGTCCAGCTCCCAAGCCCACACGCAGCACCATCAACACTCCCATGGGCATCACCACACGCACAGCCACGACACCGAAACCCGGTTGTTGCAGGTCGAGCAGGATCTGTTGCGCAAGAACAACGAGTATGCCGATGCGAATCGCCGATTTTTCTCACGCCGGGGCATGTTTGCGGTCAATCTCATGTCGAGTCCCGGTTCCGGAAAAACGACGCTGTTGGTGAATACCATACACGCGCTCAAAACAAGCTTTCCCGTCGCCGTGATCGAGGGTGACCAACAAACCAGCCAAGACGCCGAGCGAATTCGGTCCGCCGGAGTCCCGGGGATTCAGATCAATACCGGGAAGGGCTGTCATTTGGACGCCCATATGGTCGGACACGCTCTGGAGCAACTTTCCATCGAGGATAACGGCGTGCTGTTCATCGAGAACGTTGGCAACCTGGTGTGCCCCGCCGCGTTTGATCTCGGTGAGGCACGCAAAGTTGTAGTGATGTCGGTCACCGAGGGCGAGGACAAGCCGCTCAAATATCCCGACATGTTCGCCGTTGCGGATCTGCTGTTGCTCAATAAAATTGACCTGCTGCCGCATCTGACTTTTGACCCGGATCGCTGTATCGATTTCGCAAAACGTGTGAACCCGGGGATTGAAATTCTGCGGCTCTCCGCCCTGAGCGGCGCGGGCTGCGACGCTTGGTGGGCCTGGTTGGACTCCGGCCGCGCGACTGCGCGGGCGGCACGCGCGGCGGTCGACGGATAAAGCCCGTGATCGTCCGCACCTGATTATCGACGCAAAACACTTACGAAGGAGTCAGTAATGACAACGCTTATTCAAACCATCGCGACGAGCTCGATCATCTCGGCGCTGAGTGCATCCGCGTTTGCTCATCCGGAACACACGATCAGCGACGGGCTGATCGCGGGACGCGAACACATGTTCTGGGCCGTGCCCCATCTGCTGCCGATCATCGCTGTTGGCCTGGTTGTAGTGCTTGTGGCGAGGTACGTTTACGGCCGCTCGGATCGCGGCGCCGCGTTTCTCGACTGGTTGCTGGGACGGCGACGCTGACGTTCAACAGCCGAAACGCCGGTTACCGGCCAAGCAAATATTTTTCGAAGTGCGGGAGCTAGATCGATGAACAAGAATATACTCGCTGCGTTGGTATTGCCTGTTGCGTTGGGCTTGTTATGGAGTTGCTCAACAGACACCCCATCGCGCAGCGTGCGCGCCGAGGGCCAATACCGGTACGCGGCCGAACCTCAAGGTCACGATGGTCCGGCGCGCGGTTGCGTCGTGTGTCACAGCCTGGAGAAAGACGGGCCACTCCGTGTCGCCCCCACCCTGTGGGGTATCGTCGGCGCAGATAAGGCTCGTTTCAAATGGTACGGCTATTCGCAAGCGCTCGCCGAGGCCGAAGGCGTGTGGACGCAGCAGGAATTGGACGACTTTCTGACCGACCCGGACAAGTTTCTGCCCGGCACCACAAAGACCCTGATCGGCATCGCGGACGCGAATGAGCGGGGCGATCTTATAGAATTTCTCACCACGCTCCGCGACTGACGAGCGCGCATTGCGATTGATCGCAACGCTTTCGATACCGGTGTTCGGTGGCGTTAGCGGAATCTACCGGGCAAGCCCGCATTTCTCACCAGGCGCCCAGCCACTATTCTTGTCAAGCACCGAAAAGACTCATACGATAATTCTACGAAGACACATCGTAAATTCGAACATAGCTTGCCAAGAATAGTAGCTGGACTATCCCGGCCCTGGCTGGTCCTCGCACACCTGCGCCAGCATCCGGGATCCTGGTGAGAAATCCGGGCTAGTCCAGCAACAAAGCCGGCAGCCAAAGACTGAGCGCCGGTACGTAAGTGATCAGCAGCGCCGTCATCAGCAAGATGAGGAAGTAAGGCAGGGTGGAACGATATATTTGCACCAATGGCATCTTGAAACGATACGCCGACAGAAACAGATTCACCCCCACCGGGGGCGTCAGATAACCCAACTGCAAATTGGCCAGGAAGATTATCCCCAAATGCAGGGGATCCACTGCATATGCCGCCGCCATGGGCACGATCAGGGGAACAATTACGATTATCGCCGAATAGATATCCATAAAAGCACCGGCAATAATTAATACGATGTTGACTGCGAGCAGGAACAAATACGGCGACTCAATGAATTGCTGGACCCACGACAGGGCATGCATGGGAACCTGAGCGATCACGAGATAGTTGGTGAATCCCAGCGCAACGCCCAGGATGATCATGAATCCGCCGACCATGGTCGCGCTTTCCACCATCACACGAACGATATCCCGACTGAGGCTGACTTCCCGCTGCACGACACATGCGATCAGAACCGCATACAACACGGTCAATGCAGCAGCCTCCACCAGCGTCGCGAATCCCCCGAAAATACCGACCAGGATGACCATCGGTAACACGATCTCCCATTTCGCCTGCCAAGCTGCTGCATACAGCTCGCGCAAGTTGAATGGCGTACGCGTTGCGTTTCCTTTCCAGCCGCACCAAGCGCCCCAGCCGGCGACCACCAGAATCAGCAGAATTCCCGGTAGCAAGCCAGCGACAAACAAGCGCTCCAAATCAAGCTCTGCATAGTAGGCGTACAGGATCACCGGCAGGCTGGGCGGCAACAGAACGCCGATGGAACCGGAGACCGTCACCAGCCCGAGCGATTGTTTTTCCTGGTAACGCGCTTTGACGAGCATCGGCAGCAATACCCCGCCCATTGCCAGGATGGTTATACCCGACGCGCCGGTCAGGGGTGTAAAGAATGCCAATACCAGCGTCGTGACCACAGCGAGACCGCCCGGCATCCAACCAATCAGCGCCGAAAAGAACCGCAGCAGCCGTTTGCTGGACCCGCCCTCCGCCAGTATATAACCCGCGACGGTAAACAGCGGAATGGCCGGCAGCATAGCTTCTGTGCTCAACCGATAGGTCTCCCCCGGTACCGCTGAAATCGGCGTACCGTCGTACCAGAACAACAACAACGCCGCACCGCCGATGACGGCGAAGATTGGCAAACCCAGCGCCATGCCGACTACCAGCACCAAACCAATGCCCCACATCAAAGCGGGTTCCGGCGCGGCGACCAGAACGGCTAGCGCCAGCGGTGCAATTAAGCCACCAGCGGCAATTATGCGACCGCGTATATCCGCCGCCGCATGCCAGATTAAACGTCCGACAATTACGGCGAAACCCAGGGGCATGACCAGAGAAAAAACCCATACCGGTATTCCCCAGGACACGTTGCCCGAGTACTGATAATCGACGGCCACCAGCTGGACGCTCGCCCACAACAGACAACCGGTAACCCCGACACCCAGGATCGATGTGATTATCCGCGCCCGCCGCCGCCAGGTCGGCGGCAGAAACTCGCCGGTGGACAATGCAAGCAAGCGGTCGGACCGCGCCGCCAATGCGGCGCCGAGAAAGGTGATGCACAGCGTCAAGTGCTGGACTAGAGCAATGGAACCCGGAACGCCGCCGCTCCCCAGCTCTCGCGCGCCGAACTCGGCCAGAGGCAACAGCGACATCAGCGTCAAAACAGCCACCGCAATCATGTCTTCCGCGCGATGCAGCACCGCTGTCAACTTTATCCACATGTTGCTACTGAGCGTCACCCAAACGACGCTCTTTCAGGCGGTGACGTAGATGACTGACACGATGGTTGGATTCCCGAGTTCCTGTTCCTGGGCAACCGTATTGCCGGTTGCGCATTTTCTCTATTGGCCGTTTTGTTGCGTCCGGCTTGAGCTCAGGTACGTCTTGTGCAGTCCCATGATCTTGGCGAACAGTTCCGGATGCTTCGTGGCACACTGTAATAATGGGTAGACATCTTTAACTCCCCGATGCCACGACTCGACGGTGTCGCGATCCAGTGTAACGATTTGCAGCCCGCGTGTCTGCATCTCACTAATCGCCTCCTGCTCCGATTTCCGGATCTGCTCGCGCAAGCGTTTACCGATACTCTGCGCCGCAGCAATCAAGGGCGCATGAAACTTCTCCGGAATTCGTTCCCAGGCGCCGATATGGATAACCGTCGCCGCATTCAAAGGCGCCCATTGCAGATCAGTCATATATGTTGCCGTCTGATAGCTTCTATCCAACAGCGCAAACAAAGGAGGTACGTCGATGGCTTCGATCAAACCGGTGCGCAACGCGGTGAGCATGTCCGTCTCGGCAAGTGGTACGACACGAAATCCAAATTGCTTGAACAGCCGCTCCGACTCGGGATGACCGGCCGCAGTCCACAATCGTAAAGTCTTGAGATCATCCAGCGTTTTTACCGGCTGCTTGGCGAAAAAGTATACCCAGCCGGCTTCCGCCCAGTTCAGAATTTTTACCCTTCGGTCTATGAGTTGTTTTTCGAGATCGCCTTCGATGGCGGATCGCACGTAGTCCAGCTCTTCATACGACTCGAAAAGCAAAGGCATATTCAGGCAATCAATACTGGAGTCTATTTGCGGCAGACCTGCACCGGAGATGGCGACCGCGTCCAGGCCGCGGCGCTGCATCTTACGCACCATTTCGGTCTCACCACCGAGAACACCACCCGCGTAAATCCGTAACTCCACGGTGCCGTCGGATTCTTCGCTCCATTGCTGTCGCAGTCGCAGCAGCGCATCGTGCCACGCCGAACCCTCCGGGGCGACGGTGCCCAGCTTGATTATGACTCTGGCGGACGCGGGTGCCGGCGCCAAACCGCAGATCAGCACAATCATGAACAACACTGATGTCCGTAACGCAATCTGTCTTAGCGTATCTGACATATCCGGCGCCGATAATCAGTTATAGGAATAGCTCGTCGATTCGGCCTTCCAGCCATTGCGCTCGCCGTTGCGCGAGTGCGTTGATAAGCCGATTTTGGGGTTGTTCGTCAATATTGACAGCTAGAGCCTTATCCAGCAACTCGCGAAATTCCTTGCGATCTTGGCGCGGTATTGACGCCGCCTCGGCATAGGCTACGTATAAGCTGGCACGCTTACCTTCGGAGAGTTCCAGCGCCCGTTCGTAGTGACGCCGTATCTCGCCGGGATCGGCTTGCAACCGGCCGGCCGCCGCTAAAGTGACTTTGAACTCGTGCAGCGTACCCGCATTCCACCTCTCGTCCAATTCCAGCGCACGGGCGACCAGGGCATCGACCTCCGGCAATCGGGCCAATAATGCAGCGTCGTGCCGTGACACCGAGATCGCCAATCCCAATGCGGCCGCCGACCAATAGAGCATCGGTACGGCTCGTTCCGCGTCCTCCGATGAAATCATACGCAGCGCCTGTTGCGGATTTTCCGCGAGTCGCGACGCGAGCCCCGGATATGTCAACTCCAATCCACGCAATGCGTAATCCAGGGCGCGAAGATACAACCTTCGCGCGCGATGACGGAGTTCCAACGCCCGGTCGAGATTATTCGTAGCGACTCGATCCGCCTCGAACTGCACATAAGCATAGGAGTATAGAACGAACCCTCGGCCGGCGGTCAGCAACAAACCGTAATGCTGCGGGGATTGCGATAACAAGCTTTCTACCAGCTTTAAACTGAACGGCAGTGCGTCTCCCACCAGGACAAGGTCATCGTCTTGCTCGTATACTGAATCCCCATAGGCCAGCATATCGCCAACCGTATCCACGGCGTAGCGTTTTACAGAACAACCGGCAGCCGACACAACCAGCGCCATAGCCGCGACAAGCACACCGACTGGACGCAAGTAATCACGGTGTCCATGAGCACACATGCGCGTCGCCAGGACTGCGTCTGTCGACGGTAACTGAGTCTGAATCTTCGTTGTGATCCGCGGATTCACGCCATCACTCTTCTGACAATACGCGCTATGGTTCGTAGACTTGAGACACAAGCTTGGCGGTTTGAGTTTCTTACGTGTCGGCGGGCAGAGTATAACATCGCTCCGTCTCAAATTGCCTGACTCAACGGTTGTGCTGAAGACCTCGCGTATAATTGGCGCGACAAAAGTTAGGGAACCTCTGATTAATGCAGAGGTTCCGCCGAATCACCTATGTGGTTGATCTATGGAGAAAAACGAAAATCGTATTTTTCGTTTTTCGTGCTCTGAGAATTCATGGATGAATTATTCAGAGCTACCTTAGCTGTTAACGTGACGTCGATCTCACACGAGGATGCAAAAGAGGTTTTATGCCAACACAACGGATAAGTTTTCCAGGTACCAGCGGAATGCTGGACGCCCGACTGGATTCCCCCCCCGGCGCTCCGGTTGCCTACGCGTTGTTCGCACATTGCTTTACCTGCGCCAAGGAGTCAGTCGCCGCCACACGGATTTCCCGGGCGCTGGCGCAGAAAGATATCGCCGTGCTCCGATTTGACTTTACCGGCCTTGGGGGAAGCGAGGGTGAGTTCGCGAACACGAACTTCAGCTCTAATGTCCTGGATCTGGTGCGCGCGGCTGCTTACCTGCGCCAATCGGCGCGTGCTCCGGCGCTTCTCATAGGACACAGCTTGGGGGGAGCGGCGGTACTGAGCGCAGCGGCCGATATTCCCGAAGCGAAAGCGGTGGTAACCATTGGGGCCCCGAGTGAGCCGGACCACGTTCGGCACCTGTTTGCCGAGAATATTGATGAAGTGATCAAACACGGTGAACAGACGGTCACACTCGGCGGGCGGCAGTTTCTGATTCGCAGGCAGTTCCTGGATGACCTTACCGCGCATCCGATAGCGGAGCGAATTCGCGGACTGAATCGCGCACTGCTCATTCTGCACAGCCCGCAGGATGAGACGGTCGATATCGGCCATGCCCGCACGATATACGAGTCCGCGCTGCATCCGAAAAGTTTTATATCTCTGTATGGCGCCAACCACCTGCTAAGCCGCGAGCAAGATGCGGAATACGCCGCATCGTTAGTGAGCGCCTGGGTGCATCCGTACCTGCCAACGGCGACGGGCGAAACGGCAGAAGACCGCAAACCGAGAACTGTTTTCATTTCCGAGGCCGACCAAAGTGGGTTCGCTCAAGACATAAGCATCGGCCCCCATTACCTGCGAGGCGATGAACCCGTTTCCTTTGGTGGGGACGACTCCGGGCCCTCACCATACGACCTGCTGCTGGCATCCCTGGGAGCCTGCACCGCCATGACGCTTCGCATGTACGCCAGGCACAAAAAACTTGCCCTCGAACACGTGGAAGTCGAGCTCTCGCATAGCAAGATTCACGCCAGCGATTGCAGTGAGTGCGAAACCAAAAAAGGTAAAATCGATAGAATCGATCGCCGCATATACATCGAAGGCGAACTGGATGACGCTCAACGCAAACGACTTCTGGAGATCGCCGATCGCTGTCCGATACATCAAACATTGCACTCTGAAGTCGTTGTGGACACGTCTGCGGGCAAATCATTGATTGAGGACTCGAACTAAACCGCCGCCAATCAATCGGTATCGTAGCTTCGAATGCCCCGCCGATTGGTCTTATAACCCGCTCTGCGCACGCTGTGATCGAAGTTGCAATGCGTGTCGTTCCGATTCTCGCAAGCTGTTTGCGCGGTCTGGCACATCGTCCAAATAACCGCTACATTATCGCGTCCCGCGAACCATAGCTCAGCAGCAATAAATGACCACGAACGCGCAATTCAAAGGTGTATTAGTACCCGCGTTGACACCATTTCATCGGGACCTGAATCCAAATTTGAAGGCATTTATCGATCACTGCCTCTGGTTGCTCGACCAAGGTGTTGACGGGCTGGCGATATTCGGCACAACCGGGGAGGCGAACTCGCTTTCAGTCGATGAAAAAATTGAATTACTGGATGCGCTGGTCGAAAGCGGTGTACCGCCGAACAAGTTGATGCCGGGTACCGGTACGTGCGCATTGACGGATTCCGTCCGCTTGACCGCACATGCAGTCCGCCGCGGCTGTGGGGGCGTCCTGATGCTTCCGCCGTTCTATTACAAGGGGGTATCGGACGACGGCCTGTACGCCGGGTTCTCGGAGGTGATCGAGCGCGTGGGCGATCAACGATTGCGTGTGTACTTGTACCACATACCGCCGGTCTCCCAGGTGCCGGTTTCCCTGAAGCTGATAGAGCGGCTCATTTCCGTTTATCCGGAAGTGGTTGTCGGCATCAAGGATAGCTCGGGGGACTGGACGAATACTCTGTCCGTGTTGCAACACTTCCCGGATTTCATAACCTTCGCCGGATCCGAGGCGTTTCTGCTCGCCACGCTGCGTCACGGCGGCGCCGGCTGCATTACCGCAACCGGTAACGTGAATCCGGGGGGTATACGCAAGGTGTATGATCAATGGGAAAGTGCACAAGCAGATGCCCTGCAGACAAGAATCACCGAGATTCGTGATATCGTCCAGTCATATCCCATGATCCCGGCGCTGAAAACGATGATCAGCGACCTCAACGATGATCCCGGTTGGTTGGCCGTGCGTCCGCCCTTGCTGCGCTTGGATGCGACTCGGAGACGGACATTGTTGGACGCACTCAACGGTGTGGAATTCAAGGTGGATATCAATGCGGCATGCGTCGCAGCGGGGTGATTGTCTGATAGACTACCTGGTTTTTCCCAGTTCCCATAAGAAATATGGGAAAATAGGACAGTGGGCACATAAACAAATCGGCTAACAATTGATGTCAAATGAGATGTCCATTGAAATATCGAGCGGAGGATAAGCAGTGAGCAAGAGCGAAGCGAAATCTGAGGAAATTCAACAACATACATTTACTCTCCGCGACAACGCGACTGGCGAGTCGTATGATTTGCCGGTCCTGGACGGCACCGAGGAGCCCTCGGTGATCGACGTCCGCAACCTCTACCAAAAGACCGGCCTGTTTCTTTACGACCCGGGATTTACGTCGACAGCATCGTGTTCATCGGCAATCACCTATATCGACGGTGAGAAGGGCATATTGAGACATCGCGGCTATGCGATCGAGGATCTGGCGGAGAACAGCGATTATCTGGATGTGTGTTATCTGCTGCTGCACGGTGAACTGCCGTCTCCCGAAGAGAAAGTCGAGTTCGACCACCACATCACACATCACACCATGCTGCATGAGCAGCTGATGTACTTTTATCGCGGATTTCGCCGCGATGCGCACCCGATGGCGATTATGGTAGGCGTAGTCGGTGCCCTGTCTTCCTTCTACCATGACAGCACGGACATCACCGACCCGCAACAACGCATGGTGGCGTCTCACCGCTTGATCGCGAAGATGCCGACAATTGGCGCCTATGCTTACAAATACTCGAAGGGACTGCCGTTTATATACCCCAGCAATGATCTGAGTTTTTCTGAGAATTTATTGAAGATGGTGTTCTCGGTTCCTGCCGATAATTACGACGTTAATCCGGTGCTCGCCAAGGCGATGGACCGCATACTGATCCTGCATGCGGATCACGAACAAAACGCATCCACGTCGACAGTGCGCCTGGCGGGCTCCTCCGCAGCCAACCCGTTTGCGTGCATCGCCGCTGGAATCGGCTCTCTGTGGGGTCCGGCGCATGGTGGCGCCAACGAGGCGGTGTTGCGGATGTTGAGCGAAATTGGATCCAAGGACCGCATCCCCGAATTTGTGAAACGCGCCAAGGATCCCAAAGACGATTATCGCCTTATGGGCTTTGGCCATCGCGTGTACAAAAATTATGATCCGCGCGCCAAGGTAATGCGCAAGAGCTGCCACGAAGTCCTCAATGAGCTGGGCATCGACGATCCGCGTCTGGAACTCGCCATGGAACTCGAACGGATCGCTCTCGAGGATGACTATTTTGTCGAACGGAAACTGTATCCGAATGTGGACTTCTATTCCGGAATTATCCTCAAGGCGATGGGATTCCCGACAAATATGTTTACCGCGATCTTTGCCATTGCACGCACCGTGGGCTGGATCGCACACTGGAAGGAAATGATGTCAGAAGGTCCTCCCCAGATCGGCCGGCCGCGTCAGCTCTACGTCGGCGATCAAGAGCGCAAGTTCGCCACCATAGACGTCAGGGAACACAAACAGAGCCGCGGTTGGTCGTGGCTGTGGGGCAACTCTAAGGAGTAGCCGAACATTGCCGATTAGGGTGCTGCGGACTTCTTTTAGACTTCCGCAACTGCCGGATTCACCGCAGCGTCAGGGGCGCATGAATATTTTTCCGGGATTCATCAAGTTTTGAGGATCCAGCACCTGCTTGATGCCGGCCATCAACTCAACGGCATTACCGTGCTCGCGAAGCAAATGTTTGCGCTTGCCCAATCCAATCCCGTGCTCCCCGGTGCTGGTACCACCCACAGCCAGCGCTCGTGCGATCAGTCGTTCGTTGAATTCGTTCGCACGCCGTATCTCGTCCGGATCGTTGGTATCCAGAACAATGACCACGTGAAAGTTGCCATCACCGACGTGCCCAACAATCGGTGCGACCAGACCGGATTGGACTATATCCAGCCGGGTCTGGCGTATGCACTCCGCCAGCTGGGAGATGGGAACACACACGTCTGTGGGCCAAATCTCGCAACCCACCCGTAACGCCTTACACGCATAGGCGGCATCATGGCGTGCCCGCCATAATGCGTTTCTGTCCACCTCGTCACGCGCCCATTGAAAATTACTGCCGCCATGCTGGTTTACGATGTCGCCGACCAGTTCTGCCTGTTCGGCGACTGCGGATCGCGTGCCGTGAAACTCAAGGAACAACGTGGGTGACACTGCATAACTCAAACCGGAATAACGATTTACGGCATCCATCTGAACTTCGTCTAGCAACTCGATGCGCGCCACCGGTATACCGAGCTGTATAGTTTCAATCACAGCGTCTACCGCCGCTGAAAGATCGCTGAAACTGCATACCGCCGCGGAAATCGCTTCCAGGCGACCGAACAAACGAACCGTAAGCTCGGTAATAATCCCGAGCGTTCCCTCGGATCCCACGAACAGATGGGTCAAGTCATAACCGGCGGATGACTTGCGCGCGCGGCCGCCGGTTGTTACTACCCGGCCATCGGCCAACACCACGGTCAAGCCCAACACGTTCTCTCGCATCGTGCCATAGCGCACCGCATTGGTCCCGGAGGCCCTGGTTGACGCCATGCCGCCCATCGTCGCGTCGGCGCCCGGATCCACCGGGAAAAACATTCCTTGATCGCGCAGATAAGTATTCAATTGCCGCCGTGTGACCCCGGCCTGGACCACACAATCGAGATCCCTGGGATTGACCTGCAGCACCTCGTTCATGCGCGACATATCCATACAAACACCCCCGTTTGGCGCCATCACCTGACCCTCGAGGGAGGTGCCCACCCCGTACGGAATCATCGGCACGGCCATGTCCGCACACACCTTCGCCACTGCGGATACCTCTTCCGTGCTCAATGGGAAAACAACTACGTCCGGCGGTTGGCTTGGCCGGAATCCCTCGTCGCGGCCATGTTGCTCGCGTGTGTTGGCGTTGGTCGAGACCCGGTCATCCAGTAATGACGTAAGACGCGTCAGCAAGCTTGTCATTTCGCTGTGCACGGCCATGCCGAATGCCTCATATCATGCGTGCGATAACCCGGTTAACGAGGGGCAATGAACGTCTCCGCCTCACGGCGGCGAAACTATTCCACGGCAATAACCGTAATTTTGAAGTGCAGCGCTTCACCGGCTAGTGGATGATTCTGGTCAATAACGATTTGATCCTCATTCACTTCGTGAACACGGACGTACATTTCGTTACCGGAAGGGTCCCGGCCGACCAGCATGGTGCCCTCTTCCCGGGCATCCTCCGGGATCATATCTATGGGTACTTTCACAAATGCTTCCGGATTTATCACGCCATAACCTTCCTCGGCGGTCAGGGAAATATCGGTATTTTCTCCACTTTTCATCCCGTTAAGTGCCGACTCCAGGCCCGGTAAGATCTGGCCCTCGCCGTGAGTAAATTTCAACGGCTCCTGACCGACATTGGTGGATGCCACGGAGCCGTCATCCAGGGTCAACACATACTGAATGGAAACGCTTCGCCCATTTTCAATCACCGGCTGTTCATCAGCATAAACGGCGTGGCTCGTTAGCAGCAATAGCGTCGTAAGCCATATCGAGCAACAGCCCGGTGTACGAATTCTCTTCATAATTTTGCCTTCGCGTAATCAGTTATCGAAAAGCCACCAACAAAACTAGATTCAAGTGGCGCTAAGTCCAAGCGCACGGTGAGCTAAAGGATCGGACGCGAGAGAAGATCGGTTAACCCAAATTACGCAAACCACTTGCGCTCGGGTCTCTGTGGGAAAAGAATGCTGGGACGGGAACGCGATGGTCTAGACGCCAGTATCATAGCACAACCGCGCTCGTGCAACGCGTGGCGGCCAAGTCCTCGTGGCTCAACCCCATCCACCGCAACGAGTCAACTCATTGATTTCATTGTTTGGTCATAGCGAGCACCGAAACCAGCAGCACCAAGCGCCCAACCCACGCAGTTAGCACCCAGCGCGCGGCGTGGGTGACCGGTACCTACGGGCCGCTCGCGGGGCGCGGCCGGCCACCGTCGTCAGCTCAGTTAGGTGCGCGAATTCGGCCGCGATTCGCTTGATCGTAACAACGCATCGTGAAACCATGTGACAACCGGTGGGTAGTCGTTCCCAGCACTGCATCTCCTGCGGCTCGTATTCGCGGGATGCGGCACGGTCGGTCAGGACTGAGGCGTTAGCCAATCGATGACGTTACAATGTCCGTGAAAACAGGACACATGCTCACCCACGAGCCGGACCACGGATTGGGTACATGACTTCGGTCCCCTTTCGCGTGTTCGATGAGGACAAGGGTTTATCATGCCGGATCTGCTGAGTATTCGGAATCTGGAAGTCGAGTTTGGCGTGCATCACTCCGTGGTTCATGCCGTGCGTGGCGTCTCTTTCGGAGTCGCGCCCGGCGCCACGGTGGCCCTGGTGGGGGAATCGGGCTCCGGGAAATCCGTAATCGCACAATCCATCATGGGGATACTTCCGGATATCGGCCATATCAGCGCCGGAGAAATTCTGTTCACCGAACCCCGCACCGGCAACGTTGTCGATATTGCAAAATTACCCCGCAAGAGCGCCGCGATGCGAGCCATCCGGGGCGGGCGCATCTCGATCATCTTTCAGGAACCGATGGTTTCACTATCGCCGCTGCACACCGTCGGAGATCAGGTCAGCGAGGCCTTGTTTCTACATCGTGATATGGATAGACAGGAAGGACTGGCGCTGACCCAGGATATGTTGCGACTCGTGGGATTTCCCAATCCCGCGCAAGCGATGAACACCTATCCGTTCGAACTTTCGGGCGGTTTGCGGCAACGGGTAATGATTGCCATGGCGTTGGTCTGTCGCCCGGCGCTATTGATCGCCGACGAGCCGACCACCGCGTTGGATGTCACGATCCAGGCGCAAATCCTGAGCTTGATCAAGGATCTCCAGTCCGAACTTGGGATGGCGGTATTGATCATCACGCATGACCTGGGTGTCGTCGCCAACGTCGCCGAACATGTCGTGGTTGTATATCACGGTGAGGTAATGGAACGCGGCACTGCGAGTGACATTTTTAATCGTCCCGGTCATCCGTATCTACAGGCTCTGCTCAAGGCGGTCCCCCACTTCGACATGAAAGCCGGCGAACGACTGCAGCCGGTGCGGGAGGTCGAGCATGAAACCGGGCCGCTGCTCAGCGATATAAAACCGTGGCCCAGCGGGGCGGAAGAAGCCGGGGCTCATCTTTCGGTGCAAAACCTGAGCAAGACTTTTCGCATTCGCAAAGGCGGATGGTTGGGACACAAGGACGAAGAAGTCATCACCGCCGTGAGCGACGTCAGTTTTGATATCAAAAGAGGTGAATGCCTCGGTCTGGTGGGCGAAAGCGGATGCGGCAAGACCACACTCAGTAAAATCATCATGCGGGCTATCCGACCGGACACCGGGAGCATCGTCTACAACGACCGCGGCACACTGACCGACGTGTTGGCCTTGGCGGGCGAAGAGGGCCTGGTGGCCCGCCGCAGGATGCAACTGATTTTCCAGGACCCGTTCAGCTCCTTGAACCCGCGCATGACCGTGTTCGATATCATCCGCGAACCGTTGATCATCCATCGACTCGGCGATCAGGCGTACCAGTCGGAAATGGTCAAGGAGTTGTTACGCCTGGTGGGGCTGGATCCCCGGTTTCTGAACCGCTATCCGCATAGTTTTTCCGGCGGGCAACGGCAACGCATCGGGATTGCACGCGCACTCGCCTTGCGACCCGACCTGCTGATTTGCGATGAACCTGTCTCGGCCCTCGATGTCTCGATACAAGCGCAGATCCTGAATCTTCTGAAAGAGCTGCAAGCGGAGCTCGGATTGACCTACTTGTTTGTATCTCACAATCTGGCTGTGGTGGATTATGTCTCCGACCGCATCGCAGTGATGTGCAACGCACGGTTGGTTGAAATTGCGCCCCGGGAAATTTTGTTTCGGAATCCGGTCCATCCTTACACACGGGCGCTGCTTGCCGCGGTGCCTTATCCGGACCTGAACCGGCGTTTGGATTTGGCGGCGTTGATGGAAGGGCGGGCTTCCGACCCTGCCGCATGGCCGTCACCGTTCACCGTCAATGACGATACGCAAACCGAACTGGTGCAGGTAAATCACGGACATCAGGTAAGGGCCGCGGTCGGCACTCGACAACATGAGCTGACCACATGAGCACTTATAGAGTCTGGAGGTTGTTGTTGGTCGTAGCGGCGGGGATATCCGGTCTTCCGGCGATTGCGCAAACTCCCGAACTCGCCGAAGTTCCGGTATTGATGGACGCGGTACGCGGCGGTCAACTGCCGCCGATCCGGCAGCGGGTGCCCGCACAACCGGCGATCGTCACTTACCAGGGGACGGAAAACACCCCCGGACGTTACGGCGGCGAACTACGCCTGCTGATGGGTAAAGCCCGAGATATTCGTATGATGGTCGTATACGGCTACGCTCGGCTGGTTGCTTACGATACCCGATTCGAGCTTTTTGCCGACCTGCTGGAACGCTACGAGGTCGAGGGCAACCGGGTGTTTACGTTCTATCTGCGCCCCGGTCATCGATGGTCCGACGGCCATCCGTTTACTGCCGAGGATTTTCGATACTATTGGGAGGATGTCGCCAATAACAAAGACCTATCGCCGTTCGGTCCGACCCAGGCTTTGATGATCGAAGGAAAGCCGCCGCAAGTTGAGATCATCAATAAAACCACGATTCGTTACAGCTGGCACAAGCCCAACCCCTTTTTTCTGCCGGCGCTCGCCGGACCCCGGCCGCTGTTTATATATCTCCCGGCTCACTACCTGAAGCGATTTCATGCCGGGTACACCGACACAGCTGATCTCGCGCGCAACGTGGCGCAGGCCGGCACCCGCAATTGGGCGGGCCTCCATCACCGCTCGGCCCGTATGTACAAGTTCGACAACCCGGATCTGCCGACCCTTCAGCCATGGGCGAATACCACGCGGCCGCCTTCAGAACGATTCATATTCAAGCGCAATCCTTATTACCACCGCATCGACAGCGATGGCAAACAGCTTCCGTATATCGACCGTGTAATTGTCAACATCGCCAGCAGCAGCCTGGTGCCGGCCAAGACCGGGGCCGGAGAATCGGATCTGCAGGCGCGTTATCTGCGCCTGGACAATTACACCTTCCTCAAGGCGGGTGAGCAGCGCAACAATTTCTCGGTGCGCCTGTGGCGCACCGCAAAGGGCTCCCAGATGGCCCTGTTCCCCAATCTGAACACCAACGATGAGGTATGGCGCGAACTACTGCATGACGTCCGCTTTCGACGCGCCCTGTCACTCGCTATTCATCGCCATGAGATCAACCAGGTCATCTATTTCGGCCTGGTGCTCGAGAGCAACAATACAGTGCTGCCGCAGAGCCCGCTGTTCCGCCCCGAGTTCCAGAAAACCTGGACGGATTTCGACTTACCCCGGGCAAACCAGTTGCTCGACGAGATCGGTTTAACCCAGTACGACAACCGCGGAATACGCGTGCTGCCGGACGGACGGCCGATCGAAATTATTGTCCAGACGGCCGGCGAAAGCACCGAGGAAACCGACGTACTGGAGCTGATCCATGATAGCTGGTTGCAGGCCGGCATCAAACTTTATACACGCCCTTCGCAACGCGAGGTATTCCGCAACAGAACGTTCGCCGGCGACACAATCATGACGGTATGGGCAGGACTCTCGAACGGCATCGCCACTGCGGACATGAGTCCGAAAGAACTGGCGCCGACCACACAGCAACAACTTCAATGGCCCAAATGGGGGCAGTATTTCGAAACCCGTGGCCGGAGCGGCCAATCACCCACCATGGACAGTGTTGACCAGCTAGCGAAACTCAACAACCAATGGCGATTTGCCGAAACACGTGAGGAACGAGAGCGTATCTGGCTGACCATGTTGGAGACACACGCTGAACAGCAGTTCACCATCGGGACCGTGTGTGGCGTGCCGCAACCGGTAGTGATCAACAATCGCCTCCGGAATGTACCCGAGGAAGGGATATACAACTGGGAGCCGGGGTCCTACTTCGGGATTTACCGGCCCGACACGTTCTGGTTTGCCGACGAGTAGCATCTAAAAAGAACAATGCTGCGTTACATATTACATCGCCTGTTAATGATGATCCCAACCCTGTTGATCATCAGCCTTATCGTATTCGTCATTATTCAGCTGCCGCCCGGCGATTATCTGGAAAGCTATATCGCTGAACTGCAGAGTCAGGGCGAATCCGTCGATCCGGAAAAAATTGCATTTCTGCGCCAACACTATGGATTGGATAAACCGTTACATGAGCAGTATTTCCACTGGTTGACGGGAATGTTCCGGGGAGATTTTGGATATTCATTTGAGTACGACCTGCCGGTAACCGAGGTCGTCGGCGACCGCTTGGTGCTTACCGTGCTGGTTTCGTTTATCACCATCGTATTTACCTGGATTATCGCCTTTCCGATCGGGATTTATTCCGCTACCCACCAGTACAGTTGGGGAGACTACGGTCTGACCTTTCTTGGCTTTATCGGCCTGGCTACACCCAACTTTCTGCTTGCCCTGGTTATGCTCTATTTGGCCAACGTGTACTTCGGCACCTCCATCGGGGGATTGATGGATCCGGAATATATAGATCAGCCGTGGAGCTGGGACAAGTTCATGTCGGTGCTGGAACACCTATGGATACCGGTGTTGGTCATCGGCACCTCCGGGACGGCGGGAATGATCCGCCGGTTGCGCGCCAACCTGCTCGATGAACTGCAGAAACAGTATGTGGTCACCGGGCTTGCAAAAGGATTGCCTCACTTCAGGCTACTCACAAAATATCCTTTGCGCATGGCGCTGAATTTTTTCATATCGGATATTGGCAGCATCCTGCCCAGCGTCATCTCCGGCGCCGAGGTGGTGGCAGTGGTGTTATCCCTGCCGACGACCGGGCCGATGATGCTGAGCGCGTTGCAGAGCCAAGACATGTATCTTGCCGGCTCGTTTCTGATGTTTCTCGCTTC
This sequence comes from uncultured Gammaproteobacteria bacterium, assembly GCA_947259175.1. Lineage (GTDB taxonomy): Bacteria > Pseudomonadota > Gammaproteobacteria > Arenicellales > JAANXG01 > CALZGZ01. Next base: position 53,020 of record CAMYKW010000009.1, on the reverse strand, counting down.
GCTCACCGTCATTGGCGTACTGCTTTCGGATCTTGCCCTCGCCGCGCTGGATCCCCGCATCCGGCTGCAAGGGGGCACCACCCGATGACATCGCCGTCAAACGACATCGACACATCCGGCACGGAACATTTCGTATCCAAGGCGCCCTTCGATCCTTACTCCATCGAGGCGTTGGCGCCCGAACAGGAGCGTTATTATCTCGCCTCCCAATGGCAGTTGATGTGGTGGAAACTCAAGCGCCATCGGTTGGCGGTGTTTTCCGGCGCCGTGCTCCTGATGTTCTACGTCGCGGCGCTGTTTGCCGAAGTCGTCACCCCCTACAACCTGCAATCTCGGCACACTGACTTCATCTACGCACCGCCACAGTCTGTGCACTGGTTTAACGAAGGCCAGTTCATTGGCCCATTTGTGTACGGGCTCGAGTATCGACTCAACATGACCAACCTGCGACGCGAATACAGCGAAGACAAGCAGAACGTGCAGCGGCTGAGATTTTTCTGCGACGGAGATGGATACATGTTCTGGGACTTGTTCGAGGCAAATTTTCATCTCGTATGCCCGGCCCGGGACGGCACTTTGTTTCTGCTGGGCACCGACCGTCTCGGGCGCGACATGCTTTCCCGCATCATCTATGGCGCACGCATCTCATTGACTATTGGCCTTCTGGGGATCACGATCAGTTTTGCATTGGGCATCATCATCGGCGGGCTCGCCGGCTACTACGGCGGCTGGGTGGATAATGTCATTCAACGCCTGATCGAGATCATTCGATCGTTCCCGGAGCTGCCGCTGTGGATGGCCTTGTCCGCAATCCTGCCGGTCAACTGGAGTCCGATCCTGGTGTTTTTCGGGATTACCGTCATCCTCGCATTACTCGACTGGACCGGTCTTGCGCGCGCGGTTCGCTCGAAACTACTGGCGTTGCGGGAAGAGGATTATTGTACTGCGGCGCAACTCATGGGCGCCCGCCCGCGACGAGTCATCGGCCGTCACCTGTTGCCCGGTTTTCTCAGTCACCTGATCGCTTCCGCGACACTTTCTATTCCGTCGATGATACTCGGAGAGACGGCGCTCAGTTTCCTGGGGTTAGGCCTGCGTCCACCGATCACCAGCTGGGGAGTGCTGCTCAACGAGGCGCAAAACATTAACGTCGTCGCCCTCTATCCGTGGCTGATGCTACCGGTGGTGCCGGTAATAGTCGTAATCCTGGCGTTCAACTTCTTTGGCGACGGATTACGGGACGCGGCCGATCCGTATAAGTAGCGGGGTGGTTATTTCCCCGCCTTCCTGACTCGATACATGTAGTAGCGCCAATCGCCCGCGGATGACGGCAGGGCGAGGCTCTCCCAGTGGGGTTGCGGCATCTCGCGGTCGCTTACTACGATACCCGAATCACACACCAGGGCTTCGATCAACGGGATCAGTTCGGCGATTAGTCGCCGGTCTCGGTCGCGGTCAGTGGATCCGATATCCGCATGCAGCAGCACCACCGTACCCCGCAGGCGTTCCTGCACTTCACGCAAAGTGTCGCGAAAATCACCGAGATACAGGTCTTGACCGTCAGGAACATAGGCTTCGGGCGCGTGGATCTCCCGGTCGAACACCAGGATGCGGCGATTTGGAACCAACCGGCGTAGATGATCGTAAGTGCGCGCCTTCCCCAGGCCGAGTTCGATTACCGGTCCCGGCAGGCTCGCGATGAGCTTCACTGCCCGCTCCAGGCAGGCGCGTTGGGTCACTAGCCGTTCAATCATGCGATCCAACAGGCTGGTTTCGACGACCATGCGGCGGCTATCGTCCGAATCCCGCTGTCTATCTCTAACCCACATATCGCACTGAGGCTCGGCTCAATCCGTCGCCCGAAGCATGCGCAACTCGCAGCTCACACGGACCCCAACAGCCGCGGAAACAGCTTGCCTTGGCTCGACAACTCGTCGAATGTGCCCTGTTCGCCAATTTTCCCATTGTCCATCACGATCACGCGGTCAAAATGTCGCGCCAATTCCGCACGATCGGATATCCAGATCAAAGACTTACCCTTTCTATACTCGGTCAATTTCCTCACGATGTTGAGTTCGGCGCCCGGATCGAGCGCACCGGTGGCCTGGTTGACAATGAAAACATCCGGATTTTTGAGTAAGCAACGTCCGATCGCCAGTTTCTGGCGCAGCGCCAGGCTGAGCCGGGAGCCGCCGATCCCGACTTCATAGTCGAGACCAACCTTGGTGATCGCCTGGTGCAGGTTCAGCTCGTCAACGGTTTCGGCGAGCAGCTCGCCGATCCGGGTTTGCGCCCGCGCCTGCCCTGGGTTCAGCCTGCCAAACAAGATGTTGTCTTGAAGCGACAGCGCCGCATTGAAATGATCCGCATCGAATCCGGCGACAGACGTTTCCATGGCCGTCAAGCGCTCAGCCAGTTCGCGGCGCGCCTCGACGAGGCGAGACTGCATCTGCTCATCAATCAGGCCCAAGCGGTGTTGCGAGGGCACCAGCTTAAAGGTCAAGGAAAACAGACGCACACGTTCATCCTCGTCCAAGCCCGGTATACCCAGCTCCTCGGCGCGCGACAGCAGCTTGGTAAAACCGGGTAAGTCGTCGGCGCTGATAAAGCTGTACTTCTCGAACAGTTCGCTATCCGGGTCCACATCGGCGAACAATTCAACCATGGTCTCCGCCACATGCTTGCCGATGTCTACCATGTCATCCGTGAGACCCGCGTCATCCAGAATCCGACGCACATCCGCATTGGTCGCCAGATTCTCCAGGGCAAACGCCGGGTCCAGGGCCGAACCGAACAACAGGTTCTCGGCGACGGACATGTTGCTGTTATACAGATTGCGGTCAAAGGATTGCACCAAATCCGCTACTTCCGGTTGCCGCAAGCGAAGACGCAATTTGTCCCGTGCCGCCAGAATTCGATCACAAAGCTCAGGATAGGCGCCCGGATCTATCTTGCCGCGTAATCCCAACTGATAAAGATCGTGTTCCATATCCAGGAGTTCCGCGAGTTCAAACGCCTTCTGTTCGAGCTCCTCGGGACTGACGACTCCGACGGCCTGGTAGTCGATCCAATCCGCGAGCACGTCATCGCGACTGTTGTCTGCGGCGATCGCCGCCTTGAGTTCATCCGCCCGCGCTCGCTGTTGTTCATCGTCATAATCAGGATCAATTATCGGACGATGCTTGAGGCCGTAGAAAAGGTTGTCGCGTATGGTTCCCGCAAACACATAAGCATTTTGCCCAACGTAGGCCATGCGCCTTCCCAGCACCGCCTCCGGCAACTCGGCCAGATTGAGATCATCGATGACCATTCGCCCGCCTGCGGGTTGGACCAACCGCGCCAACAACATGGCCAACTCGTCTTTTCCACTGTTACCCGGCCCCACGCTGATGACATGGGTATTCTCACTTACCGTTAAGCTGACTCCATCGACGGGCTTGGTCGCTCCGTCCTCCGTATAACTCAAATTGGTCGTGCTGATGTTGCCCCTCAGCGGCGGGATCTGTTCGGGTTCTGTGTCCAACAATTCGCGCGTCATCATGTTTTCAGGTTGAAACTGCTCGATGATCTGCGCGTACTTTACCCGTATGTCTTCCTTGGTCTGGTAATATTTGAGCAAAGTCTTCCATGGGTCCGAGATGTCCTTATACGCCGCCAGCGCGGCAACCAGCGCCCCAAGAGACAGCTTTCCGGTTATCACCAGATAACCACCCACGGAATAAAAGAAAAACGGCGTCAGTTTATCCAGGAAATTGTTCAGAAACTTAATGAAAAACTTACGCCGGTAGACTTCGTAACGAATATGGAAAACGGCGCCCAGTATCGATCCAACCACGGCGCGAGCGAATCGGGAGGTGTTGTGGGCATGAATCTCGGTAATGCCAGAGACGGTTTCGCCGATGCGATCGGAAAACGTTCGTACTTTCTTGACTCTTTGCTTGTTGAGGTTGTTTACCTTACGCTGAAGCTTCGGAATGACGTACATCTGCAACGGGTACATCATGATTGAGGCGATTCCCAGGAACACGTCCTGCACAAAAATAAACGACAGATAGGTGAGCAGGATGCCGCCCTGAAATGCCGGAAGCGCAAACGCCTCGCCGATAAACCCACCCAAGGGTTCGGTTTCGGCGACGATCATCGGGATTAACTCACCCTGAGAAGTGCGTTTGAAGTGCGGTAAGGGGAAACGTAATATGCGGTTGAATAGTTCGTAGCGAAACCGGCGCAACATCCGCTCGCCAACGACTCCCCGGTAGACATTATTAACGTATTTGAAACCCCCGTTTAGAATAACCAGGCCCAGATAAAAGAAACACAATACCAACAGGTATCCGATTTGATCGAGTTCAAAACCCAATATCGAATAAGGCGCGCCCTGACCGCCTATGGCTTCGTTGATAATGCGTTTGGGAACCTCGAGGGTGATGTAAACAAGCGGCAAAGAAGCGGCGGTCAGAACAATCAAGAAAATCTGATCCTTGAGCGTATGCTTCAGAACGTAACGATAAATGGACGGTTCCATGATCAGTCACCGGCGGGCTGAACAAGGTTTATCCGTTGGTATCTTAGCGAGGCAATCCACGAGCGTAGCTTACAAGGGCGTCATGCTCGACTCAAATAATAATGCGGGTTGGTAAATGAGATTGATTATTCTAACAACCGGATCAGTACGCCGACGTTACTTTGTCCACGCGCTCAGCAGGTCGATGCCGGTGACCCGCGTATTTGTCGAGACCGGTGAGTTGACACCGCCCTTTGACACGTTTCACCCGTTCGAGGAACAGAGCAAGAACCACGAGAAGCGCGTTTGGTTCAACGGAAGATCGCCGCCTTTCAAAGACGTCGCCGACACCGAGTTCTTTCCCTCGTTGAGCCAACCGGAAGCGATATCCGCTATGACCGCCGCCCGACCGGAGGCCATGCTGGTGTTCGGAACGCGCAAACTCAACAAGTCGGTGATTGATGTTTGCCCTTCCGCCGCGTTTAACATTCACACCGGAAACCCGGAGCAGTACCGCGGGCTCGATGCTCACCTATGGGCGATCTACCATCGCGATTTCGAAGCGTTGTCGGTTGCGATGCAGCGCCTGGCCACGGAACTCGATCGCGGCGATATGCTGGGAATGGAAAACGTAATCCTCAAGCCCGGAATGCGGCTGTTTCAATTGCGCGCAGCCGGCACCGAGGCGGCGGTAGAGCTATCACGCCGAATATTGGCCAGCCTTCAACACGACCACGCGCTAGAGTCCCGACCGCTGCAAACGGTCGGCCGCTACTACTCTTTCATGCCAAGTGTTCTGAAAGAGCTATGTATCAAACGATTTGAGAAATTCACCTCGCGACTATGATGTCAACGGTCTCAGGGGCGGACACCATAGCCTTCGTCTTAAAAGGATACCCACGACTGTCAGAGTCGTTCATCGCCCAGGAAATTCTCGCCCTGGAGCGGCGTGGATTGGATATCATGATTGTGTCTTTGCGGCATCCCACCGATGGCTCAATTCATCCGATACACGAAGAGATTAAGGCGCCGGTGTTATACCTGCCCGAATATTTGTATCAGGAGCCCCTGCGGCTCATTCACGCCTGGATCAGAGTGCGCCGTTTTCCTGACTACATGGCCGCCCGCAGTATGTGGCGTAATGACCTAGGACGCGATCGAACCGCGAATCGCATCCGGCGCTTTGGTCAGGCGATGGTGTTGGGCAGTGAACTCATCGGGAGAGTAAGCCATCTGCACGCGCACTTTCTGCATACGCCGGCTTCGGTGGTTCGTTACGCGAGCGCCATAATGGGAGTGCCCTGGAGTTGCTCGGCCCACGCGAAGGACATCTGGACCACGCCGGCGTGGGAAAAACGCCAGAAGCTCGCCGAGTGCGCATGGATAACCACTTGTACGCAAGCGAATGCCACGCATCTACGCGACATCGCGGATGACCCCGCCAAGGTGATGCTGAATTACCACGGCTTGGATGTGCGACGTTTTCCGCCGCCGACCCAGGCGCGAAGACCACGGGACGGCCGCCATTCCGGCGACCCGGTGATAATTCTGTCGGTGGGCCGGGCTGTGGACAAGAAGGGCTACGATGACTTATTGCAGGCGTTGCGCCAGTTACCACCACGCCGCCAATGGCGGTTCGTCCATATCGGCGATGGTGATCGCTTGGCGGCACTCAAACAGCTTGCCCAACAGCTGGGAATCGCGTCACGTATCAGATGGCTCGGCGCCTTGCCGCAACAGGACGTATTGAAATGGTATCGACACGCGGACATATTTGCGCTCGCCTGCCGCGTCAGCAGCGACGGCGACCGGGATGGGCTGCCCAACGTGCTACTGGAGGCGTTGAGTCAATCCGTGGCGGTAATTTCGACCGGCATCTCCGGCATACCCGAGCTCATCAACGACAATGAGCACGGGCTCATCGTTCCGCAACGCGACGTCGCGGCCTTGACATCAGCGTTGGATCGGCTGATCGTCGATCCCGATCTTCGCTCACGTTTGGGCGAAATGGGCAACACCAGGGTGCGGGAGAAATTCTCGCTCGACGCCCATATCGACGGCATCGCCGCCAAGTTCGGCGTGCAACCGGTAAGCGAAGCATGAAAATAGCGTATTATGCACCCATGAAGCCACCCGACGATCCAGAGCCATCCGGCGACCGGAGAGTCGCTCGTTTGTTCTGGCGCGCCTTGGATGCCGACCCGCATCACGTGCTTCTGGCTTCCCGATTCCGCAGCTGGGATGCCGCGGGCGACGCGCGGCGCCAGCAACGATTAGAACGTATCGGCAAGCATCACGCATGCAAACTGATTAATCTATGGCGGACCAGCGCGCCCGCGCAGCGCCCCGATCTGTGGGTGACCTACCACCTGTACCACAAAGCCCCGGACTGGATCGGTCCCGCGGTCGCCTCGGCCCTGGACATACCCTACCTGGTCGTCGAGGCATCCCATGCTGCAAAACAAGCGCGCGGGCGATGGTCGGTGGGCTACGCAGCCGCCACTGACGCGATAATCAAGGCGGATGCCGTGATCGTGCTGAATTCAGATGACCTGCCAGGTATCAGCCGGCTGCGGGACCAGGGCGTGGTGTTGATGCGGCCATTCATAGACCTGCCGCGAGTAGCCACTGCGTCGACAACCGCCGGCCTGCGCACGCAGCTGGCGACGCGACACGCCATTCCCCGCGACCAACCCTGGCTGATCACAGTCGCCATGATGCGGGAAGTCAGTAAGTTGGCGTCATTTCAATTGCTGGCCAAGGCGCTCGAAATACTCCAAGACCAGCGGTGGACACTGATTGTTATAGGCGACGGGCCGGCGCGTGACCGGGTGCTGGAGGCATTCGCGACCCTGCCTGAAGAACGGGTGCGCTTTCTGGGCGAACTCGGCGCCGACGCCATAGAGCAATGGCTTTCGGTCTGCGATCTCATGGTGTGGCCGGCGATCGGCGAAGCCTTTGGCATGGCGTTGCTCGAGGCGCACGCCTGGGGAATACCGGTAGTAGCCGGTCGTTGCGGCGGCGTATCGGACATCGTTGAACATGGGCAAACCGGTCTGTTGGTGGAGCAAAACGCCGGCGCAATCAGCACCGCAGTACGATCGTTAATCAAACACCCCGATCGCCGTCGACACATGGGTCGACAGGCTCGCTGTAAGGCACAGGCACTGCACGATATTGCCGCCGCACGCAATACACTAAAGCAACTCGTGGACGAGATCATCGCGCGCCGGTCGGCCGTGCGTCATCGCGCGCCGGTACGAGGAGGGCAGTCCCTTGGATAAGGACGAGTACTATCGCGATATCCTGGAAGGTCTTGCGAGCTATTATGCCAGTCCGTTCATCGCTGACATTCTGGCCACGGCATCCCGTTTCCCCGCGCCGGATCTCGGAGCGGCGTTGAACAAAAACCAAATCTCCGGAAAGCAGTGGCTGGTAAACGAACTACACCGCGTGGCCGGCGGACGTTTTCGCAACATTCACATCCTGGGCAGTTGGTACGGCGTTCTGGCGGCAATGTTGCTGCACGACGAACGTTTCGATATCGAGTGTGTGGTATGTGTCGACCGGGATGAACACTGCAAACCGATCGCGGAGAGTCTCAACCGCACCCAGATCGAGCACGGTAAATTCCACGCGATTACCGCCGATATTTACCAACTGGACTATGAGCGGATGGCGGCCGGCAATGGTCCCGGGTCCATACCCGACGTGCTCATAAACACCTCCTGCGAACACCTCGACCGCTTCGAGGAATGGTACGCAAAGGTGCCCTCGGGAGTGCTACAGGTGCTACAGTCGAATGACTATTACGCTTGTGAAGAACACTCTAACTGCGTTCCGGATCTCCAAGCATTTCAGCGTCAGGCACCGATGAGCCAACTCCTGTTCGCAGCATCATTGCGACTGAAGAAATACACTCGCTTCATGTTGATCGGTTACCGGTGACCGACACCGTACCTTCCACTATCAAGGCGTAAAAAGGTTCGCCGCGTTTAACCAGCCCACTGCCGGATGGGCGCCGGATCGCGCGACGAATTCCTCAACAAAAGTCCAGCATTGCTCGTCGTGAACGAGATGATGCGTCAATAGACCGGTGGGTTCGTCGGCATCCACATCGCCATGCCGCCGCTGCTTAAGATGCGCGACCACCTGCCCCAGTGCGCTATCCAGCCCGACATAGCCGCGTCGTCCCCGCCAATCGACGATATCTACATGGGTGTTCACCAGACACAGCCCCGGCGCGGCATAGCGCGCAGACCGCGGCTTGTAGAGCGACAGGCCGCGATAGCCGAGGCTGGACAACTCCCGGATCCAGCCTTCATGAATACGGTTCCACGGCGGCACCAACACCGACAGCAGGCGCGCTCCGAACAAATCTCGCAGCAGTTGTGCGCCTGCATTCAGATCCTCGCATACCGCGCTCCTGGCCCGGCCGTGTGTAAATTCACTTTTCTTCTCGCCGGCAGGCGCATGGTTGTGGTGGGCATAGCCGTGTTGCAACACCCATACTTCGGTGTCGGCCAACACCGCATTGGCGAACAATGTGTCCGTAGACGCCGGGATCGCGGCAACCGCGAGAGGCACGCCCAACCTGCGCCGCAGGGTCAGCAAACGGTCTATCGCCGGGTCGTTGTTGATCGCGTCATCGTCCCGCCACCAGAACGTCGCGGTGCGGCCCGCAGCCCGCCACGCATCCAGCTCGGCGACGAATTCCGCCCAATGCGTCATCATGCACGCAACTGCCGGGGCATCATGCCAGCGCAGCCGCGATCTGTCTGGCGCTGTTGGCGGCGCCGTTCATGTCGATGGGAGCCTCCGCGGACTTCATGAGCGACGCGCGATCAATGGCCGCAGCCAACGATTTTGGTGTCAGCGCCGCTTCATCGACGACCCACGCGTACCCACGTTCATGCAGCCGTCCGGCGCGGAACGTCTGCTCGGTTTCGCCTCCTCTGGAGAACGGCACGATCACCGCGCGCGCGCCGGCGCGTAAAACGTCCACGACCGTGTTGTAACCTCCCTGGGACACCGAGACCTTGCAACGCCTCAATAAGTCGGCAAAATCTGATCGCACCGATTCGACAATCACGTCGCGTTCCGCATGCGCCTCCAACTCCCGAATATCCCGCGCTGACAGTCCGGGTCCAACCAGAAAACGCCAGCGATGTGTACTCAGTGCGGACAGCCGCCGCGCTTGCAGCGCCGTCGACATCAGGTGTTTACTTACAGCGCCACCGCCGGCGGACACCAGAACTTCGTTCTCTCCGTCGGTGCCCTGCGGCTGATCCGTGCGCACACCTTCGGCGATGTAACCGGTATAGACGATCTTGTCTCGAATGTCATCAGCCATGGGAAACGTTTCATCGAATCCGATAAATGACGGGTCACCATGCACCAATACCTTATCGAAATATTCATTCAGCAGCGAGGCGGCTTCCATCACCCTTTGCGGCCGTCGTTTTTGCAACACATCCCGCACCGAGGAAACGACGACGGGCCGAGGTTCCGCGGCGGCGGCGTTTTTTATCAAAGGTACGAGTTCGAAATCCATCTGCCTGCGGCCGAAGGGAAAAGTCTCGACGATCAGGGCATGAGGCTGGTACGCGGCGAAACGATTCAACAAACATCGGCGCCGCCGGGACCGCCATGCGTCCGAAACGGGCGATCCAGCCTCATCAAGCAGCAGCGTGAAATCACCCGCTGCACAGCGAACCGGCGGCAATTGGACTACGGGGTGAGGCAGATGGGGTGCCGGTAAGCCCCCGGATATCAGTTCCACACGCATACCGGCCGCTGCAAGCCCCTGCGCCAGCAGCGCGCTACGTCTCAGGTGACCGGTTCCCAACAAGTGCTGCACATAAATTAGAACCCGCACCCCGGAGGTTGCTGCCTCGATTGAAACTCCGGGCAAGGATGACCTACTGCGGCGCACCCAGGGACATATTCGAGCGCAATGCAGTGGATGGTTTGCGCCGATTCGCCACCCACCACTCCACGCGGTCGCCGATGGTTGCCAAACCATCGAGAATTCCGGGGATCACCACTTCCGATGGGAGCGGTTGACTAAGCAGTTCGCGAAGCGCCCGGGCCATGACCCTCCAGTCACGGTCCCCGCTGCCTATGAGCATCTTGGCGACTCCGAGTTGCTGGGCGCGGCGTGCGCGAATCAGTTGTTCTTTTCTTGGCCGCGTGCGCGGGACCAGTAACGCCCTTTTGTTCAGGCTCAGGATCTCGCAAAAGGTGTTGTAACCACCCATGGCAACCACACCGATCGCCTTCTCCATGAGCAGCTCGATGTGATTATCGAACTCCAGGGTTTGCACGTTCGGCAAGTCATTCGCTCGGAGTTGGAATGCCCGTTGTCGCGCGGGGGACATGAAAGGACCCAGAACCAACAGTGCGGAAAAGGGCAAATCGGCGTCGTGCTCATACGCACGCAGCACCCAGTCTATCATTTCCTCACCGTCACCGCCGCCGCCAGCAGTGACCAATAAATACGGTTCAGTCATCTCCACCGACGGCAACATCCGTCCTTTCGGGGAATCTCGACGCAGGTAGCCGGTATAGATCATCTTGGCCTGCACCGAAGGCGGAACACTCAGACCGGTCAGCGGCTCGCCCAGTTGTTCCAAACCATACACCCATATCTCATTGTAAAGATCCTGCAATGCCGGCAGTGCGCGTTTTCGCTGCCATTCACGCCGCAGCAAGACCGGCTCATCCATGACATCCCGCAGACCAAGCACGGTCACGGTGTCCCGCTGCTGCAGGAGCTGTAAAGTTCCCAGAACCTCTCCACCAAGCCCCAAGGGCTCCTTGTCGACCAGGAACAGATCGGGGTCGAAAATCTTAGCGGTATGATGGATGATCGAGGAGCGCATAGCCAAGGTTTGCTCCAGATCGATATGCAGCCCCAGCGAAGTGTATTTGCCGTTGTGGAGCTTGATGACGCCGGGTATGCGCACAAAATCAACGCGCGCCCGATAGTCGAAGCTTCCGATGATGGGCGAACCGGACAGAATTAGCACCGAAAGCCCTTTATATCTTTCAACCAGCGAATGAGCGATCGCCCGGCATCGGCGAAGGTGGCCAAGACCGAAAGTATCGTGGCTGTATATGAGTACCCGACCTCCGTTCAAGCGCTCACTCATTGCAGTTCTCCCCCAGGGGCGTGTAACTCAACACATATTACATCGCCTGCGTATCGGGCGCACTATTTCCGCGCACTTTGCCCCCTCAATGCAGTCTATATAACATCAACCCACACAGTCCTTCGCCTGAAATCGATACAGGAAAACCGGTATGTCAGCCAAACTTCGCAATCATTTTTTCCCGGCATTCAGCGCGCGAAACCGGAAAATGCCGCCCCGCTTAGCCGCAGCCATTCGCATGCAGCAGGATTCCAGCGAGGTGCTGATAGGATGGATTCAGCTCGGCGTTGTCACGGTTTTTGCCGCGTTGTACACCTTGGCCCCCAAGACCTTCGGCGAGGAGGCGGAGTTTGCACCGGTACCGTGGGTTTTGAGCGCGTACCTTTTGTTCACCGTGGTCAGGCTGGCGTTGGCGCACCGTCGTAGACTGCCGGACTGGCTGCTCTATGTCTCGGTAGTGGTCGACATCGCTTTGCTGTTCGGGTTGATCTGGACTTTTCACATCCAATACGGTCAGCCGCCATCGTTCTACCTCAAGGCACCCACCTTGTTGTATGTGTTCATATTCATTTCATTAAGGGCGCTTCGATTCGAAGCCGGATTCGTCGTCACCGCCGGCGCCGTTGCCGCCGCCGGTTGGCTGCTGATGATGCTCTACGTAGTGGTGTACGACGCCCAGGGCGACATGGTCACGCGGGACTATGTGCAATATATGACTTCCAACAGCATGCTGCTGGGCGCCGAGTTCGATAAAGTGATCTCCATCCTGATGGTAACCACGATCCTGGCCATTGCGCTGCATCGCGCCCGCGGCCTGCTGGTGCAATCCGTTGTGGAGGGAACCGTGGCACGCGACCTGTCGCGATTTGTTCCTACCGAGATCGCTCAACAACTCAAGTCATCGGATCACGAGATGATCGCCGGCGAAGGCGAGGTTCGACAGACAACAGTGCTGTTTGCGGATGTGGAAAACTTCACGACGCTTTGCGAGAACATGTCACCGACGGAATTGATCAACACGCTTAATGACTTTTGCACTGCTGTCGCCGAACCCATCGAGCAGTTTGGCGGCGTAATAAATCAATTTCAGGGCGATGCCATCCTGGCCAGCTTCAACCTGCCCAAGGCCGATCCGGACCATGCCGCCAACGCAGTGCGAGCCGCGATAGCCATTCAAAGCGTCCTGGGCCGCCGTACTTTCGGTGACGGTATAAGTTTTCGCTCCCGTATCGGCGTGAACACCGGTATTGTCGTAGGCGGATTGGTAGGCACCAGCGATCGATTGAGTTACACAGTCTTAGGTGATGACGTAAACCTGGCGGCGCGTTTGGAACAACTCAATAAGCAGTACGGAACGCGGATATTGGTATCGGAAACTACGTGTCAACTCGCCGGCGCCGATCGCTTCTCGTTTACAAGAATCGGCGCCGTTAAAGTGCGCGGGAGGCAAGCCGACACCACCATTTTCTCAGTGAATGCCGACACACCAAGCGACCACTGACCGAACGGCTTTTTCGCTACGTAATGCCGCTTTCTAGTTGCGCGATTCTACGCCGCAGATTGGCCTGCGCATTAGCCTCGAAACGGGAACGAAAGAAATCGGTAAAGTAGAAATAGCGCTGCCGGGTCAGCATTTCGAAAAACCGGAGTTGACGTGCCTCGAAGTCCCGGTCTGAAGAATGCGGAAATTCCTTTCTCACCAACTCCCCCAGGCTCGCAAATTCCTCCCACGGCAAACCGAAGCTTGCAAGATCTATATCCACGGTGAATTTTTCATCCAAGGTCCGGGGTGTGCTGGGATGGACGGTCATCATGATTAAACCACTCACTTCATCCGCAAAACCCACGTCGGCGACCGTGACCGCGATTTCCGTGAAAAATTCGGCGCTGCGGCGCTCGTTGTCTTGTGCACCGGGCTCGTAGATCACGTCATGAAACCACAACGCCATCTCCACCGCATCCGGGTGATTCAGCCGACTGCCCACCGCGTCGATGTGCCGCAGACAGGCGCGGATGTGGTTCAGGTCGTGATAGTAGCGACCGGGATGTTGGTAGAGCGCATGCAGCTTGCGGTATACATCTCCGGCACGCCGCGCCCCCGAGTCGGGAACACAGCGTGCCCATAAGGAAACGAATCGCTGCTGCATGATTTCGTCCACTTCTCAATACCGACTCGCGGGAATCACCGCCGCCTTCCGCAAACATCGAAAGTCCCTTGGTTTTAACACCGGGAGCAGCCTTGCGCCCGCTCTCACAGGTCTTCGTACTGCTTCAACTTAGCTTGTGATTCTTCGTACTTATGCAGGGTATTCGCCAGTCGGTCGCTCAACAACCGCATGACATCAAGCGCAATCTCTGCGTTCTCCGACAGTAGTTTCAACAAAGTCTCGCTGGTCACACGAAGCACGCGCACTTGTCCTTTCGCGCGGATGGTCGCGGATCGCGGTGCATTGTTCAGGACGCCCATTTCACCGATCAGCTCGTTCTTTCCGAGCACGAAGCTGGCTTTGTCGGCATCGCTGTGGGTAAACACTTCCACTTCTCCATCGATCACAACGTAAGCGCAGTCGGATTGGTCACCGGCGTGAAACAACTCCTCACCGTCAATGAACGTGACAGCCTCACTGGTGAAAGCCAGCAATTTCAGCTTCGCTGGCGGCAACTTCGCGAACAACGGAATGTTTCCCAGTACCTGCGCTTCAGCGGTCAGCGTCACAATGCCTGTCCCCGATAAGCAACTAACAGAGCTTCAAGGTTGACATGGCGAATCCTCCAGATCAACCTTTTCCCGACTCGTATGCTGCGCACAGGTTACAATATTCACGCCATTCCTGACACCCTGATCCGCCAACTGAAAGACGAAATGCGGTCGCTGACGATTAAACGACTGGTGATGTGCCTCCTGGGCGCTCTGGCGCCGATCGCGCCTGCGATGCCGGCAGTACCGGGGGACGAGGCCGAGACTCGCTTCGAGGACTTGCACGCGCGCTGGAACGACGTGCTTGATTTCACCGAACGCGCACTAGCGGCGCCACGGCTGGGTAAACGCGAAATCGAACCACTGATGCAAAACATCACCGTGGTCCGGGAGTCCGCCCAGGAAACCCGGGAACGGGCGGAACTGGAACTCGCCAAGTACACCAGGCTGCTCAACGCCCTGGGCCCGCCGCCGAAGGAGGGCGAGCCACCGGAATCCGACGACGTAAGGGCAAAGCGCAGCACACTCGGCGAGCAGACCGCCCGCTTGGACGGTCGCATCAAGCAAAGTGCTTTGGTCCTGGTGCGGGCCGCCGGAATATTGCGGCAGATCGCCGACGCCGAGTTAGTGACCCTGGCGCGACTCCTCAGCCAACGTTCACCGCCTCCGTTCTCACCGGGCGTAGTCGCGACAGCGTTCAGCCAAATTCCGGGACGACTTCAAGAATTGGGCGGTGACGGGATTCAGTGGTGGTCGCAGCAAGACCTCACCCCCCATCTAGGCACACGCATCGCACTGGCGTTGCTGACCATTATCGTCGTCCTTACGTTCTGGTGGGTCTCGCACCAAAGGCTGTTGCGAGCTCATGGACGCGACCCGGACATCCGGGATCCCGCTGCACACCAACAACTGATCGCCGCCCTGGTAGAAAGCACCGCCCGGGTACTGTTGCCGGTCGTGTGTATATTGGCGCTTACCTTTTCTATCTTGCACATCCTGGCACTGGGTCAAGAATTCAGATCACTCGTGAACAGGCTGTCCATCGCCGGCCTGCAATTTGTAGTCGTCACTGGATTGTCCGCGGTCGTTCTCGCGCCGCGTCGCCGGCAGTGGCGCATGACAAACTTTACCAACGACGCAGCCATGCAGCTTGACCGTGCGCTGTGGTTGTTCGCCGGGGTCGCATTATTGGTTCATTCGGTGCTGGCGGTCAGCGGAGTGGCGATCGTGGAGCCGCTGCTCGTCAAGCGGCTTACCGGGATAAGGGCGCCGGCCGAATTATCGGCAGTAGTGGGCATGGGCGCATTGCTCGTACTGAGCTCGCTGGTATTCAACGTGTTGCGGTCGCGCAATTGGCGTTTTGTCGATGCCAGCACCGATCCGCCTTCCGAAAGTATGCCCTCTATGAGATACGGCTTACTGTTCGTGCTGGCGCGCGCCGGGCTCGTCATCAGTGTGATCGCCGGCGTATTCGGTTACCTCAATTTCGGTCTGTTCGTATCGAAACGCATCGTATGGACCCTGGCTTTATTCGGAATCGCGTGGTTGATTCATGGTTTGATTGGCGCGGGAGCGAAACAGGCTACATCGGAGGGTAACGCTTTGGGCGCCTGGGTGCGGCAGCGGCTGGGTTTGGGCAACGCCGGCGCCGCGCGGCTGGAATTCTGGGTAGTGCTGCTCGCGGATGTGTTGTTGTTGCTAGTGACGGCCATATCAACTCTGTTGACATGGGGGATGCCCTGGACGGAAGTGAGACCGATCTTTGCCGGTCTTGCGGACGGCATCGAGGTCGGCGATTTCGAATTTTCTATTTTCAACATTGGAATCGCCATTATTGTCTTTGTGCTTCTGTCAATCGGCGTCCGCCTGGTGCAGCGATTGCTCTCCAACCGCATTCTGGTGCAGACCAGTCTCGACATCGGTGTGCGTGATGCACTGACCTCCGGTGTCGGGTATGTCGGCATTGTACTTGCCGTGTTGGTCACATTTTCCGTGCTCGGTCTCAACCTGAGCCAACTGACAATAATCTTCGGTGCGTTGTCGGTGGGTATCGGTTTTGGCCTTCAGCACACGGTCAACAATTTTGTCTCGGGGCTCATCCTCCTGATTCAACGCCCGATCAAATCCGGAGATTGGATTGTGATAGGAAACCAAGAGGGGTACGTCAAACGGATTAATGTGATTTCTACGGAAATACAGACCTTCGACAACGCATCACTGATCGTGCCTAACAGCAATCTCGTGACAACGGAAGTCATGAACTGGATGCACAAAAGTAAAGTCGGGCGCGTAATTATTCCAGTCGGAGTCTCGTACGATTCAAATCCCGAGCGGGTGCGCGAAGTACTAATGAAGTGCGCGGATGGTAATGATGAAGTGCTGAAACGGCCGCTACCGCAAGTCATCTTCAGGGAGTTCGGCAACAGCTCGCTGGATTTCGAGTTGCGGTTTTACATCCGCGACATCGACCAACGACTGCGCACCGCCAGTGACCTGCGTTTCGCGATCAAGAAGGCATTGGACGAGGCCGGCATCGAGATTCCATTTCCACAGCGCGATGTACATATCCGGAACAAGCCGAATCCGGCAGAAGCCGTCACGGCCGATCGGGCCACGTCGTCCGCTGGGCAGCCGACCGGCCTGACACGCAACCGTAACATCGCTGGTGATCAGGCGGCGATTGGAGTCGAAAAACACGAACCCAAAGACTGACTGCGAGTGTTCATCATCAATCCGCCGGTGATGACGGGCTCACAACCTATGACTAAGAAGCGCCACAGGAGGCAATCATGCAGATCAACAGCGAAAGTTTTACCAACGACCAACCGATTCCGAGCGAGTTTGCATTCTGTTTACCCGACCCCGAATCCCACGTGGATCTGGCGTTAAACCGCAACCCGCACTTGAGTTGGGACGGTGCGCCCGCCTCTACCCAGTCCTTCGTGTTAATCGGCGTCGATCCGGACGTGCCGAGCAAACCCGATGACGTCAACCAGGAAGGGCGCGAGGTACCGGCTGACCTGCCGCGCACCGACTTCTATCACTGGGTGTTGGTGGACATTCCCAAAACCGTTGCCGAGATCGAGCCTGGTACCGATTCCGACGGCGTAACCGTGCGCGGAAAGGATCAGACACCCGGCCCCGGCGGCGCCCGTCGCGGTGTCAACGATTATACGAATTGGTTCGCAGGCGATGCCGATATGTCGGGAAAGTATTGCGGCTATGACGGGCCCTGCCCGCCGTGGAACGACGCCATCAGACATCGGTACGTGTTTACTGTCTATGCACTGGACATCGAGCGCTGCCCGGTGCATGGCGATTTCACCGGCGGCGACGTACTGACCGCCATCGACGGTCATATCCTCGATCAGGCCAGCATCACCGGCACCTACAGCCTGAACCCGAACGTCCCGGCCTGAGTCAAGTCCACGAACAACCCAGCCCCGCGGTGACTCCGGCGCCGGGCCTTGGGGGGTGTATTCACGGCGCGTCCTGGGGATTTTCCCTCGCTTCAGCTCTGTTCCGAATCCCGGGCCGACGGGACGAAGTAATGCGAGGACAAATCGCCAGGACCGTCGCCCTACGCATCGCAACGACACTCTGCGTCGACTACGTGGAATCCGGGTTGCGCCCGATGGGGTAGACACCGGTATCTCGGCGAAACGGGATCCACAGCATGCCGGGCAGGTCGGCACAGACGCGGCTGTCTTGAAACGTATCGAGACCGATGGTCATGGCGGTATGACCGCCGTCCGGTTGCGCCCGGTAGGTGCCGAACAACCGGTCCCACCACGGCAGGTTGAATCCGAAATTGCTGTTGGTCTCATGACGCTTCACCGAATGATGCACGCGGTGCATGTCGGGGGTCACCACCAGCCAGCGCAGCCTGGCGTCCAGCGTTTCCGGCATACGCACATTGGAGTGGTTGAACATGGCGGTGGCATTGAGGAGCACTTCGAATATCAACACACCGAGCACCGGCGGACCCAGGGCGAAAATCACCGCAAACTTTATACCCATGGATAACACGATCTCGATCGGATGAAAACGGGCACCGGTGGTAACGTCGAAATCGAGATCGGCGTGATGCATCCGATGGAGACGCCAAAGCGCCGGCACGGCATGAAACATCACATGCTGAAGATAGATGGCGAGATCCAGGACCAGGACTGCCAACGCCACTTCGAGCGCAGCCGGTAGCGACGCGTAGTTGAGAACCCCCCAACCGTGCGCGGCGGCGAACAGCGCGGCGCCGATTGCCGCCGCCGGAAAAATCAAGCGCAGCAAAATCGTATTCAGAACAACGATACCGATGTTGCTGATCCAGCGACGCAGCTTGGACACCAACAGCGGCCGGCGTGGGGCGTTGACTTCCCACCACGCCATCACCGCGAACACGCCGAGAAAGAATCCGATCCGGATCAATCCTTCATGGCGCAACACGAATTCGTCAATGCTCATTATTCACATTCCCGGCGATGCAGTTGTCACGAGCTCAAGGCATCGCGCACCCGTTGCAGCCGTCCACGCACCTCGTCGCCGAGTTCCGCCAATTCCTCCCGCTTGACGATACCGAGCACTGCCGCTGGATCCATGAACGCCACGACGATACCGTCTTTGTCCTCGCGCACCACCACGTTGCATGGCAGCAGCAGTCCGATATCCGGCTCGGCATCCAATGCCTGGTTGGCGAGCGTCGGATTACACGCGCCGAGAATCACATACGGGTCTTTATCGACCCCCAGCTTCTTTTTCAACGTCGCCTTGACATCGATCTCGGTTAACACGCCGAAACCCTCCTTGGCCAGTTCCTCGGTGACACGTGCGATGGCCTGGTCAAAGCCACCTGGCACCCGCACGCTGAACCCATATGTTGAATCGCTCATGTACTATCTCCTGTATTTAGTCAGAATTATAATCCGCCCGGTTCCCGGCAGATTTTCACCCGATAGCGTTGCTTGAAAAACAACGGCCGGTAAGTTGGTAGCGAGTGACGCGCGGATTGGTTGTGATGCCGACGTATCCCGGCTGCCGAGTCTACCGCTCCTGCGTACGGGTGCAACGGCTACCGCGACGCCGGTTACACCCCGGCGCTCATGCGCACCGGCAGGCGTCTGCGGCCCCAGGTGCCGGGTGGCCCCTCGAACGCGCCGGCGCAACGGGTGCCGCAGGCCCGGCAGTGGCCGCTGTCGTCGAGATTCCAATCGTGCAATTCGTACCAGTCGCGTCCGATCAGTTTGATGCCGCATTCGTGGCAATAGGTGCTGCCGCCCGCTTCGTCGTGCACATTGCCGGTATAGGCATAGCGTACGCCGTTTCGCAATGCGATGTCCCGCGCCTTCGACAAGGTGTTTGGCGGCGTAGCCGGTTTGTCGAGCATCTTCCAGTCCGGATGAAACGCCGTAAAGTGCATCGGTACGTCGGGACCCAGGCGATCCACCACCCATTGCGTCATTTCGTCTATCTCCTGTTCCGAATCGTTCTCCCCGGGAATCAACAAGGTCGTCAGTTCGAACCATACCTGGGTCTCGTGCTTGAGATACTCCAACGTATCAAGAACCGGCTGCAAACCGCCGCCGCAGATCTTTTTGTAAAACCGTTCGGTGAAAGCCTTTAGATCCACGTCTGCGGCATCCATATGGCGATAGAACTCCTCGCGTGGTTCAGGACATACGTATCCCGCGGTGACGGCGACGGTCTTGATGTCCAGCTCGTGGCATGCCTGGGCAATATCTATGGCGTACTCGTGAAAGATGACCGGGTCGTTATAGGTAAATGCGACGCTCCGGCAATTCAACTGCTTGGCGACTTCGGCGATTCGTTGCGGCGAGGCGCTGTCCGCCAGGGTGTCGGTCTGGCGCGACTTGCTGATATCCCAGTTTTGACAGAATTTGCACGCCAGATTGCACCCGGCAGTGCCGAAGGACAGGACGCTGGTCCCGGGATAAAAGTGATTGAGAGGTTTTTTCTCGATCGGATCCACGCAAAATCCACTGGACCGCCCGTAGGTCGTAAGCACGATCCGGTCTCCCTGGGCCATTCGCACAAAACACAGCCCGCGTTGTCCCTCGCGCAAATGGCAAAAACGCGGACACAGATCGCACTGCACGCGACCATCATCGAGAACATGCCAATATTTAGTGCTAACCGTGTCGATAATCGCTTCCATCGTCTTTATAAATGGGGGCATTTCATAATGACGTCAAGGGTCCTGAGTGCACACGCCACGCATTCGTGGTTCTAGCTCGCCCGCGCCACCACGCACTTTGTCCAGGCTCGCGGCCGACGGTCCTGAACGTACGGGTCTCGGCCACCGGACCTTGGTGGTTGGCGCTGGCTGGCGTTAACATGTAAGTATATCGTCAATCATCCACCGAGGTCTGCAATGATTGAGACTCGACAACCCGCGGTAGCGGGCATGTTTTACACCGATGACGCGTCTTCGCTGCGACAACAGGTGGGGGATTTCCTGCGTAACGCAAAACCCGCCCACCACGTCCCAAAGGCCGTTATCGCACCCCATGCCGGCTACGTCTATTCCGGGCCGGTGGCGGGCTCGGCCTACGCCGCGGTAACCGCCTTGCGCGACCGAATAAACCGCGTGGTGCTGCTGGGCCCGGCCCACCGCGTGGCGGTTAACGGCGTCGCCGCCAGCTCAGCGGGTGCATTTGCGTCACCCCTTGGGGAAGTTCCCGTAGACCGCGAGACGATCGCACGGCTCGTTGACGACATGGATTTCGTGTTTTACATGGACGAAGCCCATGCGTTGGAACACAGCCTGGAGGTCCAGCTACCATTCCTGCAGTCCGCGTTGGATCGTTTCGCACTACTCCCGTTTGCGGTGGGTGGTGCGCACCCAGCCCAGATCGAACAGCTCCTGGAGCGCCTCTGGGGAGGCGAGGAGACACTGATTGTTATCAGCTCCGATCTCAGTCACTACCATGACTACACCACGGCGCAACAGCTTGATCGGTACACCACGAGCCGGATCGAGCAACTCGATCCCGCCAGCCTCACCGGGGAACATGCCTGTGGCCAGATTCCGGTCCGGGGTTTGTTGCGCGCGGCGACCCGCCACCACCTACACGTTGAAACCCTGGATGTTCGTAACTCCGGTGATACCGCCGGCCCGCGGGATCAAGTCGTGGGATACGGCGCATACTCTTTCTTCGAATCCACCCCGGAGCACTCGCTTTCTACAGACGAACGCACCCGGCTCACCGAGCTCGCGCAACAATCCGTAAAACATGGATTGGATCACGGAGATCCTTTGCCGGTGACACTCGACGATTGGCCCGAATCGTTACAATCACTGCAGGCGAGCTTTATCACGATCAAGAAGAACGGCGATCTGCGCGGTTGCATCGGCAGCCTCGAGGCTTCCAGGCCGTTGGTCGAAGATGTCGCGCACAATGCCTATGCCGCCGCGTTTCACGACCCGCGCTTTTCCAGGGTGGTCCACGATGAGCTTCGCGAACTGAGTATTCACATTTCGGTTTTGTCGGCGCCGGAGCCGATCAGCTTTGCCACGCAACAGGATCTGCTCGACCAACTGCGGCCGGGAATCGACGGTTTGGTACTGTCGGATGGGAATCACCGTGGGACTTTCTTGCCGAGCGTGTGGGAGAGCATCCCCGAACGTAACAGCTTCCTGCAGCAACTCAAACGCAAAGCCGGTTTGGACGCTCACTACTGGTCACCGACGGTGCGGGTCGCCCGGTATACGACCGAGTCCTGGTAGCAGGAGAAACCGATCGGCCCGCAGTTTGCAGCGTGTCGACCGATCCGTTAACGGATGGTCTTCTTACCCTCGATCCAGTTGATCAGCGGCCGCCACTGCTTGATATCCTGTTCCACCGCTGACGGCCCCATTTCGAAGATACCGATACCCTTGGCCGCGGCGCGCACATAATTTTGTGTATCGCGAAGCGTGGTAACAAAGGGTATTTCCAGACTCCTGAGAAATTTTTCGAGATCATGGTAAACCAGCGTGTTTTCCCGTACCCGATTCGCCACCACTCCCACCAGCTTCTTGCTCTGCTTCAGGTGGCCTTGCACCAACAGTTCGCCGATGAAATGCGCCGCCGCGCGGATATCGATGGGAGAGGGCAACACTGGAATGATCACTGCCTGGGTCAGCTTCATTAATTCGACGACTTTGTCGGTCTTGGAGCGGGCCGGGGCGTCGTAGATGACGCGTTTGGTGCCGTCAGGCAACGTGATATGACCACTCAAGGCGGACATTCCGTGGATCTTGGTGTAATTATCGGGTCTCGCTTCGAGCCATTCCATGGACGATTGTTGCGGATCCACGTCTACCAGCGCCGTGGGCACCCCCCAAACGCCATAATAGGTGGCAAGATTGGTGGCGATGGTTGTTTTTCCGCAGCCGCCTTTAGGGTTAACCACGAGAATCGACCGCATTGTTATCTCCTGGGGCCAGGGGGCCTTTTAATGGTCAAGAGTCGCTAGGATAACCCGTATCGTGGCGGCGATGCCACCGTGGCCGAGTCTCACGCGACCCATCCACCGGGAGCCGATACGCCAGCGGCGGGAGCGTGTTGGCGGTCGCGCAGCGTGCCCGGCTACAAATAGGAAAGCACCAGCCCAGCAAACACCGCGGCGCCGAACCAGGCGTTGTTGAGGAATGCCCGGAAACAGCGCGGCTCTTCCCGGTCACGTATTAGTATTTGCTGATAAACTGCAAATCCACCGGCAAGGATCAGTCCACCGTAGAAATAAGCATCCAGCTCAAGGCGGTTCCCAAGGTAAAAAAGAACACCCAAGGTAAACAATTGAAACGCTGCGATCATCGCCCGATCGTAGCGGCCGAATAGTATCGCCGTGGACTTGACGCCGACGCGCAGGTCGTCCGCACGATCCACCATTGCATAGATAGTGTCATAGGCCAGCACCCACGCGATGTTTGCGGCTGCCAGCCACCAGGCGCTTGCCGGCAGCGCATTGGTCTGCGCCGCAAATGCCATCGGGATGCCCCACGAGAATGCGATCCCCAGGATGAACTGGGGGTGGTAGATGTAGCGTTTGGTGAATGGATAGAGGATCGCCATCACCACCCCCACGGCCGACAAAACTATAGTGAAGCGGTTCAAAGTCAACACCAAAGCCAGGGCCGCGATGCACAGCGCGGTAAATAATACCAGCGCCTCTTTCGCGCTCACCCGGCCCGCCGCGATCGGTCGGTCACGGGTCCGCGCTACAAACGGGTCGAACTCACGGTCGGCGTAGTCATTGACCACACATCCGGCGGAACGCATCAGAAACACCCCGCTCAAGAAAACAAACAACACCCAGGGATGCGGACGTCCCTCGGCGGCTATCCACACCCCCCACAGACTGGGCCACAACAGCAGTAAGGTGCCGATGGGCCGGTCGATGCGCATCAACAACCCGTATTGCCGGACGCGATCGACGATGTGCTCAAACATTGACATAGCTCTCACTGTGACCCACCCATCGCGAAATCAACGCCCGGGTGTTGGCGGGATATTCCGCCAAAAGCAAGCGGCCAATCTCCTCCACTTTCGGCAACAGCTCACGATCACGGACCAGATCTGCAACCATCAGGTTCAGCAAACCCGTCTGCCGGGTACCCAACACCTCGCCAGGGCCGCGCAACTCCAGGTCTTTGCGTGCGATTTCAAAACCGTCGGTAGTCGCGCGCAACGTGGCCAACCGGGTATTGGCATGGGCGCTCAACGGCGGTCGATACATCAGTACGCAACATGCATTATCACGGCCTCGTCCGACGCGGCCCCGCAACTGATGTAACTGCGCGAGACCCAAACGTTCGGCATTTTCGATGACCATCAAACTGGCGTTTGGCACATCGACGCCGACTTCGATCACGGTGGTAGCCACCAGCAAATCCACTTCACGATTACGAAACTGCTCCATTACAGTTTCTTTCTGCTGGGGTTTCATACGGCCGTGCACCAACCCGATGCGCAGATTCGGTAACGCCGTGGACAGGGCGGTCTCCATCTCAGTCGCGGCCTGCACCTCCAACACTTCGGACTCGTCAATGATGGGGCACACCCAGTAGGCCTGCCGCCCCTCGCGACATGCAGCCTCCACCCGCGCCACTACCTCTCCACGCCGCGTCTCCCGCACGACCACAGTCTCCACCGGCTGCCGGCCCGGTGGTAATTCGTCAATATTCGACACATCGAGATCGGCGTAAAAGGTCATCGCCAGCGTACGCGGGATAGGCGTGGCGGTCATCACCAACTGATGTGGAACGCTATCGTCGGTGGTGCCCTTGTCCCGCAACGCCAGGCGCTGGTCGACACCGAAGCGATGTTGTTCATCGACCACAATCAAACCCAGGCGCTGAAATTCAACACCCCGCTGAAACAAAGCATGGGTACCGATGGCCAATTGGATATCCCCCGCACCCAACGCATTCACCACCTGGCGACGCTGGCGGCCGCTCACGCGGCTGGATAACCAGCCCACCTCGATGTCCAAAGCGTCGAACCAATGCGAAAAGGTGCGGAAATGCTGCTCCGCGAGAAGTTCCGTGGGCGCCATGACCGCGGCCTGATAACGGTTGTCCAACACATGGGCAACCGCGGCGCCGGCGACCACCGTTTTTCCCGAACCCACGTCGCCCTGCAACAACCGCAGCATTGGAACCGGCCTACGGAGGTCTTGCAGGATCTCCGCGCATGCCGTTTGCTGAGCACGGGTGGGCGCAAAGTTCAATTGCCCCCAGAAGGCATCCACCAATCCGCTGTTGCCGCTCAATTCCGGCGCCGGATGAGAGCGGCGTTGCTGTCGCGCCAGCCGCAAACTCAGGTGATGGGCAAGCAATTCCTCAAACGCCAACCGCTGCTGGGCGGGATCGGCGCCGGCCTGCAGGCGTTCGGCGTCGGCATCTGACGGTGGACGGTGCACGTAGCGTAAGGCGGTCCGCAGCCTGGGGTAATCCAATACGTCCAACACGGATTCAGGGAGCAACTCCACCACATGCTCCACACAGCAATTCAAGGCCTCGCCGCTGATGCGCCGCAATTGACCCTGCCCGACGCCCTCGGTGGCGGGGTAGATCGGGGTCAGCCCCTCGTCGGCGCCGACTTCGGGTCTTTGCGCCGTCACCTGGTACTCGGGGTGCACCATCTCCAGCGTCACCGGACCACGGCGTATCTCGCCAAAACACTTCAACCATTTTCCTGTTTGCAGACGCTCCTGCTGCGACGCGCTGAAATGAAACAGGCGCATGGTCAACGCGCCGGTGCCATCGCTGAGACGGCACAACAGGCTGCGCCGGCGTCCGTAGGCAATCCCGGTATGTTCGATACGTCCGACAACGACGACTTCGTTGCCCAGCCGCGCGGCTCCGATGGGTGTCACCCGGGTGCGATCCTGGTAGCGGGCCGGCAGATGAAACAGCAGGTCCTGAACGGAATGAATTCCCAGCCGCACCAGTTTGGCAGCCAGTTGCCGACCCACACCCTTGACGGCGGAGACCGGCGCCGCAGCCAGATCCATACGCGTCCCGGCGGCGGGAGTGACGGACGATCTAACCCGCACACGGCCTCCGGTCGCTGCGTGCGTCATCGTACTTCTCAGTGGAGGCCACCTGCAGCGTCTCTCCCAGCAAATAACGACATTCGTTGCTCCACAGTCATTTCGGCGGGACTCTAGCGATTGGGGCGTACCCGCGAACGCGTGATTGTCTGCGTTACACGGCCCAGGGCGACGGCCCAAATACCGCTGTCGCGCGGTGAACCAGCGTTCGGTTCGTTCGCTCCAACCGGAGACCCCGGGCGCATCCACGGACAGGCCGGCAAGTCCAACGGATCGCGGCAGCTCAGCTGCCCGTATACCTTCGGTCCGCGATCACGGCCCCAGGTCCACTTCCTCGGGAAGCTCTAGAACCGCGTCCATTTCCACCTGCGCGTCTTTGGGCAAAGAGGCCACACCAACCACCGCTCGGGCTGGAAAGGAACCGTGAAAATACTCGGCCATCACTTCGTTCACGGTGGGAAAATTCGACATATCGGTCACGAACACATTGAGCTTGACCACATCGCGCAAAGACCCCCCCGCTGCCTGTGACACTGCCTTGAGATTCTCGAATACCCGCACCACCTGGGCGCGAAAATCGCCACCCACAAGCTGCATGGATTGTGGATCCAGGGGAATCTGGCCGGATACATAGACCGTGTTGCCCACCTTTACCGCCTGCGAATAGGTGCCGATCGCACTCGGCGCATTATTCGTTTTCACTACTTTTCTATGTGCCATGCGTCGGACTCCCGGGTCTGCTTCGGGTGCGTGATTTTAGCGGAGATTCAAGTCTAGCCCTTGGCACGCGTTACCTTGATCACCGACGGCTCGGTGCGTATTTGACGCAGAATTTGCGCCAGGTGAATCCGGTCCGCGACCTCAACGATGAATCGTATGGCGGGAAACTTACCGTCGCGCTCGTCTACGTTGACGTTGTTGATATTGGATTCCTGCTCGGCGATGACCGTGGCAATTCGCGCCAGAACGCCGCGCTTATTGTGGACCTCGACCCTGAGATTCACCGGGAAATGGCCGGTGACCTCCGCCGCCCATTCCACCGGAACCCATTTATCGGGCTGCTTGCGATAGCCCTTCGCATTCGGACAATCGGTGGTATGAATCACGATGCCGCGGCCGGTAGTAAAAAATCCCACGATCGTGTCGCCGGGTATGGGGTTACAACAGCGCGCATAATGGATCAGCATTCCTTCGGAACCATGGATCGCCAACGGTTGATCGTTGTCGTCCGTGACCGTTTTGTCTTTGTTTGTCGGCGGGGGCAATAACTGCTTCGCGACCATATCCGCCATCCGTATTCCGGAACCGATGTCGGATAGCAAATCGTCCCAATTATCCACACCCAGCGCATCGAGCAGCATTCTACGTTGATCATCGGTCAGCTTCTTGCGCCCAAACCTGCGGGTCTTGATCGCCCGGTCAAGCAAGCGTTTACCGAGATTCACCGCCTCGTAGCGCTGTTGACTCTTGAGGTAATTGCGGATCGTGGCGCGAGCCTTTCCGGTCACCGCATAGTTCAACCACGTCGCCGTTGGATGCGCAGTATCCGAAGATATTATTTCGACGTGGTCACCGTTGTTGAGCACAGTGGGCAATGAGACCAGTTCATGGTTAATTCGTGCACCGGCACAGCGGTTGCCGATGTCGGTATGTACTGCATAGGCGAAGTCAAGCGCCGTAGCGCCGCGGGGCAGTTTCTTGATATCCCCCTTAGGCGTGAACACATAGACCTCATCGGGAAACAGATCTATCTTCAGGTGCTCCAGAAATTCGCTGGGATTTCCGGTTTGTTGTTGCGTGTCGAGCAAATCCAGCAACCACTGACGGGCCAGTTGCGGAGGCGTGGCGCCGGATTCGGGACCGGACTTGTATATCCAGTGGGCGGCAACGCCCGCTTCAGCGATTCGATTCATGTCTTCGGTGCGAATCTGCACCTCTAAGGATTCACCGAAGGCGCCAAACACCACGGTGTGCAGGGATTGATAGCCGTTGGCCTTCGGTATCGCTATGTAATCGGTAAACCGCCCGGGTATCGGCTTGTATAGATTGTGGATGATCCCCAAGGCCCGGTAACAGTCGTCCACTGAATTCATAATGATGCGAAAACCGTAAATATCATGCAGTTCATCGAATGACCGGTGTTTCCGTGACATCTTTTTATAGATGCTATACACACTCTTCTTCCGCCCCAGCACCTTCGCATCCAGGCCGGACTCGCGGAGTTCCCGCTCGATGCTGACACGCAGTTTCTTGACCACCGCCTTGCGGTTTCCCGCACGTTTCTTCAGGGCCTTGGCTATCGCCCGGTAGCGGTTGGGATAGATATGATGAAAACTCAAGTCCTGCAGCTCGCGGCTCCATTGGTGCAGGCCCAGTCTATTGGCGATGGGGGCGTATATATCGAGAGTTTGCTTGGCGATGGTCCGTTGTTTTGCGGCGGGCAGCGCATCCAGGGTCCGCATGTTGTGCATCCGATCCGCGAGTTTGATGAGAATCACGCGAATATCGCGGGACATCGCCAGCAGCATCTTGCGCAAGTTCTCCGCCTCGGCGTGCTCCTTGCTGTCAAATTCGATCTGACTGATCTTGCTCACGCCGTCAACCAGTTCAGCCACTTCATCGCCGAACTCCCGGGCCACCGTCTCTGCGGGGATTTCGGTATCCTCGATGACGTCGTGGAGAATGGCGGCGATAATGCTGCGGCTGTCCAGTCGTAATTCGGACAGTATTTCCGCGACTGCTATCGGGTGGTTGATATAGGGCTCACCGCTGACTCGCCGTTGCCCCTGGTGCGCCTCGGCGCCGAACAGATACGCGTGGTACACCTCCTCGATGGCTTGGTCATCGAGGTACTCGCTCAGCTTGTCGCACAGCGCACTGGCGGGTTTCCGGGGAACCCGCGGATTGATACGAATACCCGCATTACGCAGGCGTTTCGTCCGCAGCGCCGGTATCTGCATCTGGCTGAATCTCGTCGACTTCTTCGACGTCTTCCTGTTCTTCGCTTAGATCCAAAGTTGGAGGTTCATCTTCCAGTATTGCCTTGGTGACCAATCCCTCGGCAATTTCTCGTAACGCGATCACCGTCGGCTTATCGTTCTCGACTTCAACCAGCGGTAACGACCCCAAGGCGAGCTGTCGTGCGCGCTTAGTTGCCACCAGCACCAACTGGAATCGGTTGTCGACATGCTGCAAACAGTCTTCTACTGTAATCCTCGCCATTGCTTACCTCGAAACGTTGAGGAACCTCTGATTGTCAGCGGTTCCGCCGGTACATGGACGTACTGACACAGTTCAATCACGTAACTGATTGAACTGTGGAGAAAAACGAAAATCGCACTTTTCGTTTATCGAGCTCTGATAATACAGGGATGTATTATTCAGAGCTTCCGTAAATATCAGATCTATCTCACTCACATACACGATCATGCGCTCTCGCGCAACAGATTCTTCAGATCCGCGCTCACGGTGCGCCGCCGCCCCTCATTGCCGGTGATGATGGCGCGCAAATCCGCCAAGGCTTGGCCAAAATCATCGTTCACCACCAGATACTCGTACTCATCGTGATGACGCATCTCGGCGGATGCCTTCCGCATGCGCTCCATTATCACCGTGTCCGAGTCCTGACCTCGGCCCCGCAGCCTTTTTTCCAGCTCACTTCGCGACGGCGGAAGAACAAATATGCTGCGAACATCGGGCATTTTCCGCTTAACCTCCCGCGCCCCCTGCCAATCGATGTCAAGCAATACGTTGTCGCCTTGCGACAACTGCTGTTCGACCGCCGCGCGTGAGGTGCCATAAAAGTTACCGAATACCTCCGCATACTCCAGGAACTTGCCCTCGCGCACCATGTCTTGGAATCGCTGACCGTCAACGAAATAATAATCGACGCCGTCGCGTTCTCCCGCGCGACGGCTGCGGGTGGTGTGCGACACCGATAACACCGTACCGGGCACAGAGTTCACCAGCGCTTTCGCCAGCGTCGTCTTGCCTGCGCCTGACGGAGCAGAAATTATGAATAGCATTCCGCGGGGCATTTTTACGCTCGGGTGATCGGCTCGGCAGTTGGCGCCAATGGCCGAACCGACAAACGAATTCCTATCTTATTCGATGTTTTGCACTTGTTCACGCATCTGTTCAATCAATACCTTTAATTCCACCGATACCTGCGTCGTAGCGGTATCCACGGACTTCGCGCCCAATGTATTCGCCTCTCGATTCAGTTCCTGCATCAGGAAATCCAGGCGCCTGCCGATGAGTTGCGGCTTGGACAGCACCGATTGCACCTCGTCGAGGTGAATTTCGAGCCGGTCGAGCTCCTCCGCGACGTCTGTTTTTTGCAGGAACAACACGATCTCCTGCTCCAAACGGTTGGGGTCTAGTTGCTCTCGCACCTCGGCAAGGCGCTCTTCCAATCGCTGCCTGTATGCTTGCTTGATCCCCGGCAGCAGCTGTGTTGCTCTTTGCACCAGCGCGCGTGCCGCTTTGAGCCGCTCCAGGACCAGATCCGACAACTTCGCCCCCTCCCGCGAACGTGCCGCCGCCACCCCCCGTATTGCCCTTGAGACGACGTCGACGACGATTTTCTGCAGCTGCTCGCGATCAATCTCCGGCGTTTTGATCACCCCCGGCCAGCGAAGAATATCGACGACCCGGATGGGCTCCACATTCCGGCCCCGCTGCTGTACATCCGCGGCTAAACTGACTAATGACTCCACTAACGCGTGATTCACTCCCAGTTCCTGAACATCGGCAAACTGTGGCGAAAACCGCATTGTGCAGTCCACTCGTCCTCGTTTGATAGTTTTGGCGATCAGCTCACGGATTGTGGGCTCAAACTGGCGTAATTCCTCGGGCAACCGCGGATTAACCTCGAGGTAACGATGGTTGACGGTCCGCAACTCACACGTGATCTCTCCGCATTCGGCGTCTTCCTTCGTCTGGGCAAAAGCGGTCATACTGTTGGGCATGATTGGTCGGGATCTCCTATACTTTTTGAAAAATGCGGATATACGATCTTAAATAATAACTAATGACGGCGCGCTGGAGGGAGTATACCTGCGAAATCCGGCCTTTATTCAATCTTGGTACTCCAATAAGCAAACTATGGCGACCACCAAGCAAACGCTCTCCCGGGGATACCTTCTCGACGGTTACCGCATTGAGCGACTAATCGGCGGAGGCGGCTTCAGCTTCGTATATCTCGCGTACCATATCCGCACCAAGGCCAAGGTTGTAATCAAGGAATACTTTCCACATGATCTGGTTGATCGCATGCCTGGCGGGCGGGTGGCGCCGGTCAACCCCGACACCTTGCGCCAATTTCAATTGGGCCTGAAACGCTTCTTCAGCGAAGGCATGGCGCTGTCCAAGTTGGAACACCCGAACATCGTTCACGTATCAAACTTTTTTCGCGCCAATGGCACCGTATTCATGGTCATGGACTTCGAGCAGGGGCGCGACCTGCGCTGGTTCATCAAACGCACCAAAGGCCGGCTCGGGGAGCAATTCCTGTTTGCCGTTTTCCCAAAGATTCTCGAGGGACTGCGCGAGCTGCACTCCCTGGATTTTCTGCACCTCGACATCAAACCCGCGAATATACTGTTGCGCGCCTCCGGTCAGCCGTTGCTGCTCGACTTTGGCGCTGTGCAGCACCTGCGGCCCGGAGAACAATGCACCGGCGTGCAAACCCTCACCCATGGATACGCTCCGCCGGAACAGTACGAGGCGGGAGCGATGGGACCCTGGTCGGATCTCTACTCCCTCGGCATGACGATGCGCATATGTATCACCGGTAAAGCCCCGCCCTCCGCGCGGCGACGCCTTGACGGGGAGCGCCTCGCCCCAGTATCGAAAAGCCACTCCCGTAGGTACAGCCCACAGATCCTGGAATGCATCGACTGGGCGGTGGAACTGGAACAGCACAGACGCCCCCAGGATGCGGACGCCTTACTTGCGCTTCTGAAAACCACGGCAAAACGCAGGCCCAAAAGCGGGTTTATGGACTGGTGGTCATAATCGATGCACTTCTCCGTGGCCCATCAAAGTCGTATAGGATCGCGGTCCGCCAACCAGGACCGCATTGGCTATATAGAACGCGATAACGCGGTATTAATGGTGCTTGCCGACGGCCTCGGTGGCTACGAAGGCGGCGAGCTTGCTGCAGAGACTCTAGTCAACACCTTCATCCGCTCTTTTCAGAAAATTCGACAGCGGGAGATAACCGATCCCGCCGCTTATCTGGTGCTCACCACCGTTCACGCCCACACCCTGATAAAACGTCGCTCTCTGAAGAGGGGACTGGACGCGGTGACCCCGCGCACAACCTGCGTCGTTTGTCTGGTGCAAAACGGATTGGCCTATTGGGCCCATGCGGGTGACAGCCGTTTGTATTTGTGTCGAACCCGGCGCATACACACACGCACCAGGGACCACTCTATGAACGAAGAGCTGATCAAGCAGGGAATGATCGCCGAGGATAGATCCTTTGACGAGTATGGGCAGCTTACCCGATGTGTAGGGGGAGCCCGCTCGCCACGCCTGACTCTGGGGGCTGAAACGCGGCTGCAGAGCGGAGATACCATACTGTTGTGCTCCGATGGTGTGTGGCGGGAGCTGACTAACGCGGACATTGAGGCGCATATCACTACACCGCAACTCGAAGACGGCGCGGAGGGCTTGCTGGCGCAGGCCCAGAACTCGCGCCCCCGGGAATGCGACAACATGAGCGTGATCCTGTTTCGATGGGAAGCGGCGGCGAGCACAGCGGAGCCGATATACGAATTGGCAATACCCGCGATCGATCAAGACAATCTATGGCATGTCCGGAATTCCAGCGAAGCGGATCAAAACACCAACACAAAAGTCGCCGCAGACGACGCCGACAATTTGAAGAACAAGATCGCGGATCTGGAGTCCTTTGTGGACAAGATCGACGACATTATCTGATGTAAACAAAACCCCGGCGGCCTCGACTCCCGAACTGCACTCAGTCGCAAGCACTCGCTACGCGTATCACGCTCCCTTATACTAGACCGCTTCAAGCCTCGAAACATCCAGCAGCGGCTGGTTCAAACGCCAAGGAGCCTCAAATGTCCCGTCCGAGTGGGCGCGCACCCCATGAGTTAAGACCAATATCCATTGAACGTACTTATACCAAGTATGCAGAGGGCTCGGTGCTGATCGGCTTCGGTGATACCAGGGTGCTTTGCTGTGCGACTATCGAGGACAAGGTTCCGGGTTTTCTGCGTGGCGCCGAACAGGGATGGGTGACCGCGGAGTATGCGATGCTCCCAAGGGCGACTGGTACACGAACCATGCGCGAGGCCGTGCGCGGGCGGCAATCCGGCCGCACGCTGGAGATTCAGCGCCTGATCGGGCGCTCATTGCGGGCTATTGTCGACTTGCGCAAACTGGGAGAGCGCACGATCACGGTAGATTGCGACGTGCTGCAGGCAGACGGGGGAACACGCACCGCGTCGATAACCGGCGCCTACGTGGCGCTGGTCGATGCCGTTTCCCATCTACTGGAGATTCAACGCATCAAGGCGAACCCGATTATCGGGCAGGTCGCGTCGGTCTCTGCGGGTGTCTATAACGGCCAGGTAGTACTGGATTTGGACTATGCCGAAGACAGTGGCGCACATACGGACATGAATTTCGTGATGAACGAAAGCGGGGACTTCGTCGAAGTCCAAGGAACAGCCGAAGGCGAGGCCTTCAGCCTGCGTCAACTGGTGGAAATGTCGGAATACGCGGCACAGGGTATTCGCGAGCTCATGGAACATCAACGGCGGTCGCTGGCGAGCTAATCCGATGCGAAACGGAGAAATCGTGTTGGCCTCGACCAACCCCGGCAAATTGCGCGAACTCCAGGCGCTGCTGTCGCCGCTTAAACTCGTGGTACATTCGCAACAAGAATTCGACGTGCCGACAATAGCCGAAACCGGCTTGACGTTTATTGAGAACGCCATCTTGAAGGCACGCAACACGGCACAGCACACCGGGCTGCCGGCCGTCGCCGACGACTCGGGCCTCGAGGTCGACGCCTTGAACGGTGCGCCGGGAATCTATTCCGCACGGTATGCCGGCGCCAACGCAACGGATCTGGAAAATACCCAAAAACTGCTGCGCGAGTTAGCGAAAGTGGAAACATCACGGCGCACGGCCCGATTCCAATGCGTTGTGGTATATATGCGCCATCCCCTCGACCCTACGCCCCTGGTCTGTCAGGGAACGTGGGAAGGGGTGATCATTGATACACCCCGAGGCGCAAACGGCTTCGGTTACGATCCGGTGTTTTATGCCGCCGATCATGGATGCACGGCAGCCGAGTTGGATGCGGATACCAAAAACCGCGTCAGCCACCGGGGGCAAGCCCTGGCGCATCTGGTAAAACTGCTGTCGTATTAACCACTAAGTTTTACAATACACCGAGCGATGCCAACGAATAGCGTCCAACCACGCACCGGTTACAAACGGCTGGAAACTCACGCGGTGCCCACACCCGTGGCTGCGGTGAAGTTTCGCGCCGGACAATTACGAATTTGAGGAACGAGACATGTCTAAAGTAGTGTTGTTGCGTCACGGTCAAAGCACCTGGAACAAAGAGAATATTTTCACTGGGTGGACAGATGTGGATCTGTCCGAACGCGGTATCGATGAGGCGCGAAAGGCCGGTATTGCGTTGCGCGAAGCCGGTCTGGAGATCGACATTGCGCTGACCTCGTATTTGAAACGAGCGATCCGCACCTTATGGCTGGTTCTCGAGGAAATGGACCGGATGTGGCTGCCGGTGGACACGGACTGGCGTTTGAATGAGCGTCACTACGGCGCCTTGCAGGGAAGCAACAAGAAAGAGATGGTGGAGAAACACGGCAAGAAACAGGTCCGGCTGTGGCGTAGAGGTTACGAAGTGCGGCCACCGGCGCTGGATCCCAGCGATCCGACCCATCCGAGTCATGACCTGCGTTACCGCGGTCTGCAACAGGTTCCCGGTTCCGAGTCGCTTGCCGACACGCTGAACCGGGTGGTGCCCTATTGGCGCGAAAAGGTCGTGCCGCTGCTCGAGCAAGGTAGGTTGCCGATCATATCCGCGCACGGCAACAGCCTGCGCGCGCTGATAAAGCACTTGGACGGTATCAGCGACGAGCAGATCATGGAGGTAAACGTTCCCACCGGCATCCCCCTGGTGTATGAATTCAACCCGCAACTCGAGGCGGTCAATAACTATTACCTCGCCGATGAGGACGCTCTGAGCTCGGCGGTCAAGGAGGTTGCCGATCAGACCGCCGCGGCGAAACAATGAATGCCGTGCCGTCGAGTCGCACCGACGTTTACCGGGGGCGGCTCATCAGCCTGGGGCTGGAGACCGTCGACCTGCCCGGTGACGTCGAACTGGAACTGGAGATCGTTCGCCATCCCGGCGGAGCGGTGATCGTCGCCGTCGACGCCGAACGGAAGGTGTGCCTGATCCGGCAATACCGCTATGCGGTGGGCGGTTATATATGGGAGCTTCCGGCGGGAACCATCGACGCCGACGAAACGCCTCTACAGACGGCAAAACGTGAATTGGAAGAAGAGGCCGGCGTGCGCGCCGGAATCTGGCGCGACCTGGGGACCATCTGGCCGAGCCCCGGTTATTGCGATGAAATTCTGCACCTGTATCTCGCGCGGGAACTCAACCGCACGGACGTCAGGCACAATTACGACGAACTGATCGAGGTGCACTGGTTGTCCGTAGATACCACGCTGACCATGGTGCGAAACAACGAGATCCGCGACGCCAAGACCGTAGCGGGGCTGTTTTATACCCAGCAGCTGTTGGCGGGATAGCTACTACGCAGCTTACCGTGCGGCGTCTTGTGCTACCCGGCGGATTCGGTCGCCTGGAGATCAAATTCGATCCCCTGGGCCAGGGGCAGCTCCCGGCCCCAGTTGATGGTATTGGTCTGGCGGCGCATGTACGCACGCCATGCATCCGATCCAGCCTCGCGGCCACCGCCGGTGTCCTTCTCCCCCCCGAACGCTCCCCCGATTTCCGCCCCCGACGTGCCGATGTTGATGTTGGCGATACCACAGTCGCTGCCGGCATGAGACAGAAACAGCTCCGCGTGGCGTAGATCATTGGTAAACAGGGCTGAGGACAGCCCCTGGGAGACGTCATTTTGCATAGCGATCGCGTCTTCCAGGGTTTCGAACTTCATCACGTAAAGCAACGGTCCGAAGGTCTCTCGCTGCACCAGCGCCCATTTATTCTCCGCGGCCGCAATGGTGGGCTCCACGTAAAATCCGGGCCGATCGAGACCATCGCCGCCGCGGATAATCACGCCACCGAGTTGCCGCAACTCCCGAATGGCATCCAGGAAACGCTGTTTTGCCTGCGCGTCGATGAGCGGCCCCATCAGCACGCCGGGGGCGAGCGGATCACCGACCTTAACTTGTTCATAGGCGCGTGACAGACGGGCGGTCACCTCCTCGTAGACGTTTCGGTGTATTAACAGTCGGCGAGTGGTGGTACAGCGTTGCCCGGCGGTGCCGACACTGCCAAACACGATAGCGGGGATGGCCAAGTCCAGATCCGCTGAATCATCGACGATGACCGCGTTATTGCCACTCAATTCCAGCAACACCTTAGCCATGCGGCCCGCCACCGTTTCGCCAACGCGCCGGCCCACCGCGGTGGAACCGGTAAACGAGATCAGGGCAACACGCTGATCGTTGACCAATCGATTCGCCAACTCCGCGCCATCTTCGATGATCAACGAAAAGATCCCCGGGTAGCCTTCCCGGCGCATGACGCGATTGCATATGTGCTGTACCGCAAGGGCGCATAAGAACGCTTTGGGGGACGGCTTCCACACTACGGTGTTGCCGGCTACCGCCGCGATCAGCGCATTCCACGCCCATACCGCGACTGGAAAGTTAAACGCCGTTATCACACCGACCACACCCAGCGGGTGCCATTGCTCGTACATCCGATGCTCGACCCGTTCGGAGTGCATGGTCTTGCCGTAAAGCATGCGCGACTGGCCGACGGCCAAGTCGGCGATGTCTATCATCTCCTGCACCTCGCCGACCCCTTCCTGTTTGATCTTTCCGGTTTCCAGGGAAACCAGTTCGCCGAGCACGTCTTTGTTCTCCCGCAATGCATCTCCGATCTTACGAACCAACTCGCCACGCTTGGGGGCCGGCACCATGTGCCAGCGCAAACAGGCCTCCCGGGCGCGTGCAATGACCCGCTCATAGTCATCGTGGTTGGCGCAAAACGCCGAGGCAATCGGGGAACCGGTCGCCGGGTTAATGGAATCGAATTTTGTGGCGCTATTTCCGTCCAGCCACTCATCCGGTCCGGCGCAAGCTCCCGGATTGAGCTCATGCAGTTCAAGTTTCCCGAGGGTGACATCTTTAGCGGTGGGATGCGCAGCGTCTGTCGTGTTCGATTTTGGCATGGGGCTGGTCCGCATTTACAAGAAGGATGAAGTGCGATCGTCACATCGCGTTTGCTATGGGATTTGATGGGGATTGTATATCCCTTGGACGTGTCGTACATAAGTGCTTTTGATGCCGTGATCGGCGGAATCTACAGGGTGCGCTTCACTGGGGAGCAACGGGGTATGCAGCGGGACACCCGGTATTGACGGTTGATTTATTGAAATATTGTTGACAAGTGTCACAATCGATACTCATGTCGTGTTTTAAGGTGTATTCTGAGAGTCACTGTACGCCGATGAGCGTCGAGTTTGCGATATGATTCACAACAACATTGCTTAGACCGTCCGGACTCTACTCAACATGACTAACACCGCGAAAGTGCGATGTACTGCGCTGCGAAGCGAATATACACGCTTGCAGCCTGAAACCGTGGACTGGCGTGGATGAATCGGAAATTCACAATCTGGCACAGCATCATTCTCGGTTTGATGTTTGTGCTGATACCCGCCAATGCGGCGTATTCCCTGAAGCAGCTCGAGCGTCGGCCGCTGGCGCCGGATTTCTCACTTACCGATCTGGAGGGCCGGCTGCACCGCCTTTACGGGCTTCGCGGCAAGGTCGTACTGATAAATTTCTGGGCCACCTGGTGCCCCCCCTGCCGCGCGGAGATGCCGTCGCTACAGCGCGCATGGGACCGGCTCAAGGACGAGGACTTCGAAATGCTCGCCGTTGCCGTCAATGAGAATGAACGGGCAATTTCCAGCTTCTTGTTGTCGCTGTCACCGCGGCCGACTTTTACCGTGTTATTGGACGAACATATGGACTCGTCACGCCTGTGGCCGTTAAAGGCGCTGCCGGCGACGTTCGTGTTGGACAAGCAGGGACGCGTCGTCTATATCATGCACGGCGCCATGGAATGGGATAGTCCAGACATTATCAATCGGATACAGAAACTAGTTAAGGAATCCGATTAACGACGCGGGGAACCCGCAGCTCCAATCTTGTCCGCAGCTCAAATCTTGGGCGTCATACCGGTGGGACAGTCGAAATTTCCCCACATCGCCACCTGGCCGGCGACATCGCGAATAAACGGTATGTTACCGATAATCGGACAAAACACCGCCTTGACCTGCGTCACGCAGGCTTCCGCGGGTCCTACGGGCCGGCTCGCGGCGTCATCGGCGGAGCGCAAGGCCTGAGCGCGTTTGAAATTTTCCGCTGATTGCGTCGGCAGCAGGTTTCGCGCCCCGGGATCGACGCGCGTGGTCTGCGGATTCGCCGGCGGCCGGGTTTGCGTGTCTGGCTTCGCACCCACCTCGGCGTCAACCGTCGCGACGGCTTTTTCCGGCGCCGGCGCGGGATCGGCGGTGGCCGGTGTGGCCAACACCGCGGCCGGCTGCGTGGCCGCTAATTGTTGCGGTGATGCCTCCGGCGCGGCCGCGGGGTTGCCGTTTAGCACAAAGGTCAGAGCCCCAAGGGCCGCCAACGAGCCCGTCCCCCACCACATCTTTTTGTCCAAGATCTCGCCCTCGTGGTTGTTGTCTACCTCTAATGGGATAGTACCAGTTTATGGCCAAAGGGCAAGCCAGGACAGGCGGCGTATCTCTTTTGTCCCGGCAAACAGGGTGGTATTTGGCCGCGATCATGATATATTAGATGTTCCTTATATATTAATATTTTTAATGTTTGAAGGCATTCAAATTTATCGGAGGAATTCCACCAATGTTTAAATCCATCATCACCGCGGCGATCATCGCGTTGGGCCTCAGCCTCACGCCGGTGCAGGCCGCCGAGCAGGCCGCGCAGACTGAACAGTCCGCAGCGATCCCCAATTGGTTCGATCCCAACACCTGGACCAGCGGTTTCACCGGTCAAGGTGAAGGCGGCACCATCAACTGGTTTGACCCGTCGACTTGGGGCACCGCCACAGCGGGCACCACGATGCAGTTCAATCCCGCGCATCCGGCCGGTTGGGCGATGTTCTTTGATCCGGCCACCCACGCCCAGGCGCACCGTGCGTTTACCAATCCGGCGACCTATGCGCAGTTCATGACCCCGCAGTTCTACATGCAGTTCATGAATCCCAGCAACTGGATGGCGTGGATGAATCCGGCCTCCTACGGCGCATTCATGAATCCGTCCAACTACGCCTACTGGATGAACCCCGCCGCATACATGCACATGATGGATGTCTCCCAGTATATGCAGCCGATGAACCCCGCCAACTATGCGGCGTTCATGAACCCGATGACCTACATGCAGTGGATGAATCCGGCTGCCTATGCCATCCCGGGCATGGACGTCTCCGCTGCCGGCGCCGGGGGTTACAACTGGTTTGACCCCTCCACGTGGACGGGCGCCGCGGCCCAGACCACCCAACCGGCCGCCGCCGAAGCCGAAGCCAAGAAGTAAAGCTGCACGGCCGATCGCAGTACCAGAAAGCGGGTAGGTATTACCTACCCGCTTTTTTTATGCCCACCAGCCCAGCCTCCAGGTCCGGGTAACGCAGGCGCACACGGAGCTGTGCCACCATCTTGTCATTACGCAATCGGCGCGATTCGGAAAGATAGGACAGCATACCCGCAGTGAGCTCGGATCTGGCCTGCTCCATGGTCAACACCGGGGGCCGCGGCAAATCAAAGGCGTCCGCCACGGCATTGAAATACCCGGTCATGGTACCCGGCACGCCGTCACACACATTGTAGACCTCGTCCGCGACACCATACTCCGCGGCTGCCACGCACGCCTGCACCAGATCATCGACGTGAATGCGATTCGAGTACGGGCATTCGTGTTCATTGAGCACCGGCGCACCGGAGCGCAAACGCGCCAGGGGCAGTCGGTCCGGCCCGTAGATACCGGCCACCCGCAGCACCACCACCGGAACCCGCCGCACGCGCCCCCATGTCCTGAGTACGCGCTCCGCATCGAGACGCCGCCGCGCGCGGTCGGTGCCGGGGCGCAGCGGTGAGTTTTCGTCCACCCACGCGCCCTGATGATCACCATACACGCCGGTGGTGCTGATCAGGATGCACCGCGCCGGGAGTCGCTGCGCTCCCAAGGCGGCGACAAAATTCCGCATCCATGGGTCATTGGTGCCGCCGGACGGCGGCGGCGCCAGGTAGTAAACCAGTTGCCCGCTGAGATCCAGACGGCGCAGGCTCCAGATATCCGCCAGGTCCCCCGGCACTGCCGATATCCCGAGCCTGGCCAGCGCGTCTTCCCTCGCCTGGCCGCGGACGATCGCCGTCACCCGGGCGCCACGGGACAGCCAGTCCTGCGCCAGCCGGGTGCCGACATAACCACAACCGATGACAAATACCGATGACACGTTCCCTGGATACCACAATTGGCGCGTGCGTGCACACCGCATCCGGTATGATTGAGTTTCATTGTAGAGGCGCGGTATGGTGTCACCCCTGCAGGAGGGTTAACGCGTTCACCATGAGTAAGCGGATCACCATGCTGGCAATGTTCTGGGTCTGGGTGAACATCGCCTTGGCCGATGGATTTGGAGACGCGCTAAGCGCCTATGACGCCGGCGATTATGACGCCGCACTGCGGCTGTTGCGGCCCCTGGCCGAACGAGGGCATGCGGATGCGCAGTTTCGGTTGGGCACCATGTTTGACAACGGCTTGGGCGTGCCCGTGGATCCGACGCAGGCCGAGTATTGGTACAACCAGGCCTGCCCTCGCCCAGCGACTATTCCTGGTATGGACCCGAATGAACTGCAACGGTGATGCTACGAATAGACGGCGAACGTTCGTGAACTGTCATACCGAGAATAGTCGCTGGGCGAAAAATCTAATCGCGACGTAATTGATCGGAGACGGCGATCGGCGTTGGAAAGCGAAACACAATCACGTAAGACGATCCGACGAATGTGAACAGGGTGGCGACGTGGATCAAATACGCCGCCTCAGCGGCAATCAACCCGGCCTCCAACGCGACGAACGCAATCAACAACGAAAACTCACTCATCTGCCCCAGACGCCATCCGGTTTCCCAGGCCAACTTATTGGTTTCCGCGACCTGGGTCAGCAGGTATTTGAATACCACCGGC
This sequence comes from uncultured Gammaproteobacteria bacterium, assembly GCA_947259175.1. Taxonomy (GTDB): domain Bacteria; phylum Pseudomonadota; class Gammaproteobacteria; order Arenicellales; family JAANXG01; genus CALZGZ01. The sequence goes on along the minus strand of CAMYKW010000009.1, from coordinate 11,614 downwards.
TTAAGCACCAACAACGCCATCGCCAGCACCAGCGCCGGCAGCCACACTTCAGCGATGACGCCAAAATCCAAACCGGCGCCCAAGGCGAAAAAGAACATCACCAGGAAAAAATCCCGCAGCGGTCTCAGGCTTTCCGCGATATAACGGGCGATGGGACTAGTGGCTACGGCAATTCCGGCGACAAACGCGCCGATCTCATAGGACAGACCCAGGGCATTGGCCAATTCCGCAATCCCCAGACACCAGCCGATGGCCAGCAGAAACACGTACTCTTGAATCTTGTCGAAGCGCCTGAGCAGTTTGATCAACACAAAGCGCTTCATCAAGTAAGCGACCGCTATCAGTGCCGGCAACGCCAGCAGCAACGCGCCGACATCGGTAATCGGGACGTCCCCCCTGCTGAGGCCCTGCATCACCAGCAAGACCACAATGGCGATCAGGTCCTGCAACAGCAGGATACTGATGATGACCTCTCCCATGTGCCGGTGATGCAACACCGTGGTCGGGAGCAGCTTGAGTCCGATGATCGTGCTGGAGAACATCGATGCCAGGCCCACCACGATACAGTCATTAAGATTCAATCCGGACAGATACGCGATTACGCCGCCGATGGCGCCAAACGCAACGGACGTGGCTATGGTGATCAGCGTGGTTTCCCGCAGCAGTTGAATAAGCTTTTGCGGGTAGAGATTCAGACCCAGCAGGAACAGCAGAAATATGATTCCTATGTGGGCGATATCACGGATCAGATCAGAATCCGAGACCAGCCCCAACCCCCACGGCCCGGTGATGGCGCCCAGGACGATATAACCGATGAGCAGCGCCTGGCGTGCATACAACGCAATGGTGGCGGTCACCGCCGCTCCGGTGAAGATCAGAAAGATGGAGAACACTATGGATTCGTCTGTCATGACATCCTTCTGGAGCGGCGGCATTCAGCCCCGTGCGGGAAACCCGCCTGGGGACCTCAACGGGCTACGACGCCGGCTAGTCGCGGCGCGGTCGGCGAACGATCCGCGTCAACCGCTGACCGCGTATACCGGTTCGTTGCCGGACTTCCACTTGATATTGCAGCCCATGCTCGGAATCTGCTCCGACGGAGCGCTTGCTCCGGCGAGCGCCGCATCCGCCGCGGCGCGAAGATCCTCTCCATTGACAGGCTCATTGTTTTTCGGACGTGACTTATCGAATTGTCCGCGATAATAAAGTTTTCGCTCGGCATCGAATAAAAAGAAATCCGGCGTGCACGCCGCCTGGTAGGCCTGCGCCACACCTTGTGTCTCGTCGAACAGATACGGGAACGTAAATCCGCTCTGTCTAGCGGTGTCGGTCATCTTCCCGGGACCGTCCGCGGGATGGGTGGATATATCGTTGGCGCTGATCGCGACCACGGCCAATCCTTTCGCCTGGTACTCCTTGGCAAATCTGACGAATTTATCGCGTATGTGGATGACGTAGGGGCAGTGATTGCAGATGAAGGCAACCAGTAGCGCCTTGGCGTCGGCAAAGTCTGATAAGGAAACCGTCTCGCCGCCAAAGGACGGGTTGCTATTGTGCAAGCGAAAATCCGGAGCCGTCGTCCCCAGCTCCAGCATGGTCGATAGCGTGCGCGCCATGAATGCCTCCATTTTAATTCTGTATACGAGAAATCGTTTGCATCTTACCATATGCCGTGACCGTCGCCGTGCGCGGCCAAAGCCGATGGCTGCAATTAATCCAACGCAATGAAATCAGCGTCGAGGAGACGGAAAAACCTTTCCAGAAAACGGCGCGTCAGGCCCCACACGATTTGATCGTCATTCTCCGATACCCGGATGCCGGGGAAAACTTCTTCCGGCGCAGCCGGATGCCGCACCTCGACCACGCGCCCGTGTTCCTGAAATACCGTCAACGGCACCCAGAGCACATCGCGCACTTCGTGGTTGAGCCGCGGGATAAAGTCCGGTTCTGTCATATATACATAGGCGGATACGATAATGCCGCTGGGATGCCCCCGATGTCGGCCCTGCATGTCGTCGAGGCGGCCCACGTAGTCATGGGCGGTGAGATCCACGCCGATTTCTTCACAGGTCTCGCGCTCCGCTGCCGCCCGTGCATCGCGATCCGACGACTCCACCATGCCGCCGGGGAACGCCATCTGCCCGGACCAGGGATCCCCGCGGCGCCGGGCGCGTTCGATCAACAACAACTCCGCGTATGCATCGGCCTGCCGCAGCAGCATCGCCACGGCGGCGCGCCGGTCCCCACCCACCGCCAACCGTTGCGCCGAATAAGCGGCCAATCGTTGTCGAATAATCGGCAGATTCAAACACCCTTGCATCGTTATATGGCGATCAGCATACGCAACGCGGCAAGCATCAACACCACGCCGAGAATACGCTGCAGAGTCTGCGGCGTCCCACGTCCGGCGAGAATTTTCACACCCACGACGGTACCGGCCAAGGCCGCGGCCACCAGCCAAGGCAAATCCGGAGGCCACGGGTTCGCGGCAACCGCGTAGCCGGAGATACCGGCGACCGAATTGACCCAGATAAAACCCGACGACAGGGCGAATGTCTCGCGCAGCGAGCACCAGCCGAGCAGCAACAACAAGGGGCTCAGGAATATACCGCCGCCGACGCCGGTAATCCCACTCACCAGCCCCAACACGCCACCGATCACGGCGATGAGGAACCAGCCGGGCTGTCGTATGCGACCCGCGTGCACCGGCCGCCACAAGATGCGTATCGCCGCCACCATCAGCGCCAGGGCGACAATCACGCGATATGCCGCGGCGTGCAGCGTCAATGCGCCTCCGACGAACGCCATGGGGATCGAGGTCACCGCGAACGGCCAGAAGAACCGCCAGTTGAATTCTCCGCCGGCGTAATACCGGTACCACACGATCGACGTGACGAACACGTTCATCACCAGCGCCGCCGGTTTCATGTGCGCGGGGGCGACTCCGTACAACGCCATCACCGCCAGATAACCCGAGCCTCCGCCTTGCCCCACCGATGAATAGAGGGCCGCGGCCAGGGCGATTAGAACCAGGAACCAAAACGAGTGCCCAGTGTGCGGGTATTCCATGGTGTGGCGATGGCGGCTGCCGCGGGGAGCGTCGCGTCAAACGGGGTGTAGGCGGTGAAAGCGCGCGAACATCCAAAAGGCCAGCGCGTAGATGACAAAACCGACGCCCAACACCACACTGAAACCGAACAAGAACGACAGCATCACCGACAAAAACCCACCGAATACGGTAAAAAAGCCGTTCATTCCCCACGCCCAGGGTATTCCGGCCGGCTCAATCTTCCCCAGCTTGTTGACCGCCAGCGGCAACGGCATGCCCATCAACAATCCGAACGGAAACAGCATCAGCATCGCGACAATAATCCGGATCGGCAACGGATACGCCAGAAACACGTGAAAAACCGCCGCATAGGTGGCCAGGAAAACAACCAGCAACAGCAGCAGCAAAGAGAATACAATCGCCCACCGTCCTTTCTCCGCGATCCGCAACGGCTTGGTCAGCAAGCTGCCGAGCCCCGCCGATACCAGCAACGCAAAGATCACGGTCGCGTAAGTATGGGTGGGAAAGCCGATAAGTTTCTTGAACAGCTGGACAAACACCAGCTCGATAATGATGAATCCGGCGCCCAGGCACGAGAAGTAGGTGAGGTAGGACGCCATGCCCGGCCAGCGCGCCCGGCCGTGCTTGGAAAAAAACAGCGGCAGGAAGATGAACACCACCGAAAACGCCACCGAGATGACGCCGACGATAAACAAATTGAGCCAGTCGGACGATAGAAACGGCAGCACCTGGGTGTTGAGAAAGAATTCAGTGCCACCGTCCATGTACGGGGACCGGGCAGCGGAAACATACCCGATTCTGTTACGGATCATGCCGAAATAAGGATTATCGTCGGTGGCCGGCGCCATCCTGAAATTCGCCTTTGCCGCCAGGCGCTGCGGGAACGGTCCGTCCAGAAACTCCGCCGGCAACAGACGCTGTGCCGGATCCAGCGGATGAAACGCGATCACGAACGAGACCGGCTGACCGCGAAAACTGATCAGTGGGTCGCCGTTGGCTTTCAACCACACGGAGAACGCCTTGTCCGGCGACCGATTCTGCGTCCGCAGCGCGACATCAATTGCCTCGTGTTTGATGCCGCGCAGCGGTGGATCCAGGCGCAGCGTGTAGACCTGGTTGTCCTGCACCTCGGCGCCGGGAATCCGGGCTTTGAACAGCACTTGATCACCGCGCGACAGCTCCAGCTCGATATCGTGATCCAGACCGGCCTGATGATAGGTGCCGAATTTGATCGCCACCGTAGAGAGCACGTCCTGATTGGGATATAACCGCGACTCGAACGGATGCCCGGCATAGATCCGCGGCGACGGTTTATAGGCTTCCAACAGCGGCGGTCCCAGCGGCTCGCGGTTCATGTACTGATAGACATCGTCGATCTCGGCCTGCGTCCAGGGCTGCATCTTGATCAACACCGTCGGCAGAGTGTCCGGATGCCAGCGTTCGAGCACCAGAACATGCCGCGAAAATTTTTCTCTGCCGGTACGCCGCCACGCCTCGGCAGCGGCGGTCAACATGCGCGGAAACAGGTGGTGATTGATCTGCATGACGCCGTTGTCAGCCAGATGAGTGAAGTACTCGACATAAGCCTCGACGGTCTGCAGATAAGCCGCGCCCACCGCTCCGGAACCATCCGCGATGCTGGAGCTGGTGTGATTGCTGAACATCTGGATGACGTCGTATTTATTGTCCGAAGCGCGTAAAAACGTACGCCCCTCGCCCACCAGATAATTGACCCGGCTGTGATTGAAGACGTTGCCGCTGTAGTCCGCGTAACGCGTCTTGGCCACCTCGACCATCTCCTTGACCAGCTCTATGGAGTCGACGCGCTTGGCGCCGAACAACACCGCGGCCTTGGTTTCGCCGCCGACCGCCGCGCCGATAATCAGCACCTCCGGGTGGGTGCCGCGCAAAAGATAATGGACCACGGAGTTAATCCCGAAGTAGTAACCGTTGGGATTGGCTGCAATTTCCCGGCGCAGCTTTTCGAAATCACCATCGAAGCGCTGCAGCCAGGACCCCTGTTGGCCACCGTCCAGGGCGAAGTTGAATGCCGTGGGACTGGATGCCAATACGTCCAGCTTGGACACCGGGTCCCAGCGCACAAAGTCCCGCAGACCGCGTTCAATCCACGTATCCACGCCTCGTTTGTCGGCGTGACCGCGGAACTCCAGGTAACTGTCCCGGGTCGCCGGATACGCGGACAGCAGTACGCTGATCACGACGAGGGCGACGGTCACCGTGCGGCGTTCGGTGAACACTGCGGCGCCCAGCAATATCAGGCCGGCGACCAGGAACTGGATACCGCCGGGACCGTAGGGGCCGATCAGAGGGATCACCAGTACGCAGCCGAGGCCCGCCCCCACGAGGTCAAAGAAATACAGCGAATGCACATACGAAGAGTAATGGGTGAGAATCAACGAGATGATCACACCGGCGACAAAAAAGGGTGCGATCAAGATGATATACATCGCGATCCAGGACACGATCTGCACCCCCAGGGAGCTACCGGCCAGATTGAGCTTGAACGGCAGCGTGTTGAGCAGCGGCAGAATGAGCAGGGTGGTGACCGCGAAACTGATATACAAGGGCGACATCAAGCGCAGCGCCCGTTGCCGGTCGACGGGAAAGATGTACAGGTAGATTCCTCCCAGTCCCAACGCGAATACGGTCGCGGTGACCACCGCATAACCCATGGTGCTGGTGAGAATCACGTCGAATACGCGCACCAGGCTGAGCTCCAGCATCAGCGTGCAAAACGCGACCATGGCGATGCCAAGCCGCAAACGAGTCATCGAAATTTCCATGTATTTACCGAATTACCGGGGCAACGGCGGGGATGAATAAAACGTCGTCACTCAATGCGCCGGGCGCAGCCGCGCCGGATGCGTAAAAAATAGCGCGCGATTATACCGCAACTGTCCCAAATTGCCGCCTGCGACGGAAATTTCCTGCGGATATCGCGGCCCCGGAACCGGCGCGCGGCCGCCGCCGGGGAACGCTAGGAGACCACCGGTTGCGTTGAGACGGCTTCCCTGCCCGCGCTCGTCTCCCCCAGGCGCAACAGGCTGGGCAGCAGGATTAGGGTGAAAATCGTGCTCACGCTGAGACCACCGACGATCACCGCCGCCAGCCCCCGGTACAGCTCACTGCCCGCGCCGGGATTCACCAGCAGCGGCAGCATGCCGAACAAGCTGGTCAGGGTACTCATTAGAATCGGGCGCAGCCGGACACGCACCGCCTGCTCCACCGCCTGGCGACGCGGGACGCCGTCGCGCTCGGCGGCGCGGGTTTGATGCACCAGCAGGATGGCGTTATTGACTACCAGCCCAAGCAGAATGATGAACCCGATCATGGTCAACAAATCCATCGGTTGCGGAACCACGAGGTTAACCAGATTAATCGCCGCGACACCGCCCACGGTCGCCAGCGGGATGACCAGGACAACCAGCAGGCTGTCAACGAAGGATCGAAACAGCGCGCTGATCAACAAATAGAGAATCGCGATCGCCAGAACAAACGTGCCGCTCATGGTTTGCACCGCGATGTCGAGCTTGTCCGCGGAACCCGAATAGCTGATCACACCGTCCTCGGGCAGCGCATTCCTGATCACGGGCTCTGCCTGTTCGCGAAGTGTTCCGATCACGGTCTCCAACGCCATGCCTTCGGGCGGGGTCACCTGCAAGGTCACCGTGCGGCGGCGATTCACGCGGCGAATCTCATTGGGTCCGGCGGTGCGCGTCACCCGCACCAGCTCACCCACAGGAACGATGCCGCCGTCCGGCGTCGCCAGCGGGATGGCCGCCAATTCTTCCGGGGTGCCCCAGGGTTCCGCGCGCAGGATGATGTCGCGCCGTTTTTCTCCGTCGAAGAAGTCACCAACGAACAGGCCGTCTCCCAGGGCGCGAATCACCGATGACATTACGCCCCGATCCCAACCGGCCTCCGCAATGCGTCGTTCATCAGGCAGCAAACGCAGCTCCGGTTCGGCGAGCACCACACCTGGCAGCGGCCGAACCCGCGAACCGGGCAGTACTTTGCCGATCGTGCCGAGTCCGACGGTCGCGGCGCGCAGCAGCTCCGGCACGCTGCGCGACTGGATGTCCACCTCCACGGTGTTGCCGCCGGACAGCCCGCCGAACAGAGACGCGCGCCTGGCGAAGGCGATGGTATCCGGGAACCCCGCCACCACTTCGTTGACCACGCCCACCAGCTCGGCCGTGCGCTCCGGATCCTCGGTGCGCGCGCCCATGAAGGTGCCGCGGGAAAAGGTCACGAAAAAGTAGTACCTCACCTGCGGTTCCTTCTCTCCGGTCATATAGGGTTTCAGCCGATCTTCCAGGATCTGCCCCATCTCTTCCTCGATGTAATTGACGCTCGAGCCGGGCGGCGGAACGATAAACGCAAACACCAGATTCCGGTTACCCTCCGGGAGATAGTCCGCCTTTGGAATCAACACGTAGGCGATGATCACCGGCAGCGACAACAGCAACGCGATCCAGAACCACCGGCGGCCGGGTGTGGCGGTCAGGCTCATCACGGTTCGGCATCCGGCATCCCACCAGTGGCTGTGCGGGTCTTCGATGTTTTTGCTGCGGATGAACTGGTTGGCGGCGGTGGGAATGATGGTCAAGGCGATGACCAGTGACGCGACGATCGCCACCGTGATGGTCAACGCCAAGTCGCCGAACAATTGGCCGATCTCGTTCTCCAGAAACACCACCGGCAAAAAGATCGCCACCGTAGTGGCAGTCGAGGCCAGCAACGCACCCCACACCTGAATCGCGCCGCGCTCAGCGGCCTGGGACGGCGAGTCCCCCTGCTCCCGCAGGCGCAGGATGTTCTCCAGCACCACGATGCTGGCATCCAGCACCATGCCCACGGCAAACGCCAGGCCCGCCAACGAGATGACATTCAAGGTGCGTCCCATGGCGTCCATCAGCATGAACGCCACGAACAGAGACAGCGGAATCGCCACCGCCACCATCAACGTGGCGCGGAACTTGCGCAGAAACCACCACAACACCCCGATCGCCAGGATCATGCCCAGCACCAGGTTGTTGCGCAGCATCTCGATGGAGCGATCGATATACGTGGTCTCGTCGTAGACCTGCTCGATAGTGAGATCGGCGCGCTGCAACGGTCCCGCCTGTAGCTCCGCCACTGCGTTGCGCAGGCCCGCCATCACCTGCAGCACGTTGACTCCCTGTTCGCGGTGGGCGTTCACGGCGATGGACGCGGTGCCGTTGGTGACGACGAAACTGTCGCGATCCACCAGGCGCGCTTCCACCTTAGCGACGTCCCGCAGTTGGATGGGGCGTCCCTGGCGCCATTCAATGACCATCTCCCCGAGTTCCTCGATCGGATAGGTGCCCGCAAAACGCAGCGTGTAGCGGCGTTTACCGACCTCGGTGAACCCCCCCGACGCGTCCTTGCTGCTGCCGGCGAGCCGCGCCGCCCTGGGCAGCTCCACGCCCAGACTCGCAGCGCGATACGGATCGAAGGTGATGCGAATCTCCGTGTCCCGCCCGCCGTACACCTGGGACAGCGCCACACCGGGCACGCGTTCGAACCGCGACTGCACCACCTCTTCGATAAAGTCCTGGTAGCTGTCGATAGGACGCGGATTGCCCGGCACCGCCTTGATGATGAACCATGCAATCGCGCGGCTGTCGCCACCCACCGCGCTGATCACCGGCTCGTCCGCGTCCTCCGGATAACTGGCCACGCGGTTCAGCCGGTTGAGGACCTCGAGCAGATTGCGCTCCAGGCTGGTATCGACATCGAAGGTCAAGGTGATCTCGGACTGGCCACGGCTGGCCTTGGACACGATCTTGGTCACCCCCGGCAGGCCGCGGAATACTTCCTCCTGGGCCTCGACCAGGTCCGCCTCGACCTCCTCCGGCGCCGCCGCGCGCCAGGTCTGGCGGATGGTGATCTCCGGCTTCTCTATGTTGGGGGTCAATTGCACCGGCAGCCGCGACAGGCTGATTGATCCGAACAACAGCACCAACAGTACCGCGACCACGACCGCAACCGGGTTGGACAGCGCCAGGCGTGTCGGGCTCATAAGATCAATTCACCGTCCGGTCCGGCATAATGTTCAGCGCCTGCCCGGGGCGCAGCAATTCGCCGCCACGGGTGATCACCCGATCGCCCGGCTTGATGTCTCCAATCACCTCGATCATCTCCCCCTCGGCGAGTCCGGTTTGCACACGCACCAGCTCGGCCTTACCGTCTTCACCGGCGCGGAACACCGATATGCCGGTGGGCCGCAGCACCAGCGCATCGCGGGGCACGGCGATCACCTGTCTGGGTTTCGCCGTCGGCACCGCCACGCGAACCGTGGTGCCGGCCGGCCAGTGCGCGTCCACCAAAGCCAGGCGAACGTCATACAGCCGCGAGCGATCGTCTCCCACCGGCACCACGGAACGCACTTTAGCGATGGTCTGCGAGGGATTCGCAAGCACCCGCACCTCGGTGCCCAGGGTGACATGGGGCAGGCTCGCGGGTGGAATGCGCACCCGGGTCTCCAATGACTCGGGGCTGACCAGGCGCACCACTTCGTCACCCGCGCTCACCCGCTCACCCAAGGATCGATAACGCTCCGCGACCACGCCTGAAAACGGAGCGGCTATGACGGTGTCGTTCAGGCGGTCCTGGGCGCCGTCCAGGCGCGCTTTTGCAACCTTCCACTCCCCACGGGCCGCGTCCCGTTCCGCGCGCGCCTGATCCAGTCTGCTCTTGGTGACCAGACCCTTGCCGGCGAGGCTCTTGAGGCGCACGAGTTCCTGTTCGGCATACTGCAATTTCGCGCGTTCGCGCAGCACCACCGCCTCGGCCTCGGTCTTCAGAATCTTCAGCTCGGTTTCGTCGATACGCGCCAGCGGATCGCCCGTCTCGGCGCGGGTTCCTACCTCTGCCACGCTTACCAGCCGGCCGTCCACTTCCGCCGCGATACGCGCATCGTCGCGGCTGACGACGGATCCCGGCAACCATACCGTCGGCGCCATTCGTATCTGTTCGGCCGCAGCGACCTTCACCAGGGCGGGTGGCGGTCCCGCGGGCGCTGATTTTTTGGCCTGCGCCCATGACGGCGCGGTCAGCAGCATCAACACCGCGGCTGCGAGTACGGTACGAAAATCCATGCGTGAGAATGAAATATGATTCGTGGACAGTATTCGAAAAGGAAAGGTTCGCGAAGTTCCCGTGCCCAATCATACCACTTCCGCAGCCGAATCCATGCAACCCAAAATCCGGCTCCACGGCTGGCTTTCGCTTCCGGCGCCACGACGAGGGCAGCGGACCACGCAGCGAGATTGGAACGCCGAGCGGCGCGTTCAAGTCGCGGGATGACACGATTCCTACAGACTTCGCGAAGCATCGATACCTGGCACCGGTAGCCCCTGAGCACATTCCGACAAGGGTCCGGCGTACACAGTGGCTTTGGATCCCGGCGGTTTCAACCGGTAGCGGGTTTCGCCTCGATACAGTCGAGCCCGTCGTAGCAACCACGCAACAAGCCGACGCTTCGAGCGCTGCCCCGTCGGCATCGGGCAACTTGGTGGTAGGGTATTTTTGCCACCGACCGTCCCGTGGCGCGATCTAAGCCCGTGCGCAGCCGAGCCGTTCGGCATACGGCCGCAAAGTTCGATTACCCGTGAACCGCATGCGTTCTCACAGAACGCAAAAACCACGACGTCGCGCACACTGGACATCGTCGAAACCGGCGCGGATACTGTGAATGTAAGCGCACCGGAATGAATGAACGAGCTCGAAAGGCAGGAATGTTCACGACACGAAGCCTCTGCGGGATGAATTCCAAGATTTTATTACAACTTCCGCATCTAACATGTTGTTTTAAGGGCCACCAACACAAAATCTAGCCCAAAAATCGGGTTTCAATATTAACATTTAGGTTAGATACATTTAGTTAGGTTGCTCTCGAGCTATGTGCTACGTCTTACTTCTAAGTACTGATTACGGTGGCGATTTAACCTCTTCGAACGACGAATTGGTTCGATTCAGCCGGGACGTGCCCGACGTGCCTGAAGTTGATAACCTCGCGCACCCTCAGCGGTGGTACGTAGGCTCTAAATCTGAGTGCAGTTGCACGTTTCGTCACTTACATAGTCCCGAGTTAGGTTTCGGAGAAGCGGTCGATTGGTTTCCCGAAGAGCCTGATGAGCTAGAGGCAACACGGAATTTTATCCGCGTCGTAAGGGATCTAGTAGAAAATGGCTTTAAAGTCGATGTAATTGACGCTTGGGGCGAAAAGGGCTATGTCGATGCTGAGCCCGGAGAAATGGAGGTAGACTTAGCGATGATGCGAGATTCAGAGTTCCGGTTTGTCGAGAACTACCGGTTTGAATTTACAAGTGCAACCTAACAAAGCGCTCCAGACGGACAAAGTCAATCTGTCATGCCTTTTGCTGTCGCAAAAGCCACGCCAGCTTGCCTTTGCCGCTGAGCTAGATCGTTAGGAGTCTAAACGCGGCGACTATGCGATATTTGGCATCGATTCTATTGGTAGTAGTGTCCCTTGAT
>CAMYKW010000008.1:85156-86282 GCA_947259175.1 uncultured Gammaproteobacteria bacterium | reverse complement strand
GCCTAACAAAGCGCTCCAGACGGACAAAGTCAACCTGTCATGCCCTTTGCGTTCGCAAAGGCCACGCCAGCCTGTCTTTGCCGCTGAGCTAAATCGTTATATGACTGCGGGCGTATACAGGAAATAAACATGCCTATTCCTGAAAATACGGATGAAGAAAAACTAGCTGAGATCGCTCTAGCTATACTTTGTCTGAGTGCCGAGACGGACAAGTTGGGTACACGAGCTTGGAAAGGAATTGATTGGGATGTGATGGATCTTTTGTATAAACGAGGATGGATCGGTAATCCCGTAGGAAAAGCAAAATCGGTCATTGTTACAGAGGAGGGTCTAGAAAAGGCTCAGGAATTCCAAAAAAAGTATTTTCGGTCCGAGTCATAACAAATGATAAGTCATATAACAAAGCGCTCCAGTCGGACAAAGTCAATCTGTCATGCCTTTTGCGTTCGCAAATGCCACGCCAGCTTGCCTTCGCCGCTGAGCTAGAACGTTAGGCAATGGAAATCGATTTTAAGAAGCATAATCAAATGCTCCGGAATCCCCGTTTTCATCGTCGTTACTTCTGGATGCGATTTCCCCGCGCGCAATTGAAAGCGGCAATTCTGAAAGTTTGCGCAAAAGAGCGCTTTGACCGCTCAGGCTACAAACCATTCTATTGGGCAACAGTACGCCAAGACATGGTCGATTGGTATGAGAAACAATACGGCAAGGTTCCAAATATCTTAAAGGAAAGACGTATTCCAAAGGACCCATATTTGCCAAGTCAGGATCCAGAGTTCAAAGTTTGGTGGAACGAAAGATGAGCGGCTTACTAATTATTTCGATATGCCTAACAAAGCGCTGCAGACGGACAAAGTCAACCTGTCCTGTCTTTTGCTTGCGCAAAAGTCACGCCAGCTTGCCTTTGCCGCTGAGCTAAATCGTTATGTGGCTGTGTAGCAAAATTCTACTTCTACTTCGAAAAGGTGAATTCGAATGTGGAATAATAATTATTATTCACCATTAAGATTGAGAAATTCGAAATGAGTAAAGGTACAGTTAAGTGGTTCAATGCTGCTAAAGGATATGGTTTCATCACGCCCGAAGATGGAGGAAAAGATCTCTTCGTTCACCATTCAGAAATTAA
>CAMYKW010000008.1:0-85138 GCA_947259175.1 uncultured Gammaproteobacteria bacterium | reverse complement strand
TGGGGCGCACATAACAAGACGCTCCAGTCGGACAAAGTCAACCTGTCATGCCTTTTGCTGCCGCAAAAGTCACGCCAGCTTGTCTTTGCCGCTGAGCTAAATCGTTGTGAGGCTGTAGACACGTAATTACACCATAATTATAATGTAGTCTATGGCGCGTATCCGGTTTGAGTGGGATGAGTCTAAGAATCGCGCGAATAAACGTAAACATCGCGTCTCGTTCGAAGAAGCTCAGACCGTGTTCTGGGATGAGAACGGTAGATTACTTGACGATCCAGATCATTCGAAAAGCGAGGATCGATTCATTCTTATGGGGCTGAGCAACAATTTACGAGTCCTAGTGGTGCCCCATACATACCGGAAAAGCGAATCGGTAATAAGGATTATCTCTGCACGGAGGGCGAATCGGCGAGAGCAACACTTCTATCGAAGTAAGGTGTGAAGATGAGAAAAGAGTATGATTTTTCTAAGTCGCGAAAGAATCCCTATGCAAAGGCGCTTAAGAAACAAATAACTATTCGAATTGAGGAACCGACGATTGATTACTTTAAGGACTTGTCGGAAGAGATGGGCATTCCATATCAGAGTTTGATTAATCTCTACCTTAGAGATTGTGCACAATCCAAACGGAAGCTGTCTTTGCATTGGAGGAAAGCCTCATAACAAAGCGCTGCAGACGGACAACGTCAACCTGTCATGCCTTTTGCTGTCGCAAAAGTCACGCCAGTTTGCCTTTGCCGCTGAGCTAGAACGTTAGGGTCTACTAGGTATGTGGTCCGAGTTCAAAGCACTATTTAAGCGCGAGAAATTTGACGCTGATATTTTGAAGACTTTTACTGTAGACATGAAACCAGCAAATCCTGGCTTTGGTGGAGTTGTTTTAAAGATTCATCGTCTTGGATGGCACGACCATTATAATGGTTGCGCTGTTGGTTTCGAGCCGGGTTTCCCACCGAAGCCGAAAATGAATTACATGAACGAGTGGGTCGCCGTTCTGCGAGATGACAACGCAAACAAAATTGCTACTCTAAAGGACCTTTCTAGGTTGCTGAAAGGATCTGGGTTGGCAATGAACGAAGAAATCAGCGCTGAAATCATACGCTGTATAAAGCAAGCTTTAGAACTAGGAAAAATTGAAGCGTAATACGCATGCATAGCAACGGGTTGCAGCGGACGTGCTGCACCCGCCGCTGAACCCGAGCGTTATTTCTTGAGTACTGAGATATAAATGAATATCAGGGAAGTTACAGAAAGTGATTTTGGAGAGATATGGCCTATCTTTCATGAGATAGCGAAAGCTGGCGATACTTACGCATATCCAGAAAACATCAGTAAAAGTGAAGCCAAAAAAACTTGGATAGATGCCCCTAGAAAAACCTTTGTTGCAGAAGAAGATGGAAGAATATTAGGGACGTATTACATAAAAACTAATCAGCTAGGGCCTGGAGACCACGTCTGTAATTGCGGGTATATGGTTTCTTCTCTTGCAAGAGGCCGAGGTCTGGCTTCATCGATGTGTGAGCACTCCCAACAAATAGCAAAAGAGCTTGGTTATAAAGCAATGCAGTTTAATTTTGTTGCTTCAACAAACGAAGGGGCAATTCGATTATGGAAAAAACTGGGTTTTGAAACGGTAGGCCAATTACCAGGGGCATTTAAACATCCAGTAAAAGGCTATGTTGATGCATTGGTGATGTATAAATGGCTATAAAAACGAAACATAACAATGGTAATTGAGAGGGACTTGCCTACCGCAGCGTCGTTTGTGCTGTACGCTACAGCTAGCACAAGCCTCTCGCCGCTACGGCAAGCCCCTCATTGCTGGCGTTAGGTTCTAAAACGTCAACATCATATTATTCAATTAGTATAGGAAAAAAGATGGAGTTAAAAGTATACCTCTCTGGTGAAATACACACTGACTGGAGAAAACGGCTAAAGAAAGGATGTGAACAGCAAGGCTTGTCTATAGTGTTTACGTCAGCTGTGACAGATCACAATGCTAGTGACAGCGCAGGTGATCTGCTTGGTGCGGAAGATAATAGCTTTTGGCGTGATCACAAGTCAGCGAAGGTTAATGCAATACGAACTAAAACGCTTATTGAAAAATGTGACGTCGCTGTTGTGCGTTTCGGAGATAAGTATAAACAGTGGAATGCAGCTTATGATGCTGGTTATTGCGCTGCGCTGGGGAAGCCCTATATTACACTTCATAACGAGGATATAGTGCACCCGCTCAAGGAAGTCGATGCGTCGGCCATGGCATGGGCTACCACACCAGAGCAAGTTGTTGAAATATTAAAATATGTACAATCAAAAGAATAAAACCTAACAAGCGCGATCGAGAGGGACGTTATGTGCCAGGAATTGGGGGACCGGTTGCGATCACGGGTTCTTGCGGACCAGCATCATGCCGTCGCGCACGGTTAGCAACACGTTTTCCACGCGATCGTCCTGCTGCACCTGACGGTTGAACGCCGCCAGGGCGCGATCGGTGTGTTTTTTCGGGTCCACGACCCGCCCCGACCACAAGGTGTTATCGGCAACCAGCAATCCTCCGGAGCGCAGCAATGCCAGGGTTTTCTCGTAATAATGGACGTAGTTTTCCTTGTCGGCATCGAGAAACACCAGGTCGAAGGGCCCATCCATCGTCTCCAGGCTATCAAGCGCCGGCCCCAGCACGACACTTATCTTGCCGCCGTGGGGGCTGCGGTCAAAAAAAGATTTCGCAATCGCGCAGTGATCGCGGTCCAGCTCGCAGCTGATCAGCTCACCGTCCTCGGGCAGCGCTTCGGCCATGGCCAGCGTCGAATAACCGGTAAACATGCCGATTTCCAATATCCGGCGTGCATCGACGAGCTGCACCAGCATGCGCAAGAATGCGCCTTCGAGGGGTCCGGTGACCATTTGCGGGTTATCGCAATGCTGGTGGGTGTACTCCTGCAACTCGCGCAGCAACGATGAGGGCGCGCGGGAGTGGGCAATCGCGTATTCTTCGAGCTTGGCGTCGATGAGCGGTATCATGTCTGTGAAATCATTGACCTTGGCTGATTATACCCACCAACAGAAGAGTTTTGCGGCGTTATGAATGAGACATCGCCGACGGCGGCCGCTGCGCCCGGATTGGATGGCATCCCCGATGCCGTGCACGGGCGTTTGATGCAATATTGGCAGGACTTCCACAGCGCCGCCGGGGAACAGGCGGTCGCGCCGTCCATGGACGAAACGCGGCAGCGGCAGATGCTGGGAGTGTGGGCGGGCAGTGACTTCATTGCCAAGACCTGCGTGCAAAAACCGGCGCTGCTTATTGAGCTGATTGAAAGCGGAGACCTCGACCGCGCCTACGCGACGGGAGAGCTGCTGCAACGGGCCGACACGGAATTCGAGCATATCGCGGACAAGGACACACTGCAGCGCGTGCTGCGCAAGTTCCGCTTGCGTGAGTCGGTACGCATCGCATGGCGCGACTTGGCGGGTAGCGCCAGCCTGGATGAGGTCATGGCGTTAATGACGGAGCTGGCCGACTGTTGCGTCCAACGGGCGTTGCGGCACACTTATCGCTGGATGTGCGAGTCGCGGGGCACGCCCCGCGACAAGTCCCACGAACACCCGGTACCATTCATCGTGCTGGGACTGGGCAAACTCGGTGGCGGCGAGCTCAATTTCTCCTCTGACATCGACCTGATTTTTGCCTACGGGTCAGACGGCGATACCGATGCTCCGCGGCCGATGAGCAACCACCAGTTTTTCACCAAGCTCGGCCGCGAACTGATTTCGGTATTGGAAACCAGGACCGAGGACGGGTACGTGTTTCGTGTCGATATGCGGCTGCGCCCCAATGGTCGCAGCGGTCCGCTGGCTTTGTCGTTTGACGCTACCGAAAACTACTACCAAACCCATGGCCGCGGCTGGGAGCGCTATGCATTAACCAAGGCTCGGGTGGTCGCCGGCGAACGCAGCGCGGGGGAACAGCTTTTGGCGCGGTTGCGCCCATTCATTTATCGCAAATATCTGGATTACGGCGCGTTTGAATCAATCCGTGAAATGAAGGCGCTGATCGAGCGCGAACTGGAGCGCAAGGAAATCGCAGGCAATATCAAACTCGGGCAAGGCGGAATCCGCGAGATCGAATTCATCGCGCAGAGTTTTCAACTGATCCGTGGCGGACGCGAGCCCGGTCTGCAGTCGAACCGGCTGTTCGAGGCGCTGGACCAACTGGCCGGCATTGGAGCGCTGGACGCGGCAGTAGTGGAGGAGCTGAAACTGGCCTATGTGTTTTTGCGCAGGCTCGAGCACCGATTACAGATGATGGACGATAAACAAACTCACATGCTGCCGCGAGGAGACTACGAGCAGGCGCGATTGGCATTCGTCACCGGCTCCAGCGACTGGCCGGCATGCGAACATAATATCCACGAAGTCATGCAGTCGGTGCACACTCATTTTCGTCAGGTTTTCGCCAGCGGCGGTGAACCGCAACCGGCGCTCACCTCGATGCAGGATATCTGGTTGGCAACGGCGGGGGAGGAGGTCGCGCTGCAGACCCTGGCGACCAGCGGATACACGGATCCGAAGTCCGCGCTGGACCTTCTACATGCGTTTCGACACAGCAAGGCATATCACGCGCATTCCCACTACGGGCGCGAACGCGTGGACCGGCTCATGCCGTTATTGATTCACCAGGCGGCGGCGACAAATAATCCGAACGCCACACTGCAGCGCCTGCTGCGGCTGGTCGAGACCATCGGCCGCCGATCTGCTTATCTAATGCTACTGGTTGAAAACCCCCTGGCGCTGTCGCAATTGATAAAACTCAGCGCGGCGAGCGCATGGATCAGCAACTGGATCAGCCGTTACCCCCTGCTGCTGGACGAGCTGCTGGATCCGATCGCGACTTCCTCGCCGGTTACCACTGATGGGCTGGTAGCGGAGATACGTCAGCGGCTGGCTCCGATTACTGACGACCTCGAGAGCCAGATGGAGGTGCTGCGCGAGATTCGTCAGGCGCAGACTTTGAAAGTGGCGGCGGCCGACGTTCTCAAATACAGCAACACCACGGATGTGGCCCGCCAGCTTTGCACCATCGCCGAGACGATGCTCGATACCGTGGTAGAGCTGGCTGAAACCGGATTGCGGACCAAATATGGCGATCCGGGCGCGGGGGATGCAGACAGGCAACCGGAATTCGGCATCGTCGCCTACGGTAAACTCGGCAGCCTCGAACTCGGCTACCACTCCGATCTCGATCTGGTTTTCCTGCATCATGGCGCCGCGCTCAACGGTGTCACCCAGGGTGGTGACCGCAGCCTGCCGAACCAGCAGTACTACGGCCGGCTGGGACAGCGCATCGTTCACATGCTCACTACGCGAACCCCGTCGGGGGTGATTTACGAGATCGATACCCGGCTGCGGCCGAGCGGCCGTTCCGGACCGCTGGTCACGTCGTTGGACGCTTACCGAAGCTACCAGCTGGAACGCGCCTGGACTTGGGAGCATCAAGCCGTGGTGCGAGCACGTATGGTCAACGGCAGCGACGAGCTGAAACACCGTTTTGAGGCGATCCGCTTCGAGGTGTTGGCTCAGGCTCGGGACCCAGCGGCATTACAGCGCGACATCCGCGAGATGCGGCAAAAGATGGTGGATGCCCGGGATCGCAGCGACAATAAAGCTTTCGACCTGAAACAGGGAAAAGGCGGAATAGTTGACATTGAGTTTATAGTCCAATATTACGTCCTTCGTTGGGCCCATACGCACCCTGACCTGACCGTTCCGAGAAACAGTCTCGAGATACTCGAAGCGCTGGAAGCCGCAGGCCTGATCAGTCAAGCCGACCATCGGATTCTGGCTGACGGGTACCGCAGTTACCTGGCGACGGAGCATCGCCTGAAGCTCGCGGAGGAGGAACCTCTGGTGAGCGGGGATGAATTGGCCGATACCCGCCGCGTGGTGGCTGATTTGTGGCAGCGAATATTCCAACAGGAATCAGCATGACACCGGGTCGGCTGCAACGAAAGTAGGAGTTAAGACTATGACATTTGCCGACCGCGATGGCGTTATCTGGATGGATGGTGAATTGATTCCATGGCGCGATGCCACGGTACATATACTCACCCATACGCTCCATTACGGCCTCGGGGTATTCGAGGGTGTACGCGCCTATAAAACCGAAAAAGGCACCGCCATCTTCCGCTTGCAGGACCATACCGACCGCCTGTTCCGGTCCGCCCATATTATGGGAATGCGTTTGCCTTTCGACAAGGACACATTGAATGAAGCGCAGAAAACCGTGGTACAGAAGAACGACCTGGCCAGCGCCTACATTCGGCCGATCGTGTTCTATGGATCAGAGGGCATGGGGCTGCACGCCGGCAATCTTCGCGTTCATGTGGCAGTGGCCGGCTGGGAGTGGGGGGCATACCTGGGGGATGAAGGCCTCACCAAGGGGATTCGGGTCAAGACGTCATCATTTTCGCGCCACCACATCAACAGCACACTGTGCAAGGCGAAAGCCAATGGCCATTATTACAACTCTATCCTCGCGCTACAGGAAGTCTCAAAAGCCGGATACGACGAGGCATTGCTGCTGGATCTCCAGGGATTCGTCGCCGAAGGCAGCGGCGAAAATATCTTCATCGTGCGGGACGGGAGAATCCTGACTCCCGACTTGGCCTCGGCGCTGGAAGGCATCACCCGGGACACGATCGTGCAATTGATTGCCGAGTTGGGGCTGGAGGTGGAGGAGAAGCGTATCACCCGGGATGAGATTTATGTGGCCGATGAGGCGTTTTTCACCGGCACCGCTGCGGAAGTGACCCCGATCCGGGAATTGGATGATCGGCCGATCGGAGACGGTGCCCGCGGACCGGTTACCGAACAACTGCAAACCCTGTATTTCGACACCGTGTATGGGCGTCGCGAACTGCATCAGGATTGGTTGACCTACCTATAGACGAGCGACCCACCGTGCAGTCCCCGGGCTCGCATAAGCGGTGAACATGGCCACCCCCGATTTTCGCGTTCTGGTGGTCGGCCCTTCGTGGGTCGGCGACATGGTGATGGCACAAAGCCTGTTCAAGACCTTGAAGCAAACAGTCCCCCAGGCGCGAATCGACGTGTTGGCGCCGTCGTGGTCCGCGCCGCTGCTGCAGCGCATGCCCGAAGTGCATGAGGTGGTGGACGCGCCGTTTCGCCACCGGCGGGCCGACCTGCGCCAACGGATTCAGTTGGCAGGCCGCTTGCGCGGTTGCGGTTATCAATGGGCGATCGTGCTGCCAAATTCATGGAAATCGGCGTTGGTGCCGTTCTGGGCGCGCATACCACGGCGCACCGGGTATCTCGGCGAGCAGCGCTGGGGGCTGATCAACGATATCCGTCGTCTGGATCGTCATCGTTCGCCGATGACCGTACAACGTTTCGTCGCCTTGTCGGGCCCCAGCGGTCGAACTGCTCCGTCACCGGCATCGATCCCGGCGCCCGCGTTGGCGGTTGAAGATAGCGGGGTCGAGGCAGCTTTGACGGCCATGGGACTCGCGGCGCCGGAACGACCGATTCTGGCGCTGTGCCCGGGAGCCGAATTCGGTCCCGCCAAGCAGTGGCCGGTGGAGCACTTCGCCCAAGTTGCGCGTCGATATCTGTCACGAGACTGGGACGTTTGGCTGCTGGGGTCGGACAAGGACGCGCCGGCGGCCGCGCAGATTGCGTCGCTTTGCGCCGACCGGTGCGTCAATCTGGCGGCCAAGACCAGCCTGGCGCAGGCTATCGATTTGATGTCGCTCGCCCGCCTGGTGATCTCCAATGACTCGGGTCTGATGCACGTCGCCGCCGCACTCGGCCGCCCATTGGTCGCGGTCTATGGGTCGTCGGATCCTTCGATGACGCCGCCGCTGTCGCGCAACTGCAGCGTGGCGACACTGAATCTGGATTGCAGCCCGTGCTTCAAACGCCGCTGCCCGCTGGGCCACCTCAAGTGCCTGCGCGACCTCAAGCCCGAGCAGGTGACGGCCGCCGCGGAGCGGCTCATCGCGGACGAATACCAGGCCACCGGCAGCCAGCCCCAGGGGCGATGAGGGTTCTCCTGGTTAAAACCAGCTCGCTCGGCGACGTCGTGCACGCGCTGCCGGCGTTGACAGACGCCGCTGCGGCCCGGCCGGAAATTCGTTTTGACTGGGTGGTTGAGGAGTCGTTGACAGACATCCCCGGCTGGCATCCGGCGGTCGACCGCACCATCGCGCTGGCGAGCCGGCGCTGGCGTCGCCGGCCCTGGGCACTGTTTCGCGATGGCCGCGGCCTGTGGAGCGAACTGCGCGGCCGCCGCTACGACGTGGTGCTGGATGCGCAAGGACTGATCAAGAGCGCCATCGTAGCCGGCATCGCGCGCGGCAGTCGTTACGGACTTGCGCGCGACAGCGCGCGCGAACCCCTCGCTGCGTGCTTGTATCGTCACCGCATCAGCATCGACCGCCGGCAACACGCCATCGACCGGTTGCGGCAGCTGTTTGCCGCGGCGTTGCAGTATCCACTACCACGGTCCGATGTCGACTATGGCATTTGCATCGAACGTCTGTGTTCAGAGGCGGTTGAGTCGGATCGAAGCTATCTGGTGTTTCTGCACGGCACGACTTGGCCGAGCAAGCTGTGGCCGGAGAATTACTGGCGGGAATTGATACAGCTTGCCAATCGCGACGGTCGGATGGTCCTGTTGCCATCCGGAAACTCAGCCGAGAGGGCGCGCGCCGAACGGCTGGCCGCCGATAACAAACGGGCGCGCGTCTTGCCCGACCTGGACCTGTCCGGACTCGCCGGCGTGATCGCCGGGGCGGCGGGCGCCGTCGCCGTGGATACCGGCCTCGGCCACCTGGCGGCCGCGCTCACTGTCCCGTGCGTATCGATCTACGGCGCCACCGACCCACGACTCACCGGAACCCGGGCGGCGCAACAACATCATCTGGTCGCCGACTTTGCCTGCGCCCCGTGCTTGTCCCGCCGCTGCGGTTATTCCGGCGCCGCAGCGGTGACGCCGGCATGTTACGCGACCGTGCCACCTGCCAGGGTGTGGGGTACACTTCGGGCCAACCTCAAAACAAAGAACTAGGTCTATGCCGCAAACCGTATTGGTCACTGGCGGTGCCGGCTACATCGGCTCCCACACGACACGCCAATTGCTCCGCGCGGGGAATCGCGTCGTGGTGGTCGATAATCTCTATTCCGGCAACAAATGGGCGGTATCTGACGATGCAGTCTTCATTGAGCTCGATGCCGGCGATCGCGAATCGGTGGGTCGGGTCATGCGCGACTATGACGTCGATGCGGTGATCCATTTCGCCGGGCATATCGTAGTGCCGGAGTCGGTCAGCGATCCCGCCAAGTACTATGGGAACAATGTTCTGGCCTCCTACCATCTGCTAGAGGCATGCCGCGACGTCGGGATACGCCATTTCATTTTTTCATCCAGCGCCGCCGTCTACGGCATCCCCAGGCGCTTGCCCGTCGATGAGCACGCGGACACCGCACCGATCAACCCTTACGGTTTCTCGAAGTTGACAACCGAGTGGATGCTGCAAGATCTCAGTAACAGCGACCGCATCAATAACAAGCCCGCCGATCAACGCTTTAAATACGTGGCGTTACGCTATTTCAACGTTGCGGGAGCGGCCGTGGATGGTACGCTCGGGCAGGCGACACCGGACGCCACACATTTGATCAAGGTCGCCTGCGAGGCGGCTTGCGGTAAACGCGAACAAGTCGCCATTTTCGGCACCGATTACGACACCGAGGACGGTACTTGTATACGCGACTACATCCACGTAGAGGATCTCGCCAAGGCGCATGTGGCCGCCCTCGAATTCCTGCGGGACGGTGGCGCGTCCCAGACCTTGAACTGCGGCTACGGGCGCGGTTTCAGTGTGCGGCAGGTCCTGGATGCCGTGCAGAAGGTGAGCAAGGTCACACTGAATCTGACGGAGGCCCCGCGCCGGGCCGGTGACCCCCCGGTTCTGATCGCCGACAAGACCAGAATTGACGAGGTGCTGCACTGGCGGCCCGACTACGACGAACTGGAACTCATCTGCGACACGGCCTACCAATGGGAGGCGGGACTGGCGGCGCTTCAACGGCAGCACCGGAACCGGACCCAGAGCGGATGACACCATGCGCTTCGCGCTCTGCGTCTACAAACACTTCCCCTACAGCGGATTGTCCCGCGACATGCTGCGCATTATCGACGAGTGCAATCGACGCGGCCACGCAGTGGCGGTGTTTTGCAGAGAATGGCAGGGCCCGATTCCCGACGACGTGGCGGTGGAGATCATCCCCACCGCGGGACTGACCAATCACGCACGGGCGGCGAGTTATCATCGCAGGCTTCATAACCGGCTGGCCGCGGATTCCTATGACGCCGTGGTTGGATTCAACAAAATGCCGGGGCTCGATATCTATTACGCGGCTGATTTTTGCTATGCGGGACGAGCGCGAATCCGGCACGGTTCCGCATATCGGTTGACCCCGCGCTATCTGCATTATCAAAAGTTCGAACGTTCGGTATTCGGGCCTGACAGCGCTACCAAAATCCTGTGTCTTTCAGACCGCGAGCGGACTGTTTATCAACAGTTGTATGCAACAGCAGATAACCGCTTCGCCCAGTTGCCTCCGGCTCTGGACCGGCGCCGACTCCGCGATTGCAGCTCACAGACGGTGGACCGGGTTCGCCGCGAGCTGGGCATCGGCGGTCACACGTTTCTGATTTTATTTGTCGGCTCCGGATTCAAGACCAAAGGACTGGATCGCGCCATCGAGGCGCTGGCGGGACTACCGGCGGATCAACTCAAGCGTAGCCGACTGCTCGTTGTCGGACAGGACAACGCCAAACCGTTTCGGCGCCTGGCGCGAAGCTTAAGCGTTCTCGAAAACGTGCGTTTTCTGGGCGGCCGTTCCGACGTACCCGAGCTGTTATGTGCCGGGGACCTGCTCATTCACCCTGCCTACTGGGAAAACACGGGTTTGATCCTGCTCGAAGCAATTACCGCCGGGCTTCCGGTGTTGACCACGGATGTGTGCGGCTATGCGCCACATGTAACGGCCGCGCAGGCGGGGCGCGTGCTGGCGTCGCCTTTTTCGCAACAAGATCTGAACCAAGCGCTCGCGGAGATGTTGATCAGCGACCAACGCGCCGCGTGGAAAAACAACGGACTGGCGTATCGCAACAACGCCGAGTTGTACACCATGCCCGACCGCGCGGTTGACATGATGGAGCGGTGGACCCGGGACCGTGCCGCCGAGACCGCGGCGTCCGAGGGCCGCCGGGGCAAGCCGGCTATGCTCTGGTTGCATGACGATTTCCGCAAGGCGTTGGACGGTGCGGATGATTTCGAAGATGTGATGGGCATCTCCGGGGAGGTGTATCGGCGGGCGCCGGGGCGTCAAACGCTGCGGTTCACGCGGCGCGGGAAGGCTTATTTCCTGAAAGCGCACAGCGGGGTGGGGTGGCGGGAAATCGCCAGGAATTTGCTATGTTTCCGCATGCCGGTGACCGGCGCGGATAATGAGTGGCTCGGAGTCCATCTGCTGCAGCGGCTGGACATCGATACGATGCACGTCGTCGCTTATGGGAACTCGGGCGGCAATCCCGCTCGCAGACGCTCGTTCATCGTCACCGAGGAAGTTCCGGCGACCGTGTCCCTGGAGGAATACTGTAGTCAGTGGCAAGAAAATCCACCGCAGACTCCTGCGCAGCAACGCTTCAAGCGATGGTTGATCAGAGAAACCGCGCGCATTGCGCGCGCTATGCATGGCAGCGGCGCCAATCACCGCGATTTGTATCTGTGCCACCTGCTGTTGGAGATCGGCGCTGATTCGCAAGGCCCGGCGCCGGATCGATCCAAGGTCTACGTCATCGACCTGCATCGTATGCAACTGAGACGGCGCACACCGAAACGCTGGTTGATCAAGGACATTGCCGGCTTGTATTACTCGAGCATGGATATCGGTTTGACGCGGAGGGATTTGTTCCGATTCATAACGGCCTATGACGGAAAACCGTTACGCGATGCGCTCAGCGACAATCAACAGTTCTGGCATCGTGTTGAACGCCGGGCGCTGAACCTGTACGAACAAGAGCGCCACAAAACGCATATCGCAGTCTCGTCCGCCAAAAGGCAGGCGGCGGTCTCCACAACGGCGCCACACTGAATGCCATGACCCGGATACACGCCTCGCCGCCTCAGATGCAGAGCCGGCCACCGACACAATGACGCCGTGATCACACGAAGCCGCCTAGCGCAGTTAGCCATCTACCACGAGCAGTACGATTCACCCTTGTTGCGCTCCCTGCTCGCCGGCCCCGATGATTTTCTGTCCGAAAACGGAGCTGGAACCCGCTATAAGCACGATCGCACAACGACGGTATCCCGGGTAACCGGGGGCGATCAACAATTCGTCATAAAACGCTTCAACACCAAGAACCCATGGCACTTCGTGCGAAGATCCGTGCGCCCCACCCGCGCTGCGCGATGTTGGAGGTTTGCCCACCGGTTCATAGACATCGGCATCTGCACCGCTCGGCCGGTGGCCATGATTGAAAACAGGCTGGGCCCGTTGCGGGGACGCTCCTATTACATATCCGAGTACGTCGACGGCCGCCTCTGTCTCGATTACCTGGCGGACAGTCCCGATAGCGAAGGCGTCATCGCCGACATCAAAGAAATCTTCGGCAAAATGCATGCCCATCGCATCAGCCATGGCGACATGAAGGCCTCCAACCTGCTGATCAGCGCCGGCCGTGTCGTTGTACTGGACCTGGACGCCGCGCAGGAACACCAAAAGCCATCGCGGTTTGCACGCGCCTACCGACGCGATCGGTCACGGTTGCTGCGCAATTGGGACGCAGGATCCGCGCTGCACCGAAACCTACAAGCCGCGATTCCGGATCACAACGAGTGGCCCTCCGACTCGGCGTAGTACCGTATAACCGCTGGCGATGAGTGCCGCGTTGGCGCGGAATGCGTACCGCAGCGATGCTCAGCGGCCGGCGCAAGTCCGGGCCTTGGGGGGTGTCAGGTACCGCCACGCGTTTTGAACAATACAACGCGGTCGCCCTTTCGGTTCTCGAATGTCTGAATCGGACGCATTCCCAGTTTGCTCAGCAAACGCTGTTCCTGGTCGGGCCGATCGCCGCTGACCTGCACCGCAATATAGTCATAACGCTTCCAGTCCCCGCTCCACACTGTCTTCATGGTCTCAGCCCAATCATATTTGGCGCCGTCGCGGAACGCTGGTTTCCCCGAATAATAGATCACCGCGCGATTATTGCTGTAAAATTTTTCCCCGGGTGCGCTGTGTGCCGCAACCCACCTGCCCGCGGCCTTGAGATAGCGCTTGTCGGTAAACCGGTCCAGGCCCTTGATACCAACCGCAAGCAGCACCACAGCCAATACCGGAAACGTCCAGCGATATACCGTACGCGCCCGCTGATGCGGCTCGCGCCAGCTACT
The DNA here is from genome assembly GCA_947259175.1 of uncultured Gammaproteobacteria bacterium. Lineage (GTDB taxonomy): Bacteria > Pseudomonadota > Gammaproteobacteria > Arenicellales > JAANXG01 > CALZGZ01. The sequence continues at coordinate 71,657 of CAMYKW010000008.1, read as the reverse complement.
GTAGAAATACGCAATACTGAATGGCGCCGCGAGCAGTATGGTGATTACCAGACCCAGGGTATAACGGCCGGCGAGAAACAACTTCGTCAACGTAAACAGGCTCACTATCAGCAGGTTTACCATTACCAGCGCCAGCCACAGGGGACGCAGCGCCTGCTCGGGAAACGCCAGCTCGCGCCAGTATGCATGTACTCCCAGGATGCCGTACACGAGCAGCAGCTTGCGCAGCACCTCAACGACAACAATCGTAATCAGCGTGAACAGAAAAACTGCGTATGCGTACTTGCCTGAAAACTCGCCCAGAAACTCTTGTCTCAAGGCGTGCAATTTGAACCACAGCTCGGCGGTAATCCGTTCCCATGCCATGCCCAAACTGGCGATCGGGTGCGAAAACACCTTGGCTTGATCTGCGCCCAACTCGGAACTCAAGGTCCACAATGAAAACACAGCGAACAACACTATCCCGAGCAGCAGCAGCGCAACCAAGATGGCCAAACGATACAACGCTGAGTTTGAGAATCGGCGCCCCAGGATGACAGCGGGCATGAATAGCAGAAATGCGGCACCTTCAATTCGAAACAGAAACGCCGCAATCGAGCACGCCGCCCACGCAACAATCGACTTACCTTCTGGTTTTTTCCAGTAACGGAACAAGAACACCAGCGACCAGAGATAGGACGCCAGGTACCCGGTGTCGCGGATGACAAAAGATCGGTATTTATTCAAGCCGGGTAACAGCAGGATTACCAGTGCGGCGAGCACCACCACGCGGCGGTCGCCGCCCAGCTCCGCCACCGCCGCGATAAACCCTACCACCAGCAGCACGAATAATCCTGCGTTGACGGCATGCGCGGAGAGCTCAATGCTGAGTCCGGTCACCTTGCTGGTCGCCGCGATCAGCATCGAGTAAAACGGCCAATGATGAATGGCGACCGCCTGTTGCCATTCGCCATCGATGAGCCGTTGCGCAACTCGGAAGTACTGGATCCCATCGTTGTTGACTATCGGATCGATATAAACGCACCACACGGAAAGGAGAACGCTGACGAAGGCGCTCAGAATCACTACTGAGAAATATTCATGCAAGAATCGCGAGGGCATCGATGTGCGTCATTGCCGCCGTTAAATCCGCCGGCGCCGATCCAATAGACAACCGTTTACACAAGAGGTCAGTTTCCGCGACTGTATAATAGCGGCTATGAATGGCAAATCCCACCAAACCACACCGGCCACACCCGGCGCTTTCGTCGCTCCGCTGTCCTGGGCGGAAGTCGACAGGCGGATCGCCGATGGCGCCATCGGTGTGTTACCGGTCGGGGCGGGCGCCAAGGAGCACGGGCGCCACCTTCCCATGAACACCGACCAAATTCAGGTTGAATGGCTCGCGCAAAGAATCACCGAAAGATTCGAAGTCCTCGTGTGGCCCACGGTGAGCTATGGACATTATCCGGCATTCAGTGAATATCCGGGCAGCTGTTCCCTTTCGGAACACACTTTTGCGGCGATGGTGCGCGACATTCTATCCGGGATCTATCGTCATCGCTTACAGACGGTGGTGATTCTCAACACCGGGGTGAGCACGAAAACGACATTGGCGAGGGTGAGCGCGGAGTTACCCGGCAGTCACGTGATTAACGTTTACGACGCACCGTGCTTTGTGCAACTGACAAACAGCGCACTTGGACAACGTCATGGCGGCCATGCCGACGAGCGCGAGACTTCCCTGATGCTCGCCATCGACACCGACGTGGTCGACATGAACCAGGCCGTGGCATGGGACCGGCCGCTGCAAGACGGTCCGCTGCGGCGACACGATAGAAACGATCCCAATTATTCTCCCGCGGGCGTCACCGGAGACCCGACATTGGCGAGCCGGGAAAAAGGCCGTATGCTGCTCGACGCGATGCTTAACGACATATCCGACTATTTCGATCAGATTATCACCCAAAGACCGGTACCTTAAAAAATGAGAATAGAAACACGCGCAATCGCGGTCTCCACGCTCGACGCGAAATCGGTGGCACAAATCTCCGAACGCATGTGGCGCAAGGACCCCAGCTTGTGGTCGACCCACGCCGACGTACAACAGGACATACTCAATCGTCTCGGTTGGCTCAACGCGGTGGATTGGACGCCGGAGCGCATTGGGCGGCTTACGCGATTTGCCGATCAGGTGCGGGAGCATGGATACACGACGGTGGTGCTGTTGGGGATGGGGGGGTCCAGCCTGGCTCCCGAGGTGTTGAACAAGGCCTTCGGTTCAGCGCCGGGATATCCGCAACTCAAGGTGCTGGATACCACCGCCCCGGACGCGATCCGCGCGGTGGAGACGACGCTGAACTTAGCGGATACGCTGTTTGTGGTTTCCAGCAAATCGGGCACCACCACCGAGACCTCGTCTTTGTTCGAGTACTTCTACCATCGACTGGAGGCCGGTGCCGATGCCCCGGGGGAGCATTTCGTCGCCGTTACCGATCCCGGGACCTCCTTGCAAGAGCTGGCCGCACAACGAAATTTTCGCGATTGCTTCCTGGCACCGGCGGATGTCGGCGGACGTTATTCGGCGCTGACGTATTTCGGCATGCTCCCCGCCGCATTGCTCGGAATCGACCTCGAGGCGTTGATCAACGGCGCCGCCCGCGCCGCCGACGACACCAGGCCCTCAGCCGACCCCACCGACAACACTCCGGTTCATTTGGGAGCGGCGCTCGCGGAACTGGCGCAGGCCGGCAGAGACAAGATGACGCTGTTGTTGTCGCCCAGCCTCGCGCCGCTGGGTGCCTGGATCGAGCAGTTGGTGGCGGAGAGCACCGGCAAGGAAGGGCAGGGGATCGTCCCCGTGGACAATCCGATACCGGGGTCGAGCCATGGCGATCAGGTGTTTGTCTCCATCACCACTGCCGCTGAACAAGAGCCCGCGCTGGCGCAGCGGCTGGATCGCTTGGGCGACCTCGGTCATCCGGTTTTCCATTGGACAATCGATGAGCTGGCCGATCTCGGCGCGGAATTTTTCAGGTGGGAATTCACTACCGCCGTGGCGGCGTACAAACTCGGCATCAATCCGTTCGACGAACCGGACGTGGCCGCCGCGAAGACCGCGACCAGAGAATCCCTGGAAGCCGTCAAAAGCGGCACCGTGGCGGGCGATGCAACGAGCCTGTACAAAGACGACGTTTGCGAATGGTTCGGCGACCCGCGCTATGCGGTCGCAGCGGACGACGCTGTCGGGGCGGTGAAAAAACTGGCGGCGGAGGTGCGCCCCGGCGACTATCTGGCAGTGCTCGCCTATCTGCCGCCGTCGCCCGAGGTGGATTCCGCGCTGTACGCGATTCGTCAGCGTCTAGAGACGCGCTTTGGGGTGGTAACTTGCCTGGCGTACGGCCCCCGCTACCTGCATTCCAGCGGCCAGCTGCACAAGGGCGGGCCGAACTCCGGCATCTTCCTGCAGTTTACCGCGGAACCTGAGCATGACGCGGCAATTCCGGGGCAGGGCCATTCTTTCCAGCAACTGATCACGGCCCAGGCCACGGGCGACTTCAACGTCCTGAAAGAGCGGGGACGACGAATATTGCGCGTTCACCTGCAAGCGCCCGTCGTCGCCACGCTGCAGGCCCTGGGCAAGGTTCTGTGAACGCAGCTATTGAAATCGGGCCGGGGCGACCTCATTTTATGATAAGAAAACTGGGAATATAGATATGAACAGGCTTCGTGTTTTTTTCTACCGGCCGTTTATCCGCCGCATACCGTGGTTCGCGTTTGCGGTTGTGTTTTTTTACTCTGGACTGTACTTCACCGAACTGTTGTTACAGCCGGAGGTTTTTGCGGGAGGGCCCCTGCGGTGGACGCTGGTGGTGATGTTCCCGGTACTGGTGCCGCTTTTCTTCGTCGTAAATAAACACTTTGGGTGCGCAACGGGATCATGCAGTGTCTCCGTCAAGCCGGATAGATGCGCGAATGATCGCAGCAGCCGTGTGCCTATCATGCGCATGCCCGGGGCCTGAATAAAGAAGTCGCGCTTGCGCAGTCAGTTGGAGAAAAAATCGTCGACGCTGACCCGGCGCCAGGTGGAACGCGTCACCTGCCAATTCCCTGCAGCGCGCGACCACAGCAATTCGAACCGGTAGACATCGGCGCGCAGATTCCACAGTTGCTCCGCCGACTCGACGCGCCGCCCGGCCATCGCCACCAACACCGACGTGGACGCGCGACCTGGCTCGATGAGCGCGAAGTCCGTGACTTGGGTGTACAGGTGTACACTGCGATGGCGTAGTAAGTACCCTTGCGTCAGGCGCACTATCGCACGTTTGCTGTAACCCCGCGCATCCAGGTAGGCGTCAGCCACAAAATCGCGCAATGTTCCGATGTCTCGTTGTTGTGCGGCTTGTTCGGCCTGCGCGATAATGGATTTGATTTGCGCCTCGGGGCCCTGCGGGTCCCCGTCCCCACATCCCGTCAACAGGCCGAACACCGGCGACAACAACACAGTCAGTATCGCCAAGTGTCGGCGGAAGCCGGGCTGCGTCACCCACCAGCGGCGCATGCTTCGTCGCCGAAGTAAGACACCGCCCCTGCGCTCACGGTCCAATGCGGTTGCGTTCTTCAGCCCACCGCCGGTGTTTCTTTCCCGCTGCGACGGGTTTTCCCGCGCTTCTTATCACCTCGTGGCTTGGCTTTTTCGACCTCACCCGCGGCGGGTTGGGCCTTGGCCTGTTCCCGTCCACCCTCCGCGGCACGAGACTTTTTCTTCCGCGATTCCCGCGGCGCCTCGTCGGCGGGTGCGGTACCGGCGGCATCTTTATGCGTCGTCTTGACATGACGATGGCCCGGCGCCTTGGACTTGCGGGTCCTTTTGCCCTGGTCCGCGCGCTTCTTGGTGGGGGCGCCCCGGGAAAGTCGCTTGGGGCGCACGGGAGGATTCGGCTTTCCCAGTGCTTCGTGATCGACCTTTTCCACTGGAATCTTGTGGCTGATATACCGCTCGATCTCTTCGAGCGAAAACGCATAGGTCTCACAGGCAAAACTGACCGCGTCGCCACTGGCGCCGGCGCGAGCGGTGCGACCGACCCGGTGTACATAGTCCTCGGGGTCCTGCGGCAGATCGTAATTGACGACGTGACTGACGTCGGGAATGTGCAGGCCGCGGGCGGCAACATCGGTGGCCACGAGCACTGGAACGTCGCCGGACTTGAAGTCCTGCAACAATCGCTCGCGCTTACGCTGCGGTACGTTCCCAGATAACACGCCGGTCACGTAGTCGTTGCCTCGCAACCAACCCTCGACATTTTCCGCGCCGTGTTTGGTGTTCACAAAAACCAGGGTGCGCACGGCTCCTACCTGTTTGAGCACGTGCAACAACAGCGGGATCTTTTCCTCGTTGCTGGGAAAATAGACCTTTTCGGTCACCTGATCGACCGTCAAGTGTTGCGACTCGATCTTGACCACCTGGGGGTTGTTCATGTGCTCGTACGCAAGCTCATTCACCCGCAGTGACAACGTCGCCGAAAACAGCATATTCAACCGCTGGTCAGGGGACGGCATGCGGCGAAACAGATAGCGGATGTCGCGGATGAATCCGAGGTCGAACATGCGATCCGCCTCGTCCAGGACTACCACCTGCAGTGCGCTCAAATCGAACAACCCCTGTTTGAAGTAATCGATCAGGCGCCCGGGGGTACCGATCAGAACATCGGCGCCCTCCTCGAGCATCTGGCGTTGTTTTTCGTATCCCGTGCCCCCATATATCAATGCGAGTTGGTAGGGCGTATGGCTACCCAGCACCTGGGCATCCTTGTATATCTGGATTGCCAATTCACGCGTTGGGGACAGCACCAAACCGAGAGGTTGGCTGCTGGTGCGATCAGCGCTGGGAGGACGCCGCAGTAAGTACGCGAACAGGGCGAACAGGAACGCTGCGGTTTTTCCGGTACCGGTCTGCGCCTGGCCCGCCACATCCTGCCCGGCCAACGCTATGGGCAGCGCTTCCGCCTGAATCGGGGTGCAGAACTCGAAACCGGCGTCGTGGGCGCCTTGCAGCAAGGGGGGAGGCAGGTCTAGATCGGTAAAAGCCTGGTTGCTAAGATGTTTTTCTGTCATATAACAGCGAGCATAGCAGGAATCACAGGGTTAGTGGACTTGCAATAGCGAATTGAATAGGCACAAAATCACATATAACACTAAGCTAAGAGAGGCGCATAGTTTCGATGTCACAAGCCAATATCTTTCACGCTACTGACGACAATTTCGACGAAACCGTACTCCACAACGAGCATCCGGTGCTGGTTGATTATTGGGCCGAGTGGTGCGGGCCATGCAAGATGATCGCACCGGTTCTGGAAGAGGTCGCTGAGGAATACGCCGGCCGTTTGACCATCGCCAAACTCAATATCGATGATAACCCGAACACGCCGCCAAAGTATGGAATTCGTGGAATACCCACCTTAATGTTGTTCAAAAACGGCAACGTCGAGGCGACCAAGGTCGGCGCCATGTCCAAGTCGCAACTCACCGCATTTCTTGACGGAAACCTTTAACCCAACCGCTGGACGTCGGCGTCAGCCCGTGCTATCTTGTGTAGGTAACGATAAAGTTTTCCCCCTAACTTTCACCAGCTTACCCGATTACCTCCGATTCCAGGTGCCCATGAGGCGCCATCATTATTTTTAGTTGCTTATGTCACTGTCACTGGGAGAATTGAAAAAGAAGCCGCCCACGGAGCTGGCAAATATTGCGCGCTCCATGGACCTGGACGGCCTCGGCAGGATGCGCAAACAGGACCAGATCTTCGCCATCCTCAAGGCGCAGGCAAAAAAAGGAGAAGACATCACCGGCGAGGGAGTGGTGGAGATTTTGCAGGACGGGTTCGGGTTTCTGCGTTCGGCGGACAGCTCTTACCTCGCCGGGCCGGATGACATCTATGTGTCACCCAGCCAGATCAGGCGATTCAATTTGCGCACCGGAGACACCATCACCGGCCTGATACGCCCACCGAAGGAGTCCGAGCGCTATTTCGCGCTGCTCAAAGTCGAGACCATCAACTTCCAGTCGCCGGATGAAGCCAAGAACAAGATTCTGTTCGAGAACCTCACTCCGCTGCACCCCGACGAGCGCATCCGCCTGGAGCAGGAAAACGGCACTACCGAAGACCTGACGGCGCGGGTGATAGACCTTATTGCGCCGATTGGGAAAGGTCAGCGCGGACTCATCGTTTCGTCGCCCAAGAGCGGTAAGACCGTTATTCTGCAGCAGCTCGCGCACTCGATCACCGCCAACCATCCAGACTGCGTACTGATGGTCCTGTTGATAGACGAGCGCCCTGAAGAGGTCACGGAGATGCAGCGGTCGGTGAGGGGCGAGGTCATCTCATCGACCTTCGATGAACCCGCGGCACGCCACGTACAAGTGGCGGAGATGGTCATCGAGAAGGCCAAGCGCCTGGTAGAACATAAGAAGGACGTGGTGATTTTGTTGGATTCCATCACCCGATTGGCGCGCGCCTACAATACGGTGCAACCCGCCTCCGGCAAGGTGCTCACCGGCGGCGTGGATGCTAATGCGCTGCAAAAGCCCAAGCGCTTCTTCGGTGCTGCGCGCAATATCGAAGAAGGTGGCAGCCTGACCATACTGGCGACCGCTCTCATCGATACCGGCTCGAAAATGGACGACGTAATCTATGAGGAGTTCAAGGGTACCGGCAACCTGGAAATCCACCTGGATCGAAGAATTTCGGAAAAGCGCGTATATCCGGCGATTATCATCAGCAAATCGGGCACCCGCCGCGAGGAGTTGTTGACCGACCCCGAGGAGCTTCAAAAAGTCTGGCTGCTGCGCAAATTGCTGCATCCGATGGATGACGTCGAGGCAATAGAGTTCATGTTGGACAAGCTCCGCGCCACCAAGTCGAACACGGAATTCTTTCAATCGATGAAGCGCTGATTGCCCAGGCGCGCTACTGCCGGGGTCCGCGGGCGACAAGCTGCCGGTATCGCCACGGCTTGCAAATACGCGGTGTTTTCCCTATCATCCGCCACCCCGCGGAGTCCGAACCAGGATCAAGAGATGAAAGACGGTATCCATCCCAAGTACGACACGATTAAAGTGAGCTGCGTGTGCGGCAACTCCTTCGAAACCCGCTCCACCCTCGGCAAGGAACTCCACGTGGAAATATGTTCCGCATGCCATCCGTTTTATACCGGCAAACAGAAAATCGTCGATACGGCCGGCCGGGTCGGGCGCTTCAAGCAGAAGTACGGTCGCACCTCCTGACCGGGCGATCGCGCGCCATCCGGGCTCGCACGGATCACCGCCGTCTCTGTGCAGAATGGGCTCGTGGGCCTTCCCGGTACGTTCAGGGGATAGGCGCCCGGCGTACAATGCAGGCTAGATTTCTACCAGCTCGAAATCACTCTTGCCGGCGCCGCAGTCCGGACACTGCCAGCTGTCGGCAACATCCTCCCAGCGCGTGCCCGGCGGGATGCCCTGCTCAGGCAACCCTTTTTCTTCCTCGTAAACAAATCCACAAATTACGCACATGTAAGTCTTGTATTTCACCAGAAGAGCTCCGAACTTGTTAGTAATCCGGCTGCTTCCCCTGGAATGCGAGCTGGACTCGATGGGCTATTATAGGCGACGATAGTCTGTTGCTTAAAATGCCGGGCCTCATGTCGTCCCGGGGATAGCGATGGACTGCGCGCGGACGCGTACAACGCAAGGCCGGATCCGGGCGTCGACCAGCCACGAACTATTTCAACGCAAACAAAATGCTGGCTCCCGGATTATCTGATTCGGCGCGATGCGCGCGCCAGCCCGTGAAACCAGACACCTTTTCATGCCCCAATCCGAGAAAGATCCGCCAACACAGACACCATCGGTGCTGATATTCGGTGGACACGACCCCAGCGGCGGCGCCGGCATTGCCGCCGATATTGCCACGCTGCTCGCCCTGGGTTGTCACCCGCTCGTGGTTATCACCGCCATTACCGTGCAGAACACTAAGGAGCTAAAGCGCTATCAACTCCTCGACCCGGAGCTGGTCGCGGCGCAAGCTCAGGCGCTTATCGAAGACGCCCCCATCGCCGCATGCAAGAGCGGCATGTTGGGGTCGGCGGCGATCGTTGCCGCGGTGGCTGCGACCGTCGCGGCGCTCCCCGAGGTTCCGTTGGTAGTCGATCCGGTGCTCCACGCCGACCGCGGAGGGCGCTTGGGGGAGGATGATCTTGTGGCTGCGCTGCGATCCTCATTGTTGCCCCGCGCCACACTTGTCACCCCCAATATCGATGAGTGCCGCGCTCTCACCTCTACAGCGGATCCAGACCGGGCCGCCGAGGCACTCGCCGCGCTGGGGTGCGGAAATGTCCTGGTGACCGGCACGCACGCGGCAACGCCCGACGTCGTGCATCGCTTGTACCAGGCGCCGGGCGATACCGTTGAAGAGTCGCAATGGCCACGGTTGGACGGGGTTTTTCACGGCTCCGGTTGCACGCTGGCCGCGGCGGCGGCGGCGCACCTGGCTCACGGTGAGTCGCTGGCCGATGCCGTCAACCACGCCCTGCGGTACACCTGGGAGTCCGTGCGGCGGGCGTATCGTCCAGGAGCAGGACAGGAGGTCCCGCGGCGTCTATGGCCCGTGAGGGAAGTGAATCGATGACCGTCCGAGGCTTGTATGTGATCACGGACCCGAACCTCAGCCCCGGGCGGCGCATGCTCCACGACGTGGAGGAGGCGATCGCCGGCGGCGCACGAGTCGTTCAATACCGCAACAAAACCGCCGACTACGCGACCCGCAGGCGGCAGGCGCGGGAGATAAGACAGACTTGCCGTATTCGCCAGGTGACTTTCATTGTCAATGACGATGTGGAGCTGGCTGCGGAGGTCGACGCCGACGGAGTACATATCGGCGAAAACGATGCGAGCCTGTCCGCAGCGCGGCGCGTAGTCGGATCGGCGCGGCTGATCGGGGTCTCATGTTACAACGACTTGAGCCGTGCGCGCCGGGCGGTGGAACTAGGCGCCGACTACGTGGCCTTCGGGAGCTTTTATTCATCGGCCAGCAAACCATGTGCGCGACGCGCATCGTCGGCATTGTTGCATCGCGCCCACCGCGAGCTGCGGGTCCCAATCGTTGCGATCGGCGGAATTACACCGGACAATGGCGCGTCACTTGTGGCCGCCGGCGCCGATGCGCTGGCGGTGATCCAGGCGGTGTTCGCGGCGGCTGATCGGCGCGCCGCGGCCGAACAAATTGCCAAGCTATTCGACCATGAGATGAGTACAAGATGAAAAAGTCGTTGTTTGAACGAGCGAGACAATACATTCCCGGCGGCGTCAATTCGCCGGTGCGGGCGTTCAAGAGTGTCGGCGGCGAGCCGGTATATATCCAGCGCGCCCAAGGCGCCTACGTATGGGACGAGGAGGGCAACCGCTACATCGATTATGTCGGTTCATGGGGGCCGATGATCCTCGGCCACGCCCATCCCGACGTCATCGCCGCGGTTAAGTCGGCGGCGGATAACGGGCTGAGTTTTGGTGCACCCACGCAGGTGGAAACCGAAATGGCGAAAATGATCTGCGATCACATGCCGGCCGTGGATAAAGTGCGCATGGTCAGCTCCGGGACCGAAGCCACGATGAGCGCGATTCGCCTGGCCCGCGGCTTCACCCAACGCGACAAATTAGTGAAATTCGAGGGGTGTTATCACGGACATGCCGACAGCTTGTTGGTAAAAGCCGGATCCGGGGCTCTCACCCTAGGAGTGCCGACTTCTCCCGGCGTGCCCGAAGCGCTGGCGGCGCACACCTTGACCCTGGATTACAACAATCTGCCGCAGGCACGCGAGTTATTCGCGAGCCTCGGGGAACAGATCGCGGCCGTTATCGTGGAACCGGTGGCGGGGAACATGAACTGCGTACCGCCGGTGCCGGGCTTCCTGGAAGGGCTGCGCGAGCTCTGCGACGCCCATCATAGCGTGCTGATATTCGACGAGGTGATGACCGGGTTTCGGGTGGGCCCGACGGGCGCCCAGGGGCTGTACGGCATAACCCCGGACCTGACCACCTTCGGAAAAATCATCGGTGGTGGCATGCCGGTGGGCGCGTTCGGCGGCCGAGCCGATATCATGGACTTCATCGCCCCGGACGGACCGGTGTATCAGGCCGGAACGCTATCGGGGAATCCGGTGGCCATGACCGCAGGCTTGACCACGCTCAGGCTCATTTCCGCGCCGGGATTTCACGAACGGCTGGCGATCCAGACCGCGCGGCTGGCCGACGGCCTGCGCCAGGCCGCCGCGGATACCGGGACTCCCATGTGCATGCAGCATGTCGGCGCCATGTTCGGAATGTTTTTTACTGAACAAGCGCAGGTTACTCGATTTCACCAGGTCACCGCGTGCGACGTGGCACGGTTCAACCGCTTTTTTCACGGTATGCTGGCCGAGGGTGTTTATCTCGCGCCATCGGCCTTCGAGGCCGGGTTTGTATCCGCCGCCCACTCGGATCAGGACATCGACGCCACCGTGGAGGCGGCGCGGCGCGTGCTGCGTGAAATCGCTTAGACGGTTCGTCTGCTACGCCCGAACCATTCCTCAGCTGCCGATGACGCCGCCGTCCTCCCGGGTCACCGCCACCACCGCCGGCCGCGGTGGTTGGTCGGCACGGAAATCGGGCCAGCGCGTGGTGGGATGGGCGTAGGTCGAACCCTCGCCGGGGTGTTGAATTGCACAGAAGAAGGTCGTGTTGTCGGGGGTAAAACAGGGTCCGCACACCTCGGCGCCTATAGGTGCGCGCAGGAAGTGACGGGTTAGCGCCCGTCCCGGGCCGGCGACGTCCGTGGCCCATACCCCGTCCGCCAAACCATGCAGATTGGCGCCGTCGGTGGCGATCCACATGCGGCCTTCAGCGTCGAAGTCACAGTTATCCGGACACATCAGCCAGCCGTTGCTGGACACTTGAGGGTGGTAACCGGCACCCTGTTCGGGCTGCCCGGGATTCCCCGCAAGCAGGAACACCTCCCACTTGAACTTGAGCGCGCTGTGATCGCCGTCCGGAGGTACCAATTCCAGAATATGGCCAAACGTATTGTGGGGGCGCGGATTTGCAGCATCCACTTCTGCGTTCATTCGCCGTCTGTTGGCGGTCAACACCACGAACACGGAACCGGTCACGGGATTTACAACTACGCTCTCGGGCCGATCCATCCGCGTAGCGCCGACCAGATCGGCGGCTTTGCGAAGATCGATCACGACGTCGGCCTGACTGTGAAATCGGTTGCGTTGCGTCAACGGCCCGCGGCCGAATACCAACGGGTGCCAGGTCACGGTGCCGGTTGCGTCGAACTCGGCGACGGACAATATCCCGTCGTCGAGTAATTGCAGGTTTTCAGCACGGCGGTCCGGGTGGAACCGGTCACGAGTCACGAACCGGTACACGTATTCGTACTCCTGGTCATCGCCTAAGTAACAGACAACACGGCCGTCGGCGTTGACGTGTACGCAGCAGCCCTCGTGTTTGCATCGCCCCAACGCGGTGCGCTTCACGGGGGTTGACGTCGGGTCAAAGGGATCGACCTCGACGATCCACCCGGCATGCAGCGGTTCGTTTGGATTCAGGGCCAGATTCCAGCGCTGAAAGTGACGGCCCCACGGCATGGTAAGCAGCCCGCCGTGCATTCCAAATCGCCGGTAGTTTTCCTCCTCCGGCAGGCCATCGCCAAGACCGCTGTAGTAGAACTGGATGTTCTCCTCCGCAGTCACCACCGTCCCCCAGGGAGTTACGTCGCCGGAGCAGTTGGCATATGTCCCCCAGGTAACCGCGCCGTCCGGCGAATACCGGGTTTTCATTCGCGGGTGTCCCGCCGCCGGACCGGACAGCCGCATGCGCGTGAGCGGTGTTATGCGCCGGTTGAAGGCGGAATCGGTGATCAGGCGCCAACCACTTGCGGTACGCCGCAGCTCGACGATCGACATGCCGTGGGCCATCATCTCCGTCGCCACCTGTGGTACCGGCCGTAACAGCCGGTGCGTTGTCTCAGGAAACATCAACGAGCCGAGCGTGTATTCGTGATTGACCGCCAACAGGCCGTGATCCGAATCGGCGGTCCCGCGGGGGAGCGGCAGATAGCCGACAAAATCGTTGTTGTATCCAATCTGCAATTGCTGGGACTGTGCCGACTGACGATGCGGGTCGAAGGCCGGTGCACCGGGGAACATCGGTTGCCCCCAGCGCAACACGACCTGCGCTCGGTAGCCCGCCGGCACGTGCAAGCGGTCGTCCCGGCCGCGAGGCACCTCGGAAAATATCAGACTGGAAACAGCCCCCTCGTTAGCCCCGCGCGCCGCAACCGCCTGGTCGGAGAACAGCCCCAGCATCGCGGCGCCGGCACCCAGCGCCTTGAGTGTTTCCCTGCGCGATAATCGCAGGCGCAGGATGCTATCGAATGTCGCGGCATCGCCGGGGCTGACGGGCTCATCGTCCGGGTCATCCAGTCGCTGATGCGGGGGGGGCATGACTACGCTAGCGCGCCGCAACCGCCGGCCTGCACCGACCATCGCCCGGCAAATTCGGTGGCAGGAGGCAAGGACCTGCGCCGCGGATAGTCGTCGGCCTCAAGTCTCTTCATACGCACCGTGGGCGCGCGCTCAACGTCATTCCATGGCGTGCATGTAGGCGGACACATCCCTGATCTGCTGGTCGGACAACAAGAACGCGATCCGGGTCATGATGTCACCGTAACTGAAGCGCACTCCTGATTCGGGGGTTTCGTAACTGGCCTTGAACGTCGATAACTGGTCCTCCAGGTACTTACGGTGCTGGCCGGAGACCCTGGGATAGCGCTGAGGTACGCCGTGGCCTTGCGGTCCGTGGCAGCCGATACATGCCGCGACCTGTAACGGCGCATAACCCCCGCGATACAGGCGCTCGCCGCGCAGCACTGATTCTTTTTCCTCCTCCGATACAAAGCCGGGCTTAAGCTTCTGGCCCGAATAATAGGCATCGAGATCGGCCAGGTCCTGCTCAGAGAGGCCGGCAGCCATCCCCGCCATGATATCATTCTTGCGCTGGCCGCCTTTAAACAATGCCAACTGCGCCGCGATGTAACCGGGCACTTGACCGGCGAGGCTTGGGTAGGCGGGATTGGCGCTGTTGCCATCCGCGCCGTGACAGCTGGCACACACCTGCGCCTTCAGCTTTCCCGCCTCGGGGTCGGCGCTGGGCAGGTCCAGGGGCGGCTCCAGGTGACTCGCGGACACCGCGAATGAAAGTGACATTGTCGCTGCAAATATTGCTGTTCTTGTGACCATAAACTACTCCACGTGATGGAATCGACTGCATACGCTTTGTGCGGCGCCGCTCGGGGGAGCCGGAACGCGGCGCTGCAGCCCATATAGGGTTGCGTCGAGGCGGTAATCCGATTAGATCCGTAAATCGCTGGTTTTTATATATCATGTCATTGAACCGGCCTCAATACCGCGAAGCACCGTCGATAGCATGAATGAAGAAAGCACCCTGCCGCGGTTGCTGCAGGACCCCCAGTTCCTGGTCAGCGCCCACACGCCGAACCAGTGGCCACCGGACTGCGGCGCCGAAGTCGCGTTTGCCGGACGATCGAATGTCGGCAAATCCAGCGCCATCAATGCCATTGCCAACAGGCGCGGCCTGGCGCGCACCAGCAAGGTCCCGGGACGAACTCAGCAAATCGTTTTCTTTCGCCTTGACGGCGATCGTCGGCTGGTGGACTTGCCGGGATACGGCTACGCCAAAGTGCCGGAATCGCTGCGGCGGCATTGGCGGCGCATGATAGAGTGTTTTCTTCGCTCGCGGTCGTGCCTACGTGGTTTGATTCTGTTGATGGACATTCGTCATCCAATGACGGCGCTCGATCGTCAAATGTTGGCGTGGAGTGAGAACGCCGGCTTGACGGTACATGTGTTGTTGACCAAGTGCGACAAGCTCAGCCGGAATCAGGCGCAACGCAGCCTGCAGGACGTGGCCGGGCAGCTCACCCAGTTCGCAAATGCGGTTTCGGTGCAACTGTTCTCGTCGTTGGATCGTAACGGTTGTCCGCAGGCGCGGCAGGTGATCGCCGATTGGTTGACGCATCCACAAAGAAAAACGCCCCGGACGCAAGGGGAGGACATTCCGGGGCTGTAAAACGCTTCGATTCCGCGATGAACAGAATCTACCCGCTCTTAGGGAGGGTGAGCGGGAGGACAACCTCCACGTCGTCCTGTTTATTGAGACCGCCAGTCGGCCAAGAAGTTCCCACCGCGAGTGCAACTGTAAATAATCGCAACAAATGAGTCGCGCCCGCAGACGGCGGCGCGTGTCGCGGGGGATAATCTACCGCACAAGCGGGCATGTGTTTGTGTGATAGGTCGTCCGGGGTGGGGCGCCCCCCCAACAACATCCCCGAGCATCAGCATGATGCAAGTCCCACCCCGGACTACCTATTTACAAACATTGGGCGTCACGGCATAGTGCCCCGTCACCCAAGAGCAGATCTCTGCTATCCTTAAAGCGTGAAGTGCCCACCGATTGCCTATTTGGCCGTTGTCGCGACGCTGCTGTCAGTGGCGGCGTGCGCCACTCGGTCACCGCTGGATTCCCCGCCGGTTGACCCAAGGGCAGCGGAGGCACCCGCACCGCCCGCCAAACATGAGCGCCGGAAGGTCGAACCAGCAACCGCCGGGGAGACTGCCCAAGAACCGCTGGCGAAAACTCCGGCGCAAGCACCTGGCCAAGGGAAACCATCCGGACAAAAACGCTCCGTCGCCGAGGCTCGTCCACGCGTTCCGCCACCGCCGCCATTGTCACCGGACCGGCAGCGCCACGTATTCGAAACTTGCGAACGAGTGGCCGCCAGGCTCGCGAGCGTATACCTTGATGGCTGCCTGTCGCTGGAGCTGAGACCGGCAAAATACTATTCGGCCAACAATCTGCCCATTTTGGTCCGCGAGTTCCCTCCCATGACCAATCGCGAACCACTCGGCCGGGTGCTGCTCATCGGCGGGACTCATGCCGACGAGCTGACTTCAATCAGTTCAGTATTCAAGTGGATGCACAAATTAAGGCGCTACCACACCGGGATGTTCCATTGGCGCATCACGCCACTGCTCAACCCGGATGGACTGCTGGTCAACAAATCAACGCGCACCAACGCCAACGGCATAGACTTAAACCGTAATCTGCCGACGCCGGAATGGCAGCGCTTGAGTCAGGACTATTGGATACGGACTACCGGGCGCGACCCACGCCGCTACCCCGGCCAAACACCGGGGAGCGAGCCGGAAAACAAGTGGCTGGTCGAGGAAATCGATCGCTTCAAGCCGGACATCATTGTGAGCGTTCACGCGCCCCACGGTATTGTCGATTACGACGCCCTCGATCGCCGCTCGGCGCCCCACCGCATAGGCATGTTACACCGCGACTTCCTCGGCACCTATCCGGGCTCCCTGGGCAACTACGCGGGCGTCCACAGAGGAATCCCCGTGGTTACTCTGGAAATGCCGCACGCGAATGTGATGCCCAGCGCCAAGGAAATTACCCACATGTGGGTCGACCTGGTGTACTGGCTGCAGCGTAATGTGCCGAAAATCAAAATGGCGAAGACCAGACTCAACGGTCAAGAAGTCCCGGACGCGACAGCAAGCAAATAATCAGCATGCGCAGATCGCGCTTGATCCGTCCAATGCCCGAAGGGCATCCCCGGCTCGGGACCAATCAGCTCGCGGTGGTCTCGCGAAGGATCTTCCAGCCCTCCGCGCCCCGTTCCAGTATGAGTTTTTTACGCACCACGTCACTGAACGTGTCGGAATGATAAGTCTGTCTGAATGACACGGTGGCGGTGCCTCCGTTTACCGAAGTCGTCAAATCGGACAGCTCTACATGGATTTTCTTCTTGGCGGTGATGCGCAGCTTACGCTGCTGCTTCCATTGCTTTCGCGACAGGCCGTTATTGGGTCGAAATCGATTGCTGTAAAACGACAAGTACCTGCCGACCTGTTGCCGCGACCAGGCCCGCGCCCAGCTCTTGAGTGTTATTTCAACTGCTGCTCGATCGGCGCGAACCGGCTGCGACCGAGTCGCCGGCGGCTTCGGCACAGACGCGTTTTGCGAGACCACTTGCCCGTTATTCGCCGCACCCGCGGCGCGACTGGCCACCTTGACCGGCTCGGTGATAGGCGGCGCCGGTCGGACTTTCGCCTTTTCCACCGGCGGACTCGCCGCCACGCTCGCCACCCCTGCCGACAGCGGCGGCGCGCCGCCGGCGACCGCGGTGTCAGCGGCGGTCGCCGCGGACCATGAGAGCAGGGCGCCCACTGTGCTGGGCTCGGGCTTAGCCGCGTCACCCTCCAGGGACAAGGCGTTCTTGTACGCGCGACTTGCCATGCTGGCATGAAGATTGTTCAGACTTGCATAGATCTTGGCATAGGTCGCATGGGTGTTGAGCGCCGCCACCAGTAGCTGCCGCGCCTTATCATATTGCCCGTCATGGATGTGGATGGCGGCGAGATTGATGAAGGGTTCCGGGAGCCGCGGGTGATCGCGGATGAGCTGTTCATAGATCTTGGCCGCCTCGTACGTCTGGCCTGCCTTCTCCCGGGCGCGCGCCTCTAGAAACAGCGCCCTGGGGTCGTCAGGCCTCCTGTCGGCGTAACGATCAAGGTAGTTGAGCGCCAGGCGGGTGTTACCGGCATCGATCAATATCTCGATATTACGTAATTCCTGATCGTCATCCACCGCAGTGGCCGCGATGATCGCCCACACACCAAGTAAGATCAAAAGCCGTCTAAGCGACGTGACTTTGGGCATTGAGCTCGCCTCGGGTCGTGTTGAAGTTGGTCATGGCGCGTTGTCGGCGGACAGCCGTTATCGAGTGCCGTAGGTGGTTAGGATTCCTGTTTGTCTCCGGCAACGACGTCCGCCGCCTTCACCCACCCCCCGAGGCGCTCCGGGGCGCGCACCTTTTTCCAGTCGCCTTGAACTTCCAGCACCTCGACGGACTCGCCCTTATTGAAAGTCCCCAATGGATACGAGTCACGGGCAGTCGATGGCGCCGGGCGGGCGCGCACGTCCGCGGCATTGACGGTGCCTTGGCCACTGTCACCATCCACGTAGCGGCCATAGACCCACACTTCGAGTCCGCCGGGGACCTGCACATAGGCCCAGTCCCCCTCGCGGTATACCAGGCGTACGGTGGTATTGGGCAGCAGTTCACCGATCTCAGGGAGGTTGTCGCGATGAAACGGATAGATCTTCGCGCCTCCCACCGCCACGCGCATCACCGCGGCCGCCTCTGCCGACGCGGTTGATGCCACATCCGACGCTGCCGCCGGCGCTGTGGCCTCGGGCACCCGGGCGGTCGCTTCCGGCGCGATGTCGCCCGCCTTGACCCAGGCGCCTAAGCGCTCTGGGCCGCGCACCCTTTTCCAGTCACCCTCCACCGCCAGCACTTCAACCTGTTCCCCGTTGTTGAAAGTCCCCAGTGGGTACGAGTTGCTCGCCGTCGAGGGCAAGGGCCGCGCACGCACGTTTGGATTATTCACCGTCCCCATGCCGCTGTCGCCGGTGACGTAGCGACCATACACCCACATCTCCAGCCCGCCGGGCACTTGAATGTACGCCCAGTCCTGGTGCCTGAGCACGAGCCGAACCGGACTGCCCGGCGCCAGTTCGCCCACCGGCGGCAGGGAATCACGATAGAACGGGTACGCTGTCGCGCCCTGGTCTGCGATGCGCGCGGCAGTCATCTCGTCCATTGGCGCGGCAGTGTCTTGGGTCGCGGCCGCGACCGGCATCGGCGGCGGCGGCGGTGCCGCGCGCGCAGTCTGTTCCACTGCCGGCGGCGCCTGCGTTGCCTCCGCGGGCGAAACCGGCGCGGACTCCACCGGCGCAGCGGCGGTTGGCACCTCCGGCGCCGGCGCGCCGGTTACCGCTTGTTCAGCGGTTTCGGCGCCCGTCGCGGTCGTCGCCCCGGCAAACAACTGCGGATACTTGCTCTCGATCACGGTCAGCGCCTTGTCTGCACGAGCGTAGCCGTTGTTTGAGGCCTTGCGGAACCACTCGATCGCCTCCTCGACGTTCTTTTCCGCTCCCTGCCCCAGGTAATAAGCGGTAGCCAGATTGTGTTGCGCCGCGCCGTACTCAAGGTCCGCGGCGCGTCGCCACCACCCTACCGCGTCCTTGAGGTTGCGCCCAACGCCGCGTCCTTCCCAGTACGCCACGCCGAGATTGAACAGCGAATTAACGTGATCTTGTTCCGCCGCCTTGCGATACCATTCCAACGCCTTGGCGAAATCCGCCGGGCGGCCCTGGCCCTTATGGTACAGCACCGCCATGGAATATTGGGCCTGGGCGCTTCCCTGGTTGGCCAGTGGCTCCCACAATTCGCCGGCCATTGCAAAATCACCCGCCTCATAGGCGGTTATTGCCTGTTGCATGGAGTCATTTTGGGCGTATGACGTACCGTATACCAGCGACGCGGCCAGGATCACGGAGTGTATGTTCGCTCGAAAGCTACGGAGCATGTTGTTACCTCGCTTTATGCCAGTGCCTATAACCTCGGACAGACCGGTCTACCTTGCACCGCCCACCCCATGGTTAACATCGGATATCTATTAATGTCAGTCAAGCTATTTTATGACATTTTTCGGATAACGTCCTGAATTTGCTGCGCTTCAGACCCCGCCGACGCCGAATTCAGGGATGGGCCTGGGCCCAATTGACGCCACTGCCCACATCCACCTCCAGCGGCACCTTCAACTGCGCAACGCCGTTCATCAATCCGGCGATCGCGCTGCGCGCCTGTTCGATCTCCGACTCGGGAACCTCGAACACCAACTCGTCGTGCACTTGCATAATCATCCGCAGCGCCATGTTATTGTCGCGTATCCAGTCGTCGATCACCAACATCGCCATCTTAATCAAGTCCGCGGCAGTTCCCTGCATCGGCGCGTTGATCGCGGTGCGCTCCGCATACTGCCGCCGCGCATGGTTACTGGCGTTTATCTCCGGCAGGTAAAGGCGTCTGCCGAATACGGTCTCGACATAGCCGCGTTCATGGGCAAGCGCGCGAGTGTCTTCCATGAAGCGTTTCACGCCGGGATAACGCGCGAAGTACAGGTCCACATAATCCTGGGCAGCGGCGCGATCGATGCGCAATTGACGGGCCAGGCCGAATGCCGACATGCCATAGATCAAACCAAAGTTTATCGCTTTCGCATGCCGACGCTGCTCGTCGGTGACTTCACACTGGGACAATCCGAACACTTCAGCGG
The DNA here is from genome assembly GCA_947259175.1 of uncultured Gammaproteobacteria bacterium. GTDB lineage: Bacteria > Pseudomonadota > Gammaproteobacteria > Arenicellales > JAANXG01 > CALZGZ01. The sequence continues at coordinate 51,387 of CAMYKW010000008.1, read as the reverse complement.
CGGTTGCCCGATGAATGTCCGCACCTTCTTCGAAGGCCTGCAATAGACCCGGGTCTTGCGACAGGTGCGCCATGATGCGCAGCTCAATCTGCGAATAATCCGCAGACAGGATGACTTCCCCGGGGGCGGCGATGAAGGCCTCGCGGATACGCCGACCTTCCGCGCTGCGTATCGGAATGTTCTGCAGGTTCGGGTCCGCCGATGACAATCGGCCGGTAGCCGCCACCGCCTGATGATACGAGGTGTGTACGCGCCCGGTTTTCGGGTTGACCATATGCGGCAGCTTGTCGGTATAGGTCGACTTGAGCTTACTCAGCGCACGGTGTTCGAGAATCAGTTGTGGCAGGTCATACTCGAGTGCAAGTTCCTGTAACACGTTCTCGGCGGTGGACGGTTGGCCCTTGGGCGTCTTGCGCAATACAGGAAGTTTCAGGCGCTCATACAGCACCTCCTGGAGCTGCTTGGGGGACGCGATGTTGAACGGGCCTCCGGCGGCGGCGTGGATTTGTTCCTCAAGCGCTGAAATTCTGTGCTTGAGCTCATCGCTCTGCCGCGCCAGCATGTCGGTGTCAATCCTTACGCCCCGGCGTTCGATGCGGGACAGCACCGGCACCAGCGGAATCTCGATCTTTGTAAACAGGTCCCGCAGCATCGGTTCCGCCTCGAGTCGCGGCCACAACTTTTGATGCAGGCGCAAGGTGACGTCCGCATCCTCCGCCGCATACGGTGCCGCCTCGCGTATGTCGATTTGATTGAACGTCAGTTGCGACTTGCCTTTGCCGGCGACTTCCTCGAATGTGATTGTCTTATGCCCCAGGTACTTCAATGCCAGAGTATCCATGTCATGACGGTTGGCCACACTGTCGAGCACATAGGATTCCAGCATCGTGTCATACGCAATCCCGCGCAGTTCGACATCGTAGCCCGCAAGGACGCAGTGGTCGTATTTCAGGTTCTGTCCGACCTTGAGTCGCGTCGGGTCTTCGAGCAGCGCCGACATCTTTTCCAAAACCAACTGCCGCGAAAGCTGCGGTGGCGCGTCGACGTAGTCATGCCCGCAGGGCACATAGGCCGCCTCGCCGGGCCGCACGGCAAACGATACGCCTACCAATTCCGCGGACACCGCATCCAGCGCCGTGGTCTCGGTATCGAACGCGAATAACGGCGCGTCGGCCAAACGCTCGAGCCACGAGTCCAGCTCGGCGTCATCCGTTATCACCACGTAATCCGGCGTGATGCTGTTGTCATCGGCCCCTTCACCGCGCCCGCCCAGCTCCGCCAGCCAGGCGTTGAATTCGAGACGCGTGTAGAGCTCCTTCAGGGCGTGTTCATCCGCCGGCTTCACGCGCAGATCGTCGGCAAGCACGTCCAGCGCCACGTCGCGCCTGACCGTGACCAGGCGCCGGGACAAAGCCAGTCGGTCCAGACCGTCGCGCAGGTTGGCGCCGATCTTGCCGCCGATTTCGTCCGCGTGTTGCACCAGGTTGTCCAAAGACCCGTACTCGCTCAACCATTTTTGCGCGGTTTTAGGGCCCACTTTCGCCACTCCCGGGACATTGTCGGATGCATCGCCGATCAGCGCGAGATACTCGACAATTCGCTCCGGCGGCACACCATACTTCTGTTCCACCGCGCCTCGATCGTAAATCGCATTGCGCATGGTGTCGACGAGGCTGACGTGGTCGTTGACGATTTGCGCGAGATCCTTGTCGCCGGTAGACACAATGGTCTCCATGCCTTCAGCCGCGGCCTGCGTCGCCAGCGTGGCGATAACATCATCCGCTTCCACGCCCTCAATAATCAACAACGGCAACCCCATCGCACGGATCAGCTCTTGCAGCACCGGGACCTGTTGTCGAAGTTCGTCGGGCATCGGCGGCCGCGTGGCCTTGTACTGCGGATATATCTCGTGACGAAACGTCTTGCCCTTGGCGTCGAACACGATCCCGACGTAGTCAGGACTATGGTCCGCCAGCAAGCGCCGAATCATGTTGATGACGCCATACACGGCCCCGGTGGGCTCGCCGGTGGAGCTCGCCAGCCTGGGTAGGGCATGAAATGCCCGGTACAAATAGGACGAGCCGTCAACGAGTATGAGTTTTTTCGCTTTAGTCATTCGCCTTCAATTTTACCCAGCGCCGAACTACGTGATCCAATCCGTGTCTATTTCAATGGTGCACGATTTTGGATCACCGTGATAGGGTGTTAATCTAGCGTTACGCTCCCGGAGACAACTCAGCCATGCGTTATTCAGTCAGCCTCATTGCGATAGTATTTGCTACCGCCGGCGGACTCGCCCATGGGCAAGAAACCGCCGGCGATCCGGCGTCCCCCGAACAGCGGCCGGCCGAACGCGAGGCCCAGGAGCGTCCGGGAACCGTGGACATACGCGAATACGAGGAAGGGACTCAGGCTATCACCGAGTACCGCCGGTTTGGCCAGTTGTACATGTTGAAGGTAAAGCCCAAGGGCTTGGCGCCGCTGTACATGATTGACCAGTATGGCGACGGTGAGCTCAACCGGCGGCCCGCGGAGTCTATCGAAGACGACGTCAATCTGCCCAAGTGGCGCTTAGGAAACTTTTGAGGCGCGGATTGTCGCTGCGGAATCACGGCATCGTAAGACGATAGTTTAGATCCATTCCCGCCGTGCCTGCGGGACGGCCCGGCAACCCGACCGTTCGCCCGCAGGCCGTGCACACAGTCTTGTTCACCGGGGGTATGATTAACGGCATGCAGGCACAACAAGTTGAATTGGGAGCAGCGCTCGATTGGTACGCCTGTGGTTGGCGATTGTTCCGCCGGTTTCCGCTGGTTTGGATCATTATGTTTTTGCTACTGCTGGGACTGAACCTCGTTCTCGCGCTGGTGCCGGTGGTGGGGCAGCTGGCGCTGGTGCTGTTGGCGCCGGTTTTCTTAGGAGGGCTTTATCTCGCCGCGAGCACTGTCGAAGAAAACGGGCAGCTCAGCGTCGGCATGCTGTTCAGGGGCTTTGGCGAAAAGGCCAAGACTACGCCGCTGTTAATGCTCGGTGGCGCGATGCTGGCCGCCACCATCGTGCTGACACTGATCGCGTGGAGTTTGATTGGCGGGTCGTTGCTGACCGGTTTTGTCAGCGGCAACAATGTCACCGCGACGATCTCCGCAGGCGTGGGCGCGGTGCTGGGCTCGCTGGTGCTGCTATTGTTACAGGCGGTAATCGTGATGGTGATTGTTTACGCCGTTCCGCTGGTCATGTTGGATGAGGCGCCACCCATAGAGGCCCTCAAGTCCAGCCTGAATGCTTGTATAGTCAACGTGGCGCCGTTTCTAATTTTCGGCGTGATCTACCTGGTTCTCGCATTCTTGGCGGCGATCCCGTTTTTTCTCGGGTACCTGCTGCTGTTGCCGATTACACTTTGTGCCGCTTTTTGCAGCTATAAGCACGTATTTCACTCATGATTATTGTCCGCATCCTTGCCGTTTTTCTATTGCTGTTCAGCACCAGCGCGTGGTGCGCGGAGATCCGCTTTTATACCGTCAACAGCAAACAACAACAAAGCCTGATCTCCCTGGTCACCGGCACCGGAAAGCCCGGTTGCCACAACTTTTTGACCAAGCGCCGCGTGCACCGAATTTCTCAGGTTGGTTTCGAGTCCTGCGGCGTATACGCGGAAAGGAATTGCAATACGGACACCGCGATAACCGCGCGCTGGAAAAACAAAAAAAAGCCTACCACGGTGCTGACGCCGGGGGGGCGCTGGTTCTTGGAAGGCGAACGCGGGACCAAGATCGCCTCTTGGGAGTGCCGTTCGAAGCCGTGACCGCGGCGCTTCTGGTCTACTACGGCGACGAGCTTGGGCGCTACGCCTTCGGTGACGGCCACCCGTTCGGGCCTGATCGAATTCACGCGTTCTGGAAGGAGACCGTCAAACAAGGACTCGACAGGCAGGTGGATGTCGCCGCGCCGGCGAGCTGCCAGGAAGAGGACTTGATCCGCTTTCACCACCGCGACTACATCGAGCGGGTCAAGAGCCAGTCGAGTTCCGGCCAGGGGTATCTGGATTACGGCGACACTCCCGCCTTTCCCGGGGTGTTCGAGGCCGCCTGTTTTGTGGTGGGCAGTGGTCTCGAGGGATTGGCGCATGCCATGGAAGACAGGCACCCACGTGTGTTTATCCCCATCGCCGGCCTGCATCACGCGCGCCGCGACAACGCCGCCGGTTTTTGCGTGTTCAACGATGCCGGGATCTTGATCGAGACGCTAAGGCAGGTCTATGCCGTCGACAGAGTCGCCTATGTAGATATCGACGCCCACCACGGGGACGGCGTTTTTTACGCCTTCGAGTCGGACCCGGATTTGATTCTTGCCGACATTCACGAAGACGGCCGATTCTTGTACCCGGGGACCGGTTCCGCCAATGAAACCGGCAAGGGCGTCGCCCAGGGCACGAAACTGAATATCCCACTTCCTCCCGGGGCTGACGATGCGTTGTTTTTCAAAATCTGGCCGCAGGTGGAGCAGTTCCTGCGCCGGGGGAAACCGGAGTTCATTCTTCTCCAGGCCGGTGCAGACAGTATCGAAGGCGATCCAATTACAGACATGGCATTCTCTCCCCAGGTTCACGCCCATACCGCCAGACGCCTGTGTGCGCTTGCAGATGAATTCTGCAATGGACGCATGCTCGCAATGGGGGGTGGCGGCTACAATCGCACCAATCTCGCCCTCGCGTGGAATGAGGTGCTCAGGGCGATGATTGCTGGATAGGCGCTCCCATGCTGATAAGCCGCATATTGCGCACATGTCGCTCGCTGTCCGGATCCGCCACCGCGGGGACCTTGGCCAGGCCGTGCAAGTAGCCCTTTGGCAGCGCGAATTCCCGGGCGCCGGTTACCACGAACTGCTTGTACCAGTGGTAGGGCGCGAGGTCCGGATCAATAAAGTCCGGGTCTGCGACGTACAGGAACGCGTCAACGGGGTCGCCACGTACGGCTACTGAAATTTCGACCCGATCATATCCCGCGCCTTCGAAGCTATCGAGCAGCACTTGCTGCGCCGCCGAAATATGATAGACAACACCATGCACGGCGTCCACCGGATCGTTCGTGCGGTAAGCATCGCATTTGCCCGAACCGTCACCGCTGCGCTTGTGGAAACGCAACTGATAGCCGGTAATCCTGCCCGCCACACCCGGTGGAATCTCGCCCACACGAGCCCGCAGCCGGGCGCTCAACATGTTTGAACCAAAGGCAAAATAGTGCATTGTAAAATCTGTATCGCGCTAACACGCCGGTGTTGCTACCGAGCTTGGTCGGCCGGAATTCAGGCGGCCAAGTCGGTCAACACCCGGTTGCGTCCCTGGGTCTTGGCTTGCTCCAGGATGCGGTTTACCCGTGTCAACAGTTGGTTAACGTCCTCGCCACGCCGGAACATAGTCACCCCGATGCTCACCGTGAGCCTGACTTTGCGCCGGGCGCTTACCCCGATGTCAGTCACGGACACCGCGGAACGAATTCTTTCAGCGATTTGGCACGCGCCGTTCATATTGGTCTCCGGCAGGATTGCCAGAAATTTATCGTCGTCGTAGCGGCCGATGCGGTCCGGCATGCGTATCGTTTCCGTCAACACCTCGGTGATTGTCTGCAACGCAGAATCGCGTGCGTCTTCACCGTACTCGCCCACCAGGTCCTGCAAGTGGTCAATGCCGACAATCGCCACAGAGAGACGGTTGCCGTAGCGATCGGCGAGCGCCATAAATTCAAACAGCTTCACGGTGATGCCGTGCCGGCTCAAGGTCTGGGTCAGCTCGTCGAGCTCATCGGCCCGGCTGGTGTCTGCGCCATGCCTGGCAAGCGGCCTCAAGACCCACGCATAGGTCAACGCGGCGACACCCGCAGCGACTAAAACCGTAATGCCGAAGGGCGCCCACCACGCGGGCGCGCCGCTCCCCGATGCGCCGACGGCGAAGGCAACGATCGCGCCGGCAAAGCTGATCACGCCCAGGCGCACCACGAGCGCGGGGGTGACTGTGTTAGCGATTCTGGACATCGGTGCTCGAGGTGGCCCGCTCCAATGTTAAGAACTTACTTTAACAATATACACCAAACGGTCCTATTTCGCGCAATATTGGCGCAATCACAACCGCTCGAGCTTGGCGTAGGCCAGCACCAGCCATTTGCTTCCCACCGCCTCGAAATTGACCTGTACGCGGGTGTACTGGCCGCGGCCCTCGATACTCAAGACCACGCCGTCGCCGAACTTCTGGTGGCGCACCTGATCTCCAAGCAACATACCGTTGTCATCACCGTCGCCCGAGGCCGGCATCTGCGCCTTCGGCGACCGGCTCACACTAAACCCGCCGCGCACCTCTTCTATCAGTTCGTGCGGAATCTCCGTGAGGAACCGGGATGGGCTGGTATAGGCCTCGCGACCGTGTAAGCGGCGAATTTCCGCATAGGTCATATACAGCTGGCGCATCGCCCGGGTCATGCCCACGTAACACAAGCGCCGCTCCTCCTCCAGGCGCCCCGGCTCCTGTAGCGAGCGCTGATGGGGAAACAGTCCCTCCTCCATGCCAGTCAGGAACACGTATGGAAACTCGAGACCTTTAGCCGAGTGCAGGCTCATCAGCTGCACACAGTCTTCCCATTCTTTGGCCTGGGTATCACCCGACTCCAATGCCGCATGGGTGAGAAACGCCGAAAGCGCATCCATGTCGTCTTCCGGATCGTGCGAGAAATTTCGCGCCGCGTTTACCAGCTCCTCGAGGTTTTCGACTCGCGTTTCGGCCTTTTCTCCTTTTTCCTTGCGATAGTAGTCGATGAGCCCGCTTTGCTGCAGCATGATGTCGGTCTGATCCGCCAGTGGTAATCCATGCGCCCGTTCACTGATGTCATTGATCAGCTGCACGAAACGGGACAACGCCTGGGCACTGCGTTTCGCTAGTTGACAGCCGTGGATCAATGCCAGTGACGCTTCCCACATCGGCATCCGATTGATGCGCGCATATTCGCGCACCTGCTCCAAGGTCTTGTTGCCGATGCCGCGGGTTGGGACGTTGACGACGCGCTCGAATGACGGATCATCCTGGCGGCTGGCCACCAAGCGGAGATAGGCGAGCGCATCTTTGATTTCCGCGCGCTCGAAAAAGCGCAAACCACCATAAACCCGATACGGCATGCCGACATCCAGCAGTATCTCTTCAAAAACCCGCGACTGCGCATTGGAGCGGTACAGGATTGCCGCCTCGGCTCTGTGCCCGCCAGCCTCTACCCGGGACTGGATTGTGTCGACCACAAACCGGGCCTCGTCGATGTCATTGAACGCCGCATATAGGCGTACCGGTTCGCCGTCATCCCCTTCCGTCCACAAGCTTTTACCCAGGCGCCCCTTATTGTGATCGATCACCGCATTGGCGGCGGTGAGGATTGTGCTGGTGGAGCGGTAATTCTGTTCCAGGCGCAACACCGTGGTACCCGGGAAGTCTTTTTCGAACTGCAATATGTTTTCGATGCGCGCGCCACGCCACGCGTAAATGGACTGGTCGTCGTCGCCGACCACGAAGATATTGCGATGCTCCCGGGCCAACATCTTCAACCATGCGTACTGGATGGCGTTGGTGTCCTGGAACTCATCCACGAGAATGTGCTGGAAGCGCTGCTGATAGCGCGCGCGCAACACTTCATTATTGTTCAACAGCTCGAACGCTCGTAACAACAACTCGGCAAAATCAACCAGCCCGAAGCGCTGGCAAAGTTCTTCATAGGCCTGGTAGATCTGTATCAGTTGCCGCTGTTGCGCGTCGTGGGCCGGCGGCATCTGTTGCGGCCGGCGGCCTTCTTCTTTGTGCCCGTTAATGAACCACTGTACCGATCTCGGCGGCCAAAATCCTTCGTCCAGGCCCAGCTCCCTGAGCGCGCGCCGAATCATCCGCAGCTGATCGTCACTGTCGAGTATTTGAAATCCCTGCGGCAATCCGGCCTGTTGCCAATGGGCGCGCAGCAGTCGGTGGGCGATGCCGTGAAATGTTCCCATCCACATGCCGCCGACCGGGTAGCCGAGCATCTCCTCTATGCGTCCTCGCATCTCCTGGGCGGCCTTGTTGGTAAAGGTCACCGCCATAATCGACAGCGGCGACACCTGATGGACCTGAACCAACCATGCGACGCGATAGGTCAGAACGCGGGTCTTCCCGCTTCCGGCGCCCGCCAGTACCAGCATCGGTCCCGGCGTCGCCGATACCGCCTGCCGTTGTGCCTCGTTGAGCTGGTCAAAGATATGGGAAACATCCATGGTTGGCGATGATGCGCGAACTAGATAATTGGGGCCTGATGTGAGCTCGACCCGGCCTGCTATTCAACCGTCACCGATTTGGCCAGGTTTCGCGGTTTGTCCACATCGGTACCCTTGATGACAGCCACATGATAAGCGAGCAGTTGCAGCGGGACGGTGTAGATGATCGGGGAAATGCAGTCATCCACCGGGGCGACGTCGAAAACGCGAGTGTCTTCGTCACTGACAATGCCGGACCCCGGGTCGGCAAACACCACCAACCTGCCGCCCCGGGCGCGAACTTCCTGAATATTCGACTTCAGCTTCTCCAGCAGCTGATTGTTCGGCGCCACCGCCACCACCGGCATGTCGGCGTCAACCAGGGCCAGCGGCCCGTGCTTGAGCTCCCCGGCGGCGTATCCTTCCGCGTGGATATACGAGATTTCCTTGAGTTTGAGCGCCCCCTCCAGGGCCACCGGATAATGGGCGCCCCGCCCCAGAAACAGCACATTCTGTTTGTCAGCGAACTGCTCGGCTATCCCGCGGATTTGATCGTCGAGCATCAACGCCTGGTCGATCTTTGCCGGCAGGGTGCGCAGTTCTGCAATGAGTTTTGCCTCGTCCTGCGCACCTAAGCCCCGGCGCCGCGCCAGCGCGATCATCAGCAACAGCAACGCCGTGAGCTGCGCGGTGAAGGCCTTAGTGGAGGCGACACCGATCTCGGGCCCGGCGTGGGTCATGAAAGCAATATCCGATGCGCGTACTAACGAGCTCTCCGGCACATTGCAGATAGTGAGCGCATGGCGGTAACCGCAGGCTCGCGCATACGCCAGGGCGGCCAGGGTATCCGCCGTTTCCCCCGACTGGGAGATAGTGACCAACAGGGTATTGGGCCGCACCACTTGCGGCCGATAGCGAAATTCGCTGGCGATCTCGGCGTCGCAGGCGACTCCGCGCCATGCCATCCAGTACTTGGCGACCAACGCAGCATGATAGCTGGTGCCGCAGGCGACGATTTGCACCGCGTCGGTCGTATCGAATATGCCGGACGCACGATGCCCGAAAGATTCCTCCAACAAACGATCACCGCTGATGCGGCCCTCCAGCGTATCGGCCACGGCGCTGGGTTGCTCATAAATTTCCTTGAGCATGAAGTGGCGGTAGGTGCCGAGGCTGACCGCATCCGCCGTCAATGTGGTTTTTTGCACGGCACGTTCCACCTGCTGCCCACTGCGGTCATAGATCCTTACGCCGCCGCGGCTGATATCGGCCACGTCGCCATCCTCGAGCACGATGTAGTCCTGAGTCTCCGACAGCAGGGCGGCCACGTCGGAGGCGATAAACCACTCCCCGTCGCGTATCCCGACCAACAGCGGCGGGCCGTTGCGCGCCGCCAGCAGGCGTCCGCGGTCGCGTGTGCTGATAACGGCCAGGCTGTAGGCCCCCTTGAGATCCTCCATGGCGGCCTGCAGCGCCTGTAGCAGATCTTTGCCCTGTTCCAGATATCCGTAGATCTGGTGAACCACCACCTCGGTATCGGTATCCGACGTGAACTCGAAACCGCTTTCAAGCTGCCGCTGCCGCAGTGATTCGTGGTTTTCGATGATGCCGTTGCACACCAACGCCACCGTGCCCTGGCAGATATGCGGATGGGCGTTGCTCTCACTGACACCGCCGTGGGTCGCCCAACGGGTGTGGGCTATACCAACGGCGCCCGCAATTTGGTCATGAGTCAACGCGGGGGCCAATGCCTCGACGCGGCCGACCTTGCGGGTCCTGGCGAGAATTCCGCTGTCGTTGATCACCGCGACGCCGGCGGAATCGTAGCCGCGGTATTCGAGCCGCCGCAAACCTTCGAGCAGGACCGGCACCACATCACGGTCCGCCACTGCTCCGACTATGCCACACATATTGAAGCTCCCATGGTCATCACGCGACGACGCTAACGCTTGCCGTCCTTGCTTGGCCGCCGCCATCCGGCAACATGTCGCTGCCGTGCCCGTGTGACCGCGAGCGTCCTCTCCGGCACATCATTGGTTATCGTCGACCCCGCGCCGATAGTTGCGCCCTGATCAATTGTCACCGGGGCAACCAGCTGGCAGTTGGAGCCGATAAACACATCATCCCCGATTTCGGTTCGGTGTTTGTGCGCTCCGTCGTAGTTGCAGGTGATGACCCCGGCGCCAATATTGGTGTTTCGTCCCACCGTGGTGTCGCCCACATAACTCAGGTGGTTCACCTTTGCGCCTGTGCGAAGCTCACTGTTCTTGATCTCCACGAAGTTGCCGATATGGACCTGCTGTTGCACTCGGGTTCCGGGTCGAATTCTGGCGAAGGGACCGATGCGGACGCCGGCAGCGATGCTCGCCTGCTCAATGACGCAATTCGCGAGCACCACCACGTCATCGCCTATCGTTGAGTCCCGGATCACATTATTCGGGCCGATGGTGACCCGGTCGCCCAGCTCGACATTTCCCTCCAGCACCACGTTGACATCCAGCGCACAGTCGCGTCCCGCCGTTATCCGACCGCGAACATCGAGCCGGTTGGGATCGATTACGGTCACACCCCGGCTCATCAGCGCCTGTGCCATACGGCGCTGATAGGCACGCTCCAGGATCGCCAGATCTTGCCGGCTGTTGACGCCCAGCACCTCTTCCTTGCCGGGCGCCGCGGTAGCGTGAATCGCCGTCCCGTCCTGTCGTGCGAGCGCGACTACGTCAGTCAGATAGAACTCGTTCTGGTCATTATCGTCGCCGATACGCGCCAGCCACCCCTCCAGCGCCCTTGCCGACGCCGCCAAAATGCCGGTATTCACCTCGTTGATGTTTCGCTGATCGTCGCTTGCATCGCGCTCCTCGACGATGCCCGCGATGCGCCCCTGTGCGTCACGCAGAATCCGACCATAACCGCCCGGGTCGTCCACCACTACGGTCAACAGCGACAGGGCGCCCTGTGCGGCGCCGTCGATGACCGCGCGCAGTGTATCGCCGCTCACCAGCGGAACGTCTGCATACAGTACCAGCACCAGCGCTTCCGGCCCGGCCTGCGGCAACGCCTGCAACACCGCATGGCCGGTGCCGAGTTGCTCGGCCTGCACCACGCACTGCACCAGATCCCCGCCGGCCACCGCCTGCACCGCCTGGTGGTCCGGCCCGCACACCACATGGATCGCCCGCGGCGCCAGCGCCCGTGCGGTTTCCAGCACATGGTTGATGAGCGGCTTGCCTGCCAGGGTGTGCAACACCTTCGGCAGGCCGGATCGCATCCGCTTGCCCTTGCCGGCAGCGAGAATAATGACTTCGAGGCTCATAGTTGTTTCGGGAGGGTGACTGCTCGTCGCGACGAACACTATACCACCGGGACGGGAGACGTGCCGAGACTTGGCGTCTATCGCAGCGACGACAGATCCGGTTCCGCCTGCCCGGCTCGCAACTCTTCCTCGGTGGCCTCGCGCACACCAACCACCGTGACCTCATAGGTCAGCGCCTTGCCCGCCAACGGATGGTTCGCGTCGACGGTCAAAAGGCCGTCCTCAATCTTAGTGACGCGGAACTGGCGGCGCTCACCTTGTTCATTTTCGGCTTCGAACTCGGCGCCGACATAACGTAATTCGTCCGGCACGTTATCGACCGCGTCAGCAAAGGTCAAAGCGGGGTCGTGCTCTCCGAACGCCTCCTCCGCGCTCAATGTGACGACCGCTCGGTGACCCACGGTTTGTCCGTCCAGGGCGCGCTCTATCTGCGGGAAAAGCGGACTGTGTCCGCCGTGAATGTAGGCCAACGGGAGATCGCGGTACTCACAGATCTCGCCGCTGGGATCGCGAATCACATAAGTGAATGAGACTACCGTGTCGGTCTTGATGGGTGCTGACATTACGAAACTTCAAAGTCTCCGGGTTGCGCGCAGCATCGGCGCTGCGCGCTGGATCAGCCTCGGCCGCGTTTACGAAGTTTTTGAATCGCGCGCAGCTGGGCCGCCGCCTGCACCATCTCCGCCTTGGCCTTGGCGTAATCAATGTCCGACTTGCGGTCCCTCATCTGTTGTTCCGCCTGCTTCTGCGCTTCCTGCGCCGCTGCTTCGTCGAGGTCGGCGGCGCGTATCGCGGTATCCGCCAGCACTGTAACCACATGCGGCTGGACCTCCAACAGGCCTCCGGAGACAAAAAAGAACAGCTCCTCCCCCGATTGGGTCTGAACGCGAACTTCGCCCGGCTTGAGACGGCTCAACAGCGGTGCGTGGCGCGGGTATATCCCTATCTCGCCCATTTCCGCGGGCGCATACACCACCGTAGCAGGCCCGGAATGAATTTCCTCTTCAGCGCTGGCAATGTCGACGTGGATTGTCATGGCCATGCGTACCTTCCCCTCTCAGTTAAGCGACACTCTTGGCCTTCTCCGGCACCTCGTCGATGGCGCCCACCATATAAAACGCCTGTTCGGGATACTGATCCATTTCGCCGTCAATGATCATCTTGAAGCCACGAATGGTATCCTTGAGTGTCACGTATTTGCCCGCTTGGCCGGTAAACGTCTCGGCGACGAAGAATGGCTGAGACAAGAATCGCTGTATCTTGCGCGCCCGGGCCACCGTGAGTTTGTCGTCCTCCGACAACTCGTCCATGCCCAATATGGCAATAATATCGCGCAGCTCCTTATAGCGCTGCAATGTGCCTTGCACCGCGCGCGCCACATCGTAGTGCTCCTGACCAACAACCAACGGATCGAGCTGCCGGCTGGTGGAATCCAACGGATCCACCGCGGGATAAATACCGAGTTCGGCGATTTGCCGCGATAGCACCAGGGTTGCATCCAGGTGGGCGAAGGTGGTCGCCGGCGACGGGTCGGTGAGGTCATCTGCGGGGACGTATACCGCCTGGAATGAGGTAATGGAGCCGGTGCGGGTTGAGGTGATGCGTTCCTGCAGCACGCCCATTTCCGCAGCCAGGGTCGGCTGGTACCCCACAGCGGAAGGCATCCGTCCAAGCAGTGCTGATACCTCCGTGCCAGCCAGGGTGTAGCGGTAAATGTTGTCAATAAACAACAGCACGTCGCGGCCTTCGTCGCGAAAATATTCGGAAATCGTCAGGCCGGTTAATCCAACGCGCAAGCGGTTGCCGGGAGGCTCATTCATCTGCCCGTAAACCAGCGCTACCTTGCTGAGCACATCGGCCTCTTTCATCTCGTGATAAAAGTCGTTGCCCTCGCGGGTCCTTTCCCCAACTCCGGCGAACACCGAATAACCGCTGTGCTCGATGGCGATGTTGCGGATCAGCTCCATCAGCGACACGGTCTTGCCGACACCGGCGCCGCCGAACAGCCCGATTTTCCCGCCTTTGGCGATGGGCATAATCAGGTCGATGACTTTGATGCCGGTCTCCAGAATCTCGATCGCCGGCGCCAGGTCCGCGTACGCCGGCGCCTTGCGATGGATCGGCCACCGCTCTGTGGATTCCACCGGTCCCGCCTCGTCGACCGGCTCGCCAAGCACGTTCATGATGCGCCCCAGGGTGGCCTCGCCGACCGGCACCGAGATCGGAGCGCCGGTGTTTTCGACGCTCATCCCCCGCCGCAACCCGTCGCTGGAGCCCATGGCAATGGTGCGCACTACGCCGTCACCAAGTTGTTGCTGGACCTCGAGCGTCAAGTTGGCGTCGTTCAGGGTCAGCGCGTCATACACCTTGGGAACCGAGTCTCGCGGAAATTCCACGTCCACCACGGCGCCGATGATTTCAACAATATTGCCGGTACTCATAGCTTTTGCCTTTTGTGTTCACCAAAATAAGCGCAAAGAAAAGCCCTGCCACACCGGTGCGCATCGCTTTGCCTTGGCTGAAGTTTCATTCATTGAGGATTCTTTCTCCGCCTCAAACTGCGGCCGCGCCGCCGACGATCTCGGAAATCTCCTGTGTGATCGCGGCCTGGCGTGCCTTGTTGTAGGCAAGCTGTAGCTCGTCGATCAGGTTGCCCGCGTTGTCAGAAGCCGCTTTCATCGCCACCATGCGCGCCGCCTGCTCGCAGGCCAGGTTCTCCACCACCCCCTGGTAAACCAGCGACTCGATGTAGCGCGTGAACAATACGTCCAGCACGTCTTTGGCGTCCGGCTCATACAGATAGTCCCAGTGATGCCGTAACTCCTGCTCTTCGCTCGGTGGCACCGGTAACAACTGTAGAATCTCCGGCCTTTGCACCATGGTGTTGACGAAGTCATTGTGAATCAGGAACAGCCGATCGAGCTTGCCTTGCTCGTAGGCGCCCAGCATCACCTTGATCGCGCCGATCAGATCGGTCACCGCGGGGGCATCGCCAAGCTGCGAGGCCTCGGAGATGATATTGCCGCCGAGGCGCTTGAAAAAACCCAGCGCCTTGCTGCCGATTGTGGCGAGGGCAATCTCCGCACCTTTGTCGTGCCATTCCTCCATGGTCGACAACACCGCGCGGAACAGGTTGACATTGAGTCCGCCACACAAACCCCGGTCCGTAGACACGATCACCAGCCCCACCCGTTTGGCGCCGCGCTCGACAACGAAGGGGTGCCTGTACTCAGGATGGGCGCGGGCCAGGTGCGCGACGACGTTGCGCATCTTTTGTGCATAGGGGCGCGCCGCCTGCATGCGCTCCTGCGCCCTGCGCATCTTGCTGGCGGCAACCATCTCCATGGCCTTGGTGATTTTCTGAGTATTTTGAATACTCTTAATCTTGGTGCGAATTTCTTTAGCGCCGGCCATATCTCGTCCCGCTACCCATACCCATTGAGAATTCCGTACCGCATCACAGGGTTACCAGGACCCATGGTCCTTGAACGCCTTCAGCGCTGCGTGCAGCGCCTGCGCGACGTCGTCGTTGTACTCCGGAGTTTCGTTCATGCTGTCCAGCAGTCCGCCGTGCTCGGCCTTGATGTAGGCCTGAAGCGCCGCCTCAAAATCGACCACCTTGTCGACTTCCACATCATCCAGATAGCCCTCGTTAGCGGAAAACAACACCACCGCCATCTGCGCCACCGACATCGGTGAGTACTGTTTTTGCTTCATCAACTCGGTAACACGCTGGCCGCGCTCAAGCTGCTTGCGCGTAGCCTCATCCAGGTCCGACGCGAATTGCGAAAAAGCCGCCAGTTCACGGTACTGGGCCAGCGCCAGCCGCACGCCGCCGCCGAGTTTTTTGATCAGATTGGTCTGCGCCGCGCCGCCTACGCGGGACACCGACAGGCCGGCATTTATGGCCGGACGGATACCGGCGTTGAACAGGTCCGACTCCAGGTAAATTTGGCCATCGGTGATTGAGATCACGTTGGTCGGCACAAACGCCGATACGTCCCCCGCCTGGGTCTCGATGATAGGCAGCGCGGTCAGTGAACCGGTGCGGCCTTTTACTTCGCCCCCGGTCTCCTTTTCCACGTACTCCGCATTCACCCGCGCGGCGCGTTCGAGCAGCCGCGAGTGCAAGTAAAAAACATCGCCGGGATAGGCTTCGCGGCCGGGGGGGCGGCGCAGCAACAGCGACACTTGGCGATAGGCCCAGGCCTGCTTGGTGAGGTCGTCGTAGATAATCAGCGCATCCTGTCCTCGGTCGCGGAAGTACTCTCCCATGGCACATCCCGAGTAAGGGGCGATGTATTGCATCGCCGCGGAATCGGAGGCTGCCGCCGCAACCACGATGGTGTGATCCATCGCGCCGTGCTCTTCGAGCTTGTGTACGACATTGGCGATGGACGACGCCTTTTGGCCGACCGCGACGTAGATGCAGACCAGGTCTTTTCCTTTTTGATTGATGATGGTGTCGATGGCGACCGCGGTCTTGCCGGTCTGCCGGTCACCGATAATCAGCTCCCGTTGTCCACGGCCAATGGGCACCATCGAGTCCACAGATTTCAGCCCGGTCTGCACCGGTTGGCTGACCGACTGGCGCGTGATCACGCCCGGCGCCACTTTTTCAATCGGCGACGTCTGCGCCGCCTGAATGGGCCCCTTGGCATCCACCGGCGCCCCAAGAGAGTCCACCACGCGGCCGATCAGGCCCTCGCCGACCGGCACTTCGAGGATACGCCCGGTGCACTTCACGGTGTCGCCTTCGGAGATGTGTTCGTAATCACCCAGTATCACCGCGCCGACCGAGTCCCGCTCGAGGTTCAGCGCCAGCCCGTAAGTCTCTCCCGGGAATTCCAGCATCTCCCCCTGCATCGCATCGGCAAGTCCATGGATTCGCGTGATGCCGTCGGTCAGACTGACAACCGTGCCTTCGGTGCGCGCCTCGGCGACCGCTTCAAAGCTCTTTATCCGCTCTTTGATCAGTTCGCTGATTTCAGATGGGTTCAGCTGGGTGGTCATAACTATTCCTCAAAAGTGTTGGGTGCGGGTTCCCCAGTTGTTCTCTAATGTGCCAGGTTGGCGGCCAGTTTTTGCAGCCGGCCCTTAACCGAGGCGTCGATCACCATGTCTCCGGCGCGCAGCACGGCGCCGCCGATCAGCGCCGCATCCTCGGTCACCCGCAGGGTGACCTCACGCCCCAGTCGCCGCGACAACGATGCGGTGATTTTGGTCCGTTGGTCATCGGTCACCAACTGCGCCGTAATCAGCTCCGCCTGGATGGTGCCCTCGGCTTCGGCCCGCATGGTTTCGAACTGAGTGGCTATGGCCGGCAGGCTGAAAAACCGATCGTTCGCGATGATCAGACGTAGAAAGCTCTTCGCCTCGGGAAACAACTTGTCTTGGCAGATGTCTTCGATAAGCTGTATCAGAGCAGGGCGATCTACGCGCGGGTTTTGCACCAGCTCGCGGATTTCGGAATTGGCCGCCAGCGCTGCCAACCATGCCAGCGCCTGTGACCAGGACTGATAGTCGTTCGCGTCCCTGGCCAGCTCAAATACCGCTTGCGCGTAGGGACGGGCGATGGTGTGGTGCTCGCTCAATGAAACTCTCCGCTAAAGCTGGGTCGCCAGTTCATCGAGCATCTCGGCATGTGCGCCGGCGTCGACTTCTCGACCCAGGATCTGCTCGGCCCCGGCGGTGGCCAGTGCCGCGACCTCGGTGCGCAGCGCCTCGCGCGCCCGCTGAGCCTCCTGCTCAATATCGGCGCGGGCGGCGGCGACAATCCGCTCACCTTCCGTCTTGGCGTCGTTTTTCGCCTGTTCGACGATCTCGGCACCGCGCTTTTCGGCGCTCGCTATCACTTCGGCAGCCTTGCCCTTGGCCTCTTTGATCACCTCGGTGGCGCGCTGCTCACCGAGCTCTTGCTCGCGCTTGCCGCGTTCCCCGGCGGCCAGTCCATCAGCGATGGTCTTCTTCCGCTGCTCCAGCGCGTTCATGATCGGGGGCCATATAAACTTCATGCAAAACCAGACAAACAGGGCGAAAGCAATCGACTGCCCGATCAGAGTCAGGTTGATATTCATGGCCGGCTCCTATAACTCAAAACTATAATTCGCCTTGTCTAACCGCCCACCACTGCGAACAGGATGTACAACGAGATCGCGACACCGATGATCGGGATCGCGTCAACGAGCCCCATGACGATAAAGAACTGAGTACGAAGCATCGGCAGAAGCTCCGGCTGGCGGGCGATGCCTTCGAGAAACCGCGCTCCCAACACGCCAACACCGACACCCACACCGACACCGGCCAGGCCCAGAAGGACCGCGCCGGCAACGTAGAGCAATGCTGTTTCCATCTTATTCTCCTAATCTGAAGTTTCAGGTGAGATTGAAAAACCGTCTCAATGTTCGTGGTGCGCCATGTCCAGGTACACCACGGTGAGCACCATAAAAATAAACGCCTGCAATAACACAATCAGGATATGGAACACCGCCCACGCCCATTGCAGCGCGCCTCCGAGCAGGCCGAAAATCACGCCGCCGCTATACAACAGCGCAATAAGAATAAAAATCATTTCACCAGCGAACAGGTTGCCGAACAGTCGCAACGCCAGCGATACCGGTTTGGACAACAGCCCGATGCCCTCGAGAAACAGATTCACCGGCATGAATAGAATCTTGAGCACCGGATTCTTGGCCTCGAACGGCTGCATGGTGAGTTCAGCCGCGAATCCTATCGGCCCCTTAATCTTGAGGCTGTAGTAAATCATTAGCGCGAACACCGCGAGTGACATGCCGAAAGTCGCATTGGGGTCGGTGGTCGGTACCACCTTCATGTATTCGATGCCCAGCAGATGGGCCACCTGGGGGATCCAGTCCACCGGCACCAAGTCCATCATGTTTTGCAACAATATCCAGAAAAACAAAGTCAACGCCAGCGGCGCCACCAGATCATTCTTCCCTGAAAACGATCCGCGGACATTGTCGTCGATGAATTCCACCGCCCACTCGACAAAATTCAACAAGCCGCTCGGGGTGCCGCTGGTCGCTCGCTTCGCGGCTTTACGAAACAACCACAAGAAGACGCCGCCGAGGAAAACCGACCAGAACATAGTGTCCAAATGAATCGCCCAGAAGCCCATCTCACGCGCCTCTTGGGCCCCGTGAGCCAGCCCCCAGGTGCCGTCGGGGTGTAGACCGAACGTCAGGTTTTGAAGGTGGTGCTTGATGTACGCAGTCGATGTCAGGTTTTCGCTTGCCATGTTCTGTCGCTTCGTATTCTTTTACTTTTGTCTGGGCGGCGCGCAATTCGCTGGCTCGAAGCTCGCGCCTACCACGCCGGCGACCATTGCCGCGACACAACCGCCAACAAACGCGATCACGCTGATCGCCTCGATCGCGGCGAACGTTGCCGCGCACAGGGCGCCGATCATTACCAACTTCCCGAACTCGGCGCGATAAAAGTTGTAAAGCTCGCCGTGCACTGAATCGCCTTGCTTGCGCGAAAATATGCGCCACCCTGCGTACGTATTGGCGATGGTGTAAATCATCCCTCCGAGCAGTGCCGAATATGCGGCGATGCGCCCGTAGAGAACAAGGGCCAACGCCAAGGCGAAAGTAATACCTAGTTGCGCGACCAGGATTCGCCTGACCGTTGACAGCGCGTGCGGTTTCGTTTGCAACCTGGACACAGCCGCCGCGGCCCCGTCAAAAACGACAACACGGCCGCTCAGGCCGTCTGTTAGCAACGCATTGGGCCCGGTAGCGGCGCGCGTTTAGCTGCACCGCAGCAAAGCCGAGGCAGTTTAATAGACCAGGCATGGGACGGTCAACACGGTAACCATGGCGAACGCGATCGGATCCGCAGACCGGTTATTTGATCCGCTCCAAAATCCCGTCGAGCTGGTCCAAATTATGGTACTGGATCACCACCTGTCCACTCCCGCCGCGGTCCTTTATCGACACCTTGGCGGCGAGCCGTTCGGACAACTGCTGTTGCAGGCGCTGGATATCGGCGTTCGGTTTCACGACCGCGGGCTTGCGCGCGCCGCGCGACTGTTGCCAGCGCCGCACCAGGGCTTCGGTCTGGCGCACAGACAGGCCCTTGGCCGCCACTTCTTTCGCCGCAGCGTCCTGGTCAGCGCCGGAGAGCGCCAACAGCGCGCGGGCATGTCCCATCTCCAGCTGCTCTTGCTCAAGAAGCTTCTTGCACAGCGGATTAAGGGTGAGCAGGCGCAGCAGGTTGGTCACCGCAGCTCGTGAACGCCCGATCGTGTCCGCGACCTGCTGATGGGTGAGGCCGAACTCATCCAGCAAACGCTGCAGGCCATTGGCCTCCTCCACCGGATTCAAGTTTTCCCGCTGAATATTTTCTATCAGCGCAATGGCCAACGCGGCGTCGTCGGGGATCGCTCGGACCACGACCGGCACCGACTCCAGGCCGGCGAGTTGCGCCGCCCGCCAGCGCCGTTCACCGGCGATAATTTCAAACCTCTCCCCCGGCAGCGGGCGAACTACGACCGGTTGCAACACCCCTTGGGCCTTGATCGACTGCGCCAGCTCCTCCAGCGCCGCTTTATTCATGTGGGTGCGGGGCTGGTAGCGACCGCGCTCCATCAGGTCGATGGGCAGATCCCGGAGCTCTGCCTCCTTGTGCCGGCCGCCGCCGCTGTCCGTGAGGTCCCCCAACAAAGCGTCCAGGCCTCGCCCAAGTCGTTTCTTTTTTGCCGTGCTCATGCCGCCTCGTCCCGTCTGATTATTTCACCTGCGAGCTCCAGGTAGGCCTGGGCTCCCTTTGAGCTCTTGTCGTAATACATCACCGGCCTACCGTAACTGGGGGCTTCCGCCAGGCGTACGTTGCGCGGAATGATCGTACGATAAACCTTGTCGCCGAAGTGCTGCTGTAATTGGTCTGACACCTCATTGGCCAGCGTATTGCGCCCGTCGAACATGGTCCGCAGCAGGCCCTCGATACGCAACCGCGGATTCAGCAGCTGGCGGATTTTGCTGATGGTATTGACCAGCGCGGTCAGCCCCTCGAGCGCAAAGTACTCGCACTGCATCGGGATGATCACCGTGTCCGACGCCACCAGGGCGTTGATGGTCAATATATTCAGGGCGGGGGGACAGTCGATGAGGATGTAGTCGTAGTCGTCACGAACCTGCTCCAGCGCCATGCGCAACCGCAGTTCGCGGCCGATTTCGTTGACCAGCTCCACCTGGGCCCCGGCAAGATCTCCGTTTGCGGGGATGAGGTCGTACCCTGCCTCGGAAGAGACCTGCACCTCTACAATCTCAGCATTCTGCAGCAACAGGTCATAAACGGATTTTTCGACTGCGTCCTTGTCCACGCCGCTGCCTACGGTCGCATTCCCCTGCGGATCGATGTCCACCAGCAAGACCGCGCGCTTAGCTTCCGCGGCCAGGGAGGCGGCAAGATTGATGCCGGTGGTGGTCTTGCCCACACCCCCTTTTTGGTTGGCGACTGCGACGATTTTCCCCATGGTTGGCACACACTCTTATTGTGGGCTGTCTGCCCCGGACTCGTCCGCGTCCGTGGACACCGGGCGTAATATCACCAGGTGACGAGCAGCGCCGAGAAGCGGCACTCGCAACGGTAAGACATCTATTATTTCTGCGCTGTTTCCGGGCAGCTGATCCAGTTCACCCTGCGGGTGCCTGCCCTTCAGCACCAGAATTCTGCCGTCCCGACGGCACAGGTGGCCTGCCACCGCCAGCAAATCTGGCAGTGCGCCAAACGCGCGAGAGACTAGCGTATCAAATTTCTGTTGCGGCCGGTATTGCTCGGCACGCCGGTGCACGATGCTCGCATTCCCAAGCTCGAGGGCCGCAACCGCCTGGATTAGAAACTGAATGCGTTTGCGTCGGCTGTCCAGAAGAGCAACCGAGATCTCCGGATGAGCGATCGCCAAAGGGATCCCGGGCAGCCCCGCTCCGGTACCGACGTCCAGCAGCCGGGAACCTAGAACATAAGGCGAAATCGCCAGGCTGTCCAAAAGGTGCCAGGGAACCATTGCCTCCGGGTCGCGAATGGCGGTCAAGTTGAACACAGTATTCCAGCGCTCGAGCAGGCCGAGGTAATCGATGAGCCGCTGCCGCGACGACTGATCCAGCTGCAACCCCAGCGCCGCAAGTCCGGTGTCCAGCGCCTGGCGCATTTGGCGACCACCGCCCAACGAGCGCGTGGTGCGCTCGCGACTCACCGCCGCAGCGACGCCAACAGCCGGCGGGTCAAGGCTTGGACACCGCCTTATCCGTCAGTTTGGCCAGCGCCCCGGTCATTTTTTTGATGACCTCGCCACGATCCTGGACCTGATGGCGGCCGGCGAGATAGGCGGGATCGTTATACGAAATCCAAACCCGGCCCTGGTCGTCCTGCCACGCCAGCACCTTCATCGGCAGGTCGATCCCAATCCCCTGGTTGCTTTGCATTAGAGCGGTGCCCATCTTGGGGTTACCGAATATCAACAGCTGCGTGGGACGCAAGTTCAGTTTTGCCTTGGCGGCGCCGGCGCTGTGGTCGACACGGGCAACAATCGTCAGTCCCTTTTCCTGCAGCACCCGCTCCAGCCGATCCAGGGTCTCGGCCACACTGTAGGCGCTCGGTTTAACCATTAGACCGTTGTCAGCGGCCGCCGCAGTAGCGATCGACAACACGGAAAACAACACGACAAGCTTTGTGCGCATAGGTCTACCCCTCCCGGGTTTGGGTTTAGCCCGAATATCGCGCCCTGGCGGCGAAAATCAGAGCTGTCAACATGATTGATAAAGGATAATTGTTCAAGTAGTCAGTTGCATTGCGTACCACGGCCATCGCTTTTCGCGGCTCTGGCTCGGTCTCGTACGCCTGTGCCTGCGCTTTACCCAACCCAAGGCTACGGCTATGGGTTTCGCTCTTGCGCGGCGCCCAGCCACCCGGTCTCTTCGCCGGCCTCCGCTATCCTTGGGGCAATATCCGCGTTAGCGTGATACTGACTTGCACGACAACGGCGCGCAACCCCCGGCGGCGAACGGGCAGCTATGGTCGGATGAGAGGGCGCACGGAGTCGTGAACGGATCGGTTGATGACGGCGCGTACCCGGGGGATCCCCAGCGCCGCAGCGATTCGGTGGGTGTTGGGCGGCTTCAGACGCTCAAGTACTGGTGAACCAGTCTGCGAGCTTGGTCTGCCACGAGCTCGGTGACGCGAATGGTTTCGCGATGCGCGCCAGAATAATGGAAATGTTGTCGGTTCCGCCCTTGCGGTTCGCCAGCTCCACCAGCCGCAGTGCGGTTTGGTTGAGACTTTGGTTGGCTTTTTCGAACGTCGCCGCAATGACCGCATCATCGACCAGGTCGGTGAGTCCGTCCGAACACAACAGGTATATGTCCTGCGCCTGCACCTTGTATTCCCCGAGATCGACCTCTACGTCTGCCGAGATTCCCAGTGCGCGCGTCACCAGATTCTTGTCTGTCGAAGCGCGGGCTTGCTCCGGGGTATACAGACCGCTGTTGAGGTATTCCTGGACCACCGTGTGATCCAGGGTGAGCTGCTCCAGCTTGCCGCCTCGCCAGCGATATCCGCGAGAATCACCGACATGGGCGATCGTCACCCGGTTGTCGTAGAACAGACTTGCCACCGCCGTGGTGCCCATCCCGTTGAATTCGGGGGCTTCGCGCGCCGCCCGGAAGATGATTTCGTTCGCGGTGGCGATGGCGTCCCGCATTACCAGCGACTCATAGTGATACCCGCTGGCCTGGTCGGTCTGACCGCGCACCAAGGTCTCCAGGGCGGCGCGGGTTTCACGGTAGATCGTGGTGGTGGCCATCGCGCTGGCCACTTCACCCGCACGATAACCGCCCATTCCGTCGGCCAGCACCGCCAGACCGATGTCGATATTGTAGGCAGTGCTGTCTTCGTTGTGCTGGCGCACCCTCCCGGTGTGCGAGGCAACCGCGATCTTTATGGCGTCTCTGAGGATCATTGCAGGGTATTAACGATCACGTCTGCGCACGGCACCAGGTCTTCGATAAACTCGTCGCAGGACTGATAGCGGTCTTTGGGGAGCTTTTGTAATACATTGTCCATGATCGCGCGCAGGCATACCCCCGCGCTTGCCAGTCCGGGTCGCACGGCAAGTATGTCGGGGGGCGGCTCTTTCTCAATCTTGCGAACGAGGTCCTCGAGGGAGCCGGCCTCAAACGGCACGCCGCCGGTCAGCAGCTGAAACAGGGTCGCCCCCAGCGCGTAGATGTCGGCGCGTGCGTCCACCCGGTTGCCGGCGATCTGCTCGGGCGCCATATAGTAGGGGGTGCCGGCAAACGTCTTTGTCTTTCGCTTGCCTGGACCCGCCACCATGGACAAGCCAAAGTCGGTGACCGTCAGGTCCCTGCTGTCGCGATTGTAGATGATGTTCGCGGGCTTGACGTCGCGATGAATGACGGCGTGCTGGTGCGCATAGGCCAGCCCCTGGGCCGCCTTGATCGTCACTTCGAAAACTTCCTCCAGGCTCAGCTGCTCTTTGGCGATGTAATAGGAAAGATTGCGCCCCGGAAGGTAATTCATCACGATACGGATAGCGTCGTCCACCACCCGGACATCATAGATGCGCACCAGGTTGGGGTGCCGCAACCGCGACAGCGCCTGCGCAGCCTGCAAGATGCGCTCTGCGGCCGCGGCCCGCTCCGCCGGTTTTGGGTACTGGCTCGCCAGTTGCAACACCTTGATGGCTACCTGCCCTTTTTGCGGATCTTCGGCCAAATAAAGTTCGCCGGTTGCACCGGTCTCAAGTTTCTTCGTTATTTTGTATTGCCCGAGCATTCTCGATGTTCCGCACGCATTGCTGCGCGAGCCCCGCGACGCGCAATTAAGCCGCGCTCAGCACCGCTTTCTTTTTCAGGTGAACCAGCAGCAACGAGATCGCCGCCGGCGTCACCCCGGATATTCGTGACGCCTGTCCGATGGTCTCCGGTCGGTGCTGGCTCAATTTCTGGCGCACCTCGGCGGACAGGCCACGAACCTCAGTGTAGTCCATGTCGCACGGCAACCGCGCTGTTTCGTGGCGCCGATGGCGCTCGATTTCCTGGTGCTGGCGATCGATGTATCCCGCGTAACGCGCCTGAATCTCGATCTGTTCAGCGACCTTCGGGTCCGAAACCCCAGGACCGATGCCGGGCAACGACATCAGCTGGTCGTAACCGACCTCCGGGCGGCGGAGCAATTCCAGGCAGCTGCACTCACGCTGCAACGGCTGTCCCAACACTCGCATCAACTGGGATTCGGGAACGTCGCCGGGGCGCACAAAGGTGCTCTGCAATCGCTGCCGCTCGCGATCCATAGCATCGCGTTTTTCGGCGAACACCCGCCAGCGGGCGTCGTCCACCAGGCCCAATCCGCGGCCGGTCTCGGTGAGGCGTAGATCCGCGTTGTCCTCGCGCAGCATCAGCCGGTACTCAGCCCGCGACGTGAACATGCGATAGGGCTCGCTGGTGCCCCGGGTAATCAAGTCATCGATCAGCACGCCGATGTACGCCTGGTCGCGGCGCGGCCACCACGGCTCATCCCCCCGCACCTGGCGCGCCGCATTGATGCCCGCCACCAGGCCCTGGCCCGCCGCCTCTTCGTAACCGGTCGTGCCGTTGATCTGCCCGGCGAAAAACAATCCCGGCACGAAACGGGTTTCCAGGCTGGGCCGCAGGTCCCGTGGATCGAAGAAATCGTATTCGATGGCGTAACCCGGGCGTGTAATGGCCGCCCGCGCGAATCCCTTGATGCTGCGCACCAGGTCCCACTGCACATCAAAGGGCAGGCTGGTGGAGATGCCGTTGGGGTACACCTCACCGGTACTCAGGCCTTCGGGCTCGACAAAAATCTGGTGCGAGTTCTTGTCGGCGAATCGCACCACCTTGTCTTCGATTGACGGGCAATAGCGCGGCCCAACGCCCTCGATCACCCCACAGTACAACGGCGAGCGATCCAGGCCATTGCGGATGATGTCGTGGGTGCGCTCGTTGGTGGTGGTAATGTGGCAACTGATTTGGCGTGGGTGCAAACCGGCGTGTCCGAGGTAAGAGAACGCCGGCACCCGCTGATCGCCGGGCTGTTCCTCCAGCGCGTCGTAGTCGATGGTCTTGCCGTCAATGCGCGGAGGCGTGCCGGTCTTCAATCGGTCGACGCGAAACGGCAACTCCCGCAGCCGCCGCGCCAGTGCGACTGCCGGTGGATCACCGGCGCGTCCCCCCTCATAATTGGACTCGCCGATATGGATGCGGCCGCCGAGAAACGTTCCGGCGGTCAACACCACTGCGCGTGCGGCAAAGCGCAGTCCCATTTGGGTCACCACGCCGGCGATCCGTCCCTGATCGAGGACCAGGTCATCCACCGCCTGTTGAAACAACTGGAGGCGCGGCTGGCTCTCCAGCGCCTGCCTAATCATTTGCTTGTACAACACCCGGTCGGCCTGGGCCCGCGTCGCCCGCACCGCCGGACCCTTGCGCGCATTGAGGGTGCGGAACTGAATGCCGGCTCGGTCTATGGCTTGCGCCATGGCGCCGCCCAGGGCATCGATCTCCTTGACGATGTGCCCCTTGCCGATACCGCCGATGGCCGGATTACACGACATCTGGCCGATGGTCTCGATATTGTGCGTCAGCAACAATGTGCGGCAGCCAATCCGCGCCGACGCCAGCGCCGCCTCGGTCCCGGCGTGGCCTCCGCCCACCACGATAACATCGAATTCATGTGGAAATTGCATGGTCGCCAACGCGGTGTTGTGTGAGTTGCCGAATCATAAAGCCTGGCCGGGGCATTGCAAGCGCAAAAGCGCCGGTCACCGCGGGCATCCCGGGCGGTGTCCCGCGACCTGTCGAGGATGTGGCGGCGTGAAATCGGCCAAGAAGTTTCGGACCAGCCGCCATTTCGGTCTACACTTATCTGCTAATAGCCGCGGGTGACGCTGCGGTCGACATGAATGATGGATGCCGGATTAAAAAAAGTAGAGATCGCACACCAAGGTGTGGCGGCTGCATTAGAGCAGATCGTCGCCGAGGTGGAGCGGGTCATTTTCGGAAAAGGCGAAACAATTCGACTGGCCCTGAGCTGCCTGTTGGCTCGCGGCCATTTGCTGATCGAAGACATCCCGGGAGTCGGCAAGACTACCTTGGCCCATGCGCTGGCCAAGGTGCTGGGCCTGCAATTCAGCCGTATCCAATTCACCAGTGATCTATTGCCGGCGGACATCCTCGGGGTGTCGGTGTACGACACCGACAGGCAGGCGTTCCGCTTTCACCCGGGACCCATATTCGCCTCCGTGGTGCTGGCAGACGAGATCAATCGCGCGACGCCGAAGGCCCAAAGCGCGTTGCTGGAGGCGATGGAGGAGCACCAGGTGACGGCGGAGGGGGAGACCCATGCGTTGCCGCAACCGTTTTTCGTCATCGCCACGCAGAATCCGCGCCACCAGATCGGAACATTTCCGCTGCCGGAGTCACAGCTGGACCGATTCCTGATGCGCCTCGACATTGGATTTCCCAATCAGGAAGCGGAACGCAAGTTACTGCGCTCCAGCGACCGGCGGATGATGCTCGAAGCGCTGCCACCCAGCACCGATGCCGCGCGATTCACCGCCCTGCAACGCAGCGTCGATCGCGTGGCGTGCAGCGACGCGCTGCTGGATTACGTGCAGGCCTTGCTCAGTGCGACCCGTGAGGCCGGTTGGCTGTTGCACGGACTTTCGCCCCGCGCCGGCCTGTCACTGGTCCGCGCCGCCAAGGCATGGGCGCTGTTGTCCTCGCGCGAACTGGTACTCCCCGAGGATGTGCAAGCGGTCGCCCCTGCGGTATTCGGTCATCGCCTGCAGGCCGCCAGCGACGATGCCGAGGACGGCAACGCGATGGTCGAACGCCTGCTGCGTTTGGTCGCCATTCCTTAGACGGGATAGCGCGCTGTGGATACCGCCCCTGTGGGTCCCGCGGCCGACGTACACGTGCTCGGCCGGCGGCGTCTGTACATGCTGCCGACCCGTAACGGGCTGTACTTCGCGTTGTTGCTCCTGGTTATGCTGCTGGCTGCGGTCAATTACAACAACGGTCTCGCCTATGGGTTTACATTCACGCTTGCAGCCGTGGGCCTGGTGTCGATGCTTTACACTCAACGCAACGTCTCCGGTTTGCGCGTGACGGTCAAGGATGCCGAGCCGGTATTCGCCGGTCAATCGGCGCAGTTTCCGATTCACATCCACAACGCTTCCGATACCCGGCGCCCCGGGGTATGGGTGCTGTCCGACACCCAATCACGGTGTCTCGACTTCGCACCGCAAAGCTCGCGCCCGTTGGCGTTGACGGTGGCGGCAGAGCGTCGCGGGTACTTGCAGTGCCCGGTATTTTCGGTATCCAGCACCTTTCCGTTCGGCCTGCTTTACACCTGGGCGAAACCCATGCGCCCCGCAAGCCGCTGTCTGGTGTACCCCGCCCCCGGCCCGCGGCTGCCCTGGCCCCACGAACCGGCCGCCTCCCAGCGTCACCACCGCGGGCAGAGCTTGGATGGCGATGACTTCGTGGGTCTGCGCACATACCAGCCCGCGGATCCTCCGCGACATGTGCACTGGAAGGCCGCCGCTCGTGGCGCCGGTTGGTTGACGAAGCGCTTCGGCGATTCTACCGGGGGAGAGCTGTGGCTGGATTGGGCTGCGACCCACGGCGGTCGCATGGACGAACGCCTCGGCGTGATTTGCCGTTGGGTGCTGGACGCCGAACGGGCGGGCTTACGTTACGGACTGCGTTTGCCGGACCTGGAAATCGAGCCGGATTCCGGCGGGCGGCACCTGCATCGTTGCCTGCGTTCCCTTGCCCTGTGGGACCCGGGCTATGAGTAACCCGCATATGGCACCAATCGCCCGGCTACTATTCCCGGCAAGAGATTAAAACCAATTTAGGATGACTATTCATGGAAATGGCGTTGCGAGTTCCACTAAAGCGTGCTGTGAATAGTAGCTGGACTATCCGGGCTCTGGCTGGTCCAGGGCGACTTGTTAAGCTCCCCGTTACGAGGAGAGGGGAGTGACGCGGTGGTTTAGATTACGCACCTACCGCCCCCCGGATCGGGCGCCGGATCGCCACGCGGCGAACGGCTTGCTGTTGAGTGCGGTGGCGGCCCTGGCGCTGCACATACACCGACAGCCGTTGTGGTTGAGCCTCGGCGTGTGCGGCATGCTTGCGTGGCGCTACCTGGTGGAAAACTACAGTTGGCGGTCGCCGGGACGACTGCTGCGCTGGGGCCTGCTGATTGCGGCGCTGGTGGCGGTGATCAACACGTACGGGACCTTGTTGGGGCGCGAGGCGGGCATCAGCCTGTTGGCCCTGTTGGTCGGTTTGAAGATTCTGGAAATCCGTTCGTTGCGCGACTATTTTGTCTCCGTCTTTCTGCTTTATTTCCTTACCCTGGGGGCATTCCTGTTCTCCCAGTCCCTGATTACCGCCGCGCTGGCGATGATCGTCGCGGTGGTCACAACCGCTGCACTGGTGCGGCTCAGTCTGCCCAACACATTTCCCGCGTCAGAAGGGGTGCGGTTGACGCTGGCGATCTTGTGGCGCGCGATCCCCATCATGCTGTTGCTGTATCTGTTGTTTCCCCGCATCCAGGGCAGCCTGTGGGGGCTGCCGGGGGACGCGTTCGCGGCGCGTACCGGCTTGAGCGACACCGTGGTCCCGGGATCGTTCAATGCCTTGTCCAGCGACGATGCAGTGGCGTTCCGCGTGCATTTCACCGGACCGGCGCCGCCGGCGCATCAATTGTATTGGCGATCATTGGTGTTGAGCCACACCGACGGTACTGCCTGGTCCCGTTCGGGCGCCGATAGGATCGCGGTCAACACTGAGGCGTGGCGTTTTCGCGGCGACGGGCCGCCGGTTAGCTACACCGTCGACTACGAGGCCACCGGCCACCATTGGCTGGTGGCCCTGGACCTACCGGCCATGGTCCCGGCGACCGCCATTGCGCACCCGGGATTTGTACTCGAGGCGAAGAAGCGGGTGGAACAGCGGATCCACTATGCAATGCGCTCATATCCGGCGCACGACATCTCGGAGCTGACACCCGCAGCTCGTGAGTTCCACCTGCGCGCCCCGCGGCCGGCGAGCGCGCGGATCCAGGAACTGGTCGACGAATGGCGGCGCGGTTCCGATCCGGTGGACGCGGCGCTGCGTTTTTTTAATGAGCAGGATTTTCATTACACACTCTCGCCGCCGCTGTTGGCCGATGACACCCTGGACGCATTCATGTTCGGGACCCGTCGTGGATACTGCGAACATTACGCCACCGCGTTCGCGATGCTGATGCGCCACACCGGCATCCCCAGCCGCCTGGTGGTGGGCTACCAGGGCGGCGTTTGGAATGACGCCGGTGACTACCTGGTGGTCCGCCAGACGGACGCACACGCGTGGACGGAGGTTTGGCGCGATGGGCGCGGCTGGATACGCGTCGACCCCACGGCCGCGGTGGCGCCGGAGCGCATTGAGCTGGGCATGACCGCGTTGCAGGCGCTGCTCGCGCAAGGCGCACTGCCGGGCGAGCTCGAGGCGGCCACCATACGCGCGCTGCTCGAGGGTCGCTGGCTGGCGCGCCAATGGTCCCGCCTGGGAATGTATTGGGACGCCGCGAACACCGCCTGGAACCGGTGGGTCATGGCCTATGGGCCGGCACGCCAATTACGCCTGTTGCAGTCTCTCGGCTTCGAAACTCCGTCGTGGTTGCAAGTGGCGACGACCTTGTTCATCGGCATCGGGGCATTGTTGCTGGTGTTGGCCGCCACGTTGCTGACGAAGCGCGACAAACCGGATCCGGTTGCGGCCAGTTATCGGCGTTTTTGCGCGAAGTTGGGAAGATCCGGTTTGGCGCGCCATGCCCACGAGGGACCGATGGATTTTTATCAGCGAATCTCGGCCGCACGCCCGGAGCTGGCACCCGACTGCAAGCGGATCATCGGTTTGTACATCATGTTGCGCTACGGCGGCGTCACCCGCCCGGACTTCGTGGACCAGCTGCGCTGGCGGGTGCGCCATTTTACGGCAGCGGGTCACCGAGCTGCCAGGACCGCTCCGCCTTAGCGACCGCGCTATTTCCCGATACAAAAGGACGAGAAAATCCGCCCCAGCAAGTCGTCGCTGGTGAACTCGCCGGTGATTTCGGCCAGGGACTGCTGGGCGAGGCGCAGTTCTTCCGCCAGCAGCTCGCCGGCCCGGCGCTCGGCCAGAACGCGCTGGCCGGACAGCACCCGGGCGCGGGCGCTGCTCAGCGCTTCCAAATGCCGGCGCCGGGCGATGAACGTCGGTTCGCCGCCTGTTTGGTAGCCCATCGCCTGCTTGAGATGTTGTTTCAGGCCTTCGAGTCCGGCGCCGGTCTGGGCCGAGACCGCCACTTCCACCCCGTTGGCGGAGCTCGCCGTCCCGGGCCTGCGTCCGGATAGATCGATCTTGTTGCGCACCACGGTCGCCGGAACCCCGGCCGGCAGTTGCGCCACCAGCGCGTTGAGATCGACTGCGACGCTGTCATCCACCACGACCAGCACACGATCGGCCTGTTGCATGGCTTCACGGGCGCGGGATACTCCTTGGTACTCGATATGATCGGCGGCGTCGCGCAATCCCGCGGTGTCCAGAAGATGCAGCGGAAGCCCGTCGAGCTGAATATGCTGGTCGACGACGTCTCGGGTGGTGCCCGGCGTGGCGCTCACGATGGCGCGATCCACCTGTGCCAGCGCGTTTAGCAGACTGGACTTGCCCGCATTGGGAGGGCCAGCGATCACGATGCGCATGCCTTCGCGCAGCAGGCACCCCTGCTGCGCCGCAGCCAGCACGCGGTCGATTTCCGCCAGCAGTTCCGCGATGTCGTCGGTGATCTGACGGTCACTCAAGAAATCGACCTCCTCTTCCGGAAAGTCGATCGCCGCCTCGACGTACATGCGCAAGCGCACCATCGATTCCACCAGCTGCGTGATGCGCTGTGAGAATTGCCCGTTGAGGGATCGCATCGCCGAGCGCGCCGCAGCGCGCGAACCGCTGTCGATGAGATCAGCCACTGCTTCCGCCTGGGCTAGATCCAGTTTGCCGTTTAAGAATGCACGCTCGGAAAATTCCCCCGGGCGCGCGAGCCTGGCGCCCAGCGCCACCACCCGGCTTACGAGCATGTCCAACACCACCGGGCCGCCGTGGCCCTGCAGCTCCGCGACGTGCTCCCCGGTGAAAGAGTGCGGCGCGGGGAAGTACAATCCGATGCCGCGGTCAATCGCGCTACCGTCGGCGTCCAGAAATTCCGCGTAGACCGCCCGCCGCGCCGGCGGCAGCCGACGCAACACCGACGCGGCGATGGCCGGCGTCAGGGGCCCCGACAATCGCACCACACCGATGCCGCCACGGCCGGGCGGGGTGGCGATGGCGACAATGGTGTCGGTATCAGGCATCAACGGGTGGCGGCCGACGGCCGGAACTCACAGGCTGGCGATGCTTAAGTGTTTTTAGCGCCGATGGTGCGGTTGATGTACCACTGCTGGGCAATGGACAGGACGTTGTTCACCAGCCAGTAAAGAACCAGGCCGGCGGGAAAATAGAGGAACAGCACGGTGAACACCACCGGGAGCGCCATCATGATCTTCTTCTGCATCGGGTCCAGGGGCGATGGATTGAGCAACTGCTGGCCAACCATGCTCGCACCCATCAGTATGGGGAGCACGAAGTACGGGTCTTTCACCGACAGGTCTTGGATCCAGAACGCCCATTCCGCCTGGCGCAGTTCGACGCTTTCGAGCAGCACCCAATACAGGGCAATAAATACCGGGATCTGTATCAGGATCGGCAGACAACCGCCAAGGGGATTGATCTTGTCTTTTTTATAAAGCTCCATCATCGCCTGCTGCAGCTTTTGCTTGTCGTCTCCGTAGCGCTCCTTGAGCGTCTGCAGCCGCGGTTGCAGCTTCTTCATCTTCGCCATCGACTTGTAGCTTGCGGCGGACAACGGATAAAACACGAGCTTGATCAGAATCGTCAGGATGATGATTGCCCAGCCCCAGTTATTGACCAACGCGTGAATGCGCTCAAGGACCCAAAATAACGGCGCGGACAGGGGCGTGAGCCATCCGTAATCAACACTCAGCACAAAGCCCTCGCCCTGCTGCTTGAGGCGGTTTTGCTCCTTGGGGCCGATATATAGCTTGGTGCCCAAGGTGCCGCTCGTCCCCGGGTTAAGCACGGTGGGGGTCAGGGTTTTATAACCGATGTTGTAGCGTGGCCCGCCGCTGGTCTTGTTGACGCGGCTGTAAAACTGATAGGGCCCTTCCCGCTGCGGCAGCCAGGCGCCAACGAAATAATGTTGCAGCATCGCCACCCAGCCTGATTTTACGTCGCGAACGAGGTCGCGCTCGCTCATGTCCGCAAAGTCAATCTTTTCGTACTTCTCCTCCGGGGTGTAGATCGCCCCGCCCAGGTAGCTCGGCACCACCCCTAGAAAAAAGCTCCGCTCAGGAACTACATGGGTGCGTTGGAACTGCGCGTACAGATAGCCGCTCCATGCATCCTTGGATGCGTTGTCGACCAGGTAGTCGAGGGTGATGTTGTAGCTGTCACGAAAAAACGTATACCGCTTCGTGTATTTCACACCGTCAGGGGCGGTCCAAACCAAGTTAACCTCGAGACTGTCCTTCCCGGGGGCAAGCTCAAAAGCGGTGTCCTCGGCCTGAAATGCGGTCTTGTGGTTGGGGAAATCGCGCCCGCGCCCGATGAGGCCGGACTGGCTGATAAACACGTCAGCACCCTGTTGGCGCAGTAATTCAAACGGCTCATCCGGTTGACCGACACTCACGGGATACTGGAGCAACTCGACTATTTTGAGATCACCACCCACGGTATCGATGTGGGCGCGGAACAAATCGGTAGTCACTACGACACGGTCTCCGCCGCTGACGTCGGCCCGCGGCTGATCCGGTGTTGCTGGGGGCTGGTCGGCGGTGGCGGGCGCTTGCGGCACGTCACCGCCATCCAGCGCCGGCACCGTGGTCTGCGCGGTTGGGACCGGTTTTGGCGGCGGTTGTTGCTCCTCCAGCCAGCGCTGGTAAATCAGGATTAAAACGAACGCCAGGGCGATAAATAACAGGCCGCGCTGAATGTCCATCTATGGCCGCTCCGCGGCTGATGCACCGCAGTCGTGCTCAGGAACGGGATCGAAGCCGCCGGCGTGAAACGGATGACAACGACCGACGCGTTTGACCGCCATCCACGTACCGCGCAGCACGCCAAAACGCTCAACGGAAGTCAAAGCGTATTCTGAGCATGTGGGATAGAAGCGGCACCGCTGCCCGAGAAACGGGCTCACCGCGTAACGATAGCAACGGATGACTGCTAGCACGAGTTGGCGCATGAATTTTCCAATAACAACCAGAGGTTTTCGAGCATTACGGCGGAGTCGCGAGAGGACAAGCTCTCGGCGCCGGGCTGAACCAATATTATTACGTCCATACCGTTTATCTGTGGTTTACGGAGCCGAAACGATTCACGGATTGTTCGCTTTAGACGATTACGAACCGTTGCCTTCGTCGAAACTTTCCGTGAAACGGCGAGACCGAGCCTGGGATAATGCAGATTGTTCGGGGCGAACGCGACGTTGAATTTCCCGACGCGAACTCGGCGACGGTTTTTCAATACACGCGCGAAGTCGGTTGAACGTTGTAGTCTGCAATTCTTTGGCAACCGATATCGAGGCACGTAATTAGTAAACGAAAGCGTTCGTCAAGCGCTCAATTGTGCGCGTCCTTTAGAACGTCGTGCATTAATAACAGCACGACCACCGCGGGTGCGCATGCGTGCACGAAAACCGTGGGTTCGTTTGCGCTTAACTTGACTAGGCTGGAAAGTACGTTTCATGGTAAAAACAAATTTGGTGAAAGAGTTGGTTCTCAATCGGCAACAAAACGATCACCGACACGAAAAAAAGGGCGAGCAAACTTAAAAGGTTTGCTAACAAGTGTCAACTAAAACAGCGATTTATTAACACGATTAAGATCGAAAGGTCTGCGCCACAAACCAATTACTACAAGGCGCAAGATGCCAACACCAACAGAGGGTTTTGACTTGTCAAATTCTACGATTTGGAACAAGTGCCTGAATCACTTGGAGGATGAGCTGACGCCGCAACAATTTAATACATGGATACGTCCACTCCAAGCCGTCGAAGATACGGCGACCTTGCGCCTGCTGGCTCCGAATCGTTTCGTGATGGACTGGGTAAAGCAAAAATTCATG
Source organism: uncultured Gammaproteobacteria bacterium (assembly GCA_947259175.1). Classification (GTDB taxonomy): domain Bacteria; phylum Pseudomonadota; class Gammaproteobacteria; order Arenicellales; family JAANXG01; genus CALZGZ01. The sequence continues at coordinate 16,545 of CAMYKW010000008.1, read as the reverse complement.
GGCAGGGTGGATAAACTGGTCAGTGACTACAGCCAACAGAACATCACGGTAAGACTGGAAATCGGCACCAACACGCCGGTGGAGATTGCCGAGCGTGCCCCGGTGGAAAAAAAAACAGAAACAATAATAAGCACCTACGGCACAAAATCGTTAAACGGCGCGTTCAACTTCGAAAACCACGTGGAAGGGAAGTCTAATCAGCTCGCGCGGGCCGCGGCGATTCAGGTTGGCGAGAATCCGGGAAAAGCGTACAACCCGCTGTTCATCTACGGCGGGGTAGGCCTCGGGAAAACCCATCTGATGCAGGCGGCGGGTAATTTAATCGTAAGCCGCAACCCTTCAGCCTCGGTGGCCTATGTGCATTCGGAGCGATTTGTTGCCGATATGGTGCGGGCGCTGCAGCGCAACGCCATCAACGAGTTCAAGCGCTATTATCGCTCGCTCGACGCATTACTGATTGACGATATCCAGTTTTTCAGCGGTAAAAACCACTCACAGGAAGAATTTTTTCATACTTTCAACACCTTAACAGAGGGTCGACGGCAGATCGTGATCACCAGCGACCGCTTCCCAAAGGAAATCACCGGGGTGCAGGAAAGGCTCATATCTAGATTTGGCAGCGGGTTAACGGTGTCTATCGACCCACCGGAGCTGGAGACGCGGGTGGCGATCCTAAGCAATAAAGCCAACAAGGAAGGCGTGGAGATGGACGATGAGGTGGCGTTTTTCATCGCCCGCCAAGTCCGCTCGAATGTACGTGAGCTGGAAGGCGCATTGCACCGTATCGTCGCCAGCTCGCGATTCACCGGGCGCGCGATTGATATCCAGCTGGCTAAAGACGCGTTGAAGGATCTAATGGTATTCCAGGAACGCAAAGTCACGATAGAGAATATACAAAAAACGGTGGCCGCTTATTACAAGATGCGGCTAGCGGATCTACATTCGAAGCGGCGTAACCGGCAGATCGCGCGTCCACGTCAGATTGCAATGGCCCTGGCCAAGGAATTCACCAATCTCAGTTTACCCGACATCGGCGATGCCTTTGGCGGCCGTGACCACACCACGGTGCTGCACGCCTGTCGCAAGGTGGAAGAGCTCCTGCAAAACGACGCAAAAACCAAAGAAGACTACCAGAATCTACAAAACTTGCTCGGTCGATAGACTTAAACAGATACAATACGTGAACAATCTGTGCATAACTTTTCGCCGAGACCGCATCACCTGTGATTCATCCACAGCATGCAGTCTTGAACCGGATAGTTATCAACAGACATAGGAATTACATATCTGTCTGATTTATATTAATAATTATTGTTTATACACATTATTAACAGCGTAGTTTTTATCATTTCATTCTTTCTTATACATATATACAAATGAAACTGAGCATAGAGCGAGAGCGTCTACTAAAGCCCTTGGGCCAAGTGACCAGTGTCGTTGAACGCCGCCAAACTCTCCCCATACTGGGTAATGTGTATTTGCGCGTTGACGATCGAACTCTGGTGCTGACGGGTACCGATCTGGAAACAGAGGTTACAACGCAGATAGAAAATGTCGATGGTGGGGATGGCGAATGCACAGTTGCAGCGCGCAAGTTCTACGAAATCTGTCGAGTGTTGCCGGAAGACGCGGTGATAAAGATGGCGGCGAAAGGGGAACGGCTAAAGATCGAAAGCGGTAACAGCAGGTTTACATTACAGACGCTGGCAGCGGCGAATTTTCCCCGCCTGGAAACTGACACGTGGGACGGCGAGTTTAGGCTAGAGCAAGGTAAGTTAAAACAACTTATTGAAAAGACTGCATTTTCTATGGCACAGCAAGACGTGCGTTATTACCTGAATGGATTGCTATTGGAGACTGAAAGCGAAAGCTTGCGTGCGGTGGCTACGGATGGCCATCGTCTGGCGATGTCGCGAATCGCTGTCGACGGCGGTGTTGGCGAAACGCGGCAATCGATAGTGCCGAGGAAAGCGGTTTTGGAACTCGGGCGTTATCTGGAGGATAGCTCGAGTAAGGCATCCGTCGGCATCAACCCCAATCACATATGCGTTAAAGCCGGACCGCTGGTATTTACGTCAAAACTGATCGATGGTCGATTTCCGGACTATGAGAAGGTGATACCCAAGGATTTGAGCACACACCTGGCGATCGAACGCGGGGAGTTATATAACATATTGTCGCGAGCGGCGATCCTGACGAACGAGAAGTTTAAAGGCGTGCGATTGAGTTTGTCGACGGGACGTTTGTCGGTGAGCGCGCAGAACCCGGATCATGAAGAAGCCAGCGATGAGATGGCGGTGGATTATGATGGGGGAGATCTAGAGATCGGTTTCAATGTCGGGTACTTGATGGAGGCGTTGCGAAACTTGAATAGTGATAAAGTGGACTTGGGCCTGCAGGATCCGAACAGTAGCTGCACCGTCGGGGTAGCCGGTGATGAATCGACGTTGTATCTGGTGATGCCGATGCGGTTGTAGGTTTCACGTGGAACCCCGTCTCTGAATCGTGTGTTCCACGTGAAACACCACCCGGTCCGCCAACACCCCTGCGGTCGCCCATTCGGCGCCGATAAGCTGTGTTAAACTATCTGATTTTTCAGGCAATACGAAGCATATGGCGCCGCCACCTACCTACGATTCAACCAGCATCAAAGTCCTAAAAGGACTCGATGCGGTCCGCAAGCGGCCTGGTATGTACATCGGCGACACCGACGATGGTACCGGTCTGCATCAAATGGTATTCGAAGTTGTCGATAACGCCATCGACGAGGCGTTAGCGGGTTTTTGCACCGACATTCAGGTCACTATCCATGCCGACGGCTCTGTTACCGTCACCGACGACGGCCGTGGCATTCCCACCGGGGAGATAGTCGAAGAGGGCCGATCGGCCGCCGAGGTGATCATGACCGTATTGCATGCCGGTGGAAAATTCGATCAGAATTCGTATAAAGTCTCCGGCGGCCTGCACGGGGTTGGTGTTTCCGTCGTCAACGCGTTATCGGATTATCTCAAGCTCACCATCCAGCGCGACGGTGTGGTGCATTTCCAGGAATATCATCTCGGGGTTCCGGCAGGTCCTCTCGCAGTAATCGGCGATACCGACGACAGCGGTACCGAGGTGCAATTCAAGCCCAGCCCGCAGATTTTCACCGACACCGAGTTTCATCACGATCTCCTTGCCAAGCGTCTGCGAGAATTGTCGTTCCTCAACTCCGGGGTGCGTATCACCTTGCGTGACGAACGTATCGATCGGGAAGACATCTTTGAATATCAAGGCGGTATCGGTGCCTTCGTACAGCACTTGAACAAAAAGAAAATACCTTTACATCAAGGGGTTATTGCTATTTCCGGGTCTCGCGAAAAGGTTCATGTCGAACTCGCGATGCAATGGAACAACTCCTACCAAGAAAACATTTTCTGCTATACCAACAATATTCCGCAACGCGACGGCGGCGCTCATCTGGCGGGCCTGCGCGCCGCGATGACCCGTACACTCAATCAATATATCGATAAATCCGGGCTCGCCAATCGCGCCAAGGTGTCTGTCAGCGGCGACGATTCGCGGGAAGGGCTCACGGCTGTGTTGTCGGTGAAGGTCGCGGACCCCAAGTTCTCCTCCCAGACCAAGGAGAAGCTGGTGTCGTCCGAGGTCAAGGGTATCGTTGAGTCCGTAGTCGGCGAAAAGCTGAGCGATTATTTGATGGAAAATCCCGCCGACGCGCGACGTATCGTGAGCAAAATCATCGATGCGGCGCGTGCTCGTGAGGCGGCACGCAAGGCGCGCGAGATGACGCGCCGTAAAGGCGCCCTCGATGTTGGCGGATTACCGGGAAAACTGGCCGATTGTCAGGATAAGGATCCACGCGCCTCCGAGATATATCTGGTGGAGGGCGATTCCGCCGGTGGTTCGGCGAAACAGGCGCGTGACCGTCGTTTTCAGGCGGTGTTACCGTTGAAGGGAAAGATCCTCAACGTCGAGAAGGCCCGTTTCGACAAAATGCTTTCCTCCGAGGAAGTCACCACCTTGATCACCGCCCTGGGCACCGGCATTGGTAAAGATGACTTTGATATCAACAAGTTACGTTACCATCGTGTTATCATCATGACCGACGCCGACGTCGACGGCTCGCACATCCGCACCTTGTTACTGACGTTTTTTTACCGTCAGATGCCGCAGCTGTTGGAGCGCGGCCACATCTACATCGCCCAGCCGCCCCTGTATAAGGTCAGTCGTGGTAAGAAGGAGTATTACATCAAAGACGACCAGGAGCTCCAGAACCATCTGCTTGAAATTGCGCTGCAAGATGCGGCCCTGATTCATGGCGCCGGCGACACCATCACCGACGGCGCACAGCTCGAGGCCTTGTGCCGGGAATATCTAATCGTCGAGCGCGCGATCCAGCGTATGGCGCGCCGATTTGACGAACATCTTTTACGTATACTGGTTTTATTTCCAGTTATTGACGTAAGCGTGTTGTCCGATGCCGCAGCGTGTACCAGCATCGCCGCGCAGCTTCAGGAAAGCCTCAACGATACCGCCGCCACCGCGGTGCTCTACGAGGTCGGCGTCGCCGAGTCCGTGGACGATGAGGTGCGCCAGTTCGTCGTCACCCGCAGTTGGCATGGCTCGGTTACCGAAACCCCGATCGATGCGGAATTCTTAACCGCCAATGAATACCAATCCATGTATACCCTGGGACAACGCCTGCGTGCTGCGATCGGCGCCGGCGCCGTCGTTCGCCGCGGGCAACTTGAACATCCCGTGGCGTCTTTTGGTGAGGCGGTCGACTGGCTACTGGCCCAGGCGCGCAAGGGGCTTAGCCTGCAGCGTTATAAGGGCCTGGGAGAGATGAACCCCGATCAGCTGTGGGAAACCACCATGGAGCCCGCCAATCGCCGCTTGCTCAAAGTTGCAATTGAAGACGACGTGACGTCCGATGATACGTTTACGATCCTCATGGGCGACCAGGTCGAGCCGCGCCGCCAGTTCATCGAGCAAAATGCGTTCACGGTCATGAACCTCGATGTTTGAGGCTCAGATAAGCAAGTAACTTCTGTTAACTTCTCTAAACCTGCCGCTAACTTAGCCCGCAGTTCTCACCAGGATCCCGGATGCTGGCGAAGAGACCGGGCGACTGGACGCCGCGCTGGAATGAAACCCATAGCCGTAGCTATGGGTTGAGTGAAGCGCAAGTGCAGGCGTTCGAGATCGAGCCAGGGCCGGGGATAGCCCAGCTACACATCAGGAAATTAAGCTGTCTCTTCATAGAATTGACGTCACGAGTCATCCCGGGGGGTGCCAGGAATAGTAGCTGGGCGCCTGCTGAGAAATGCGGGTTAGTGCAGCGTGCCCGGGGTCGACAGGGTAAAAGTCGGGATCTCCGCGTCGAATCGAGTACCGTCGTCGGCCATCATCTGGTAACTTCCCCCCATGGTGCCTACCGGCGTCTGTATGGCGGTGCCGCTGGTGTATTGGTAACTCGCCCCGGGCTGCAATCGCGGTTTCTCCCCGACCACGCCGTCGCCGCGCACCTCCTGCACCCGGTTGTTGGCGTCGGTGATAATCCAATGGCGCGTCACCAGCTGCACGGGGACCCGCCCTTCGTTGGTAATCGTCACCGTGTAGGCAAACACGTAACGATCGGCGTAGGGGTCGGACTGCGCCTCGATGTACGCTGTTTTCACGGCGATATTGATCTGGTGTTTTTGGCTGTCGCTCATTGTCTCAGTTAAATTCTATCACCGTCGGGCAGAATCGCAGCGTACCGCGGTAAACTCAATGGGTATTTTGTCCAAACGCGCCGCCGTCAGTTCGTTTCCCCATACGCAGCCGCTGTCGAGGCACACCACATCACCCATCTGTACCACGCCCAGGGCGGACCAATGACCAAAGACCAACCTGCTGCGGCATTTCCGCGGCCATGCAAACCACGGTTTGAGCGCTTCCGGTTGCGTGCCCGGTGGACCGGTGTGGCTAAGGTCGACGCGTCCTTGTTGGTCACAATAACGCATGCGCGTGAGTATGTTGGTGATCAGACGCAACCGGTCCCAGTCGGCTAGACTATCTCGCCAGCACCGTGGCCTGTCGCCGTACATGTGGCGCAGGAATGTAGCACAGTCTTGCGACCTGAGCGCCGCTTCGACCTCGCGGGCCAGTGCGGCCGCTTGTTTGCATGACCACTGCGGAAGTATTCCCGCGTGCACCATCGAGATGCCAAGCCCCGGATCCTCTACCAACAGCGGGCAGCCGCGCAGCCAGCCCAACAAATCATTACGATCCTCAGCCGCTAACAGGTCACCCAAGGTGTTGCGTTTACCGCGTCGCCGCACACCGGCGGCGATCGCCAACAGGTTGAGGTCGTGATTACCGAGCACGACGCGGGCGGCATCTCCCTGCGACCTGACGAAGCGAACCACCCGCAGAGAGTCTGGACCGCGATTGACCAGGTCGCCGACAAACCAAAGTTGGTCGTGTCCGGGCTCAAACCGAATACGGCGCAACAGCGCCTCGAGTGATCGGAAACATCCCTGTACATCCCCTATCGCATACACCGCCATCGCCGTCAGCCGCGGCGCAGCATGGTCGAAACAGTTTGTGTCGCTTTCAATAACGCATCGGCGATACCAGGCTCGCTGGCGGCGTGTCCGGAGTCCGGGGCGATGACTAATTTCGCCTTCGGCCAGGCGCCATGCAATGCAAAGGCATTTTCCAATGGGCAAACAATGTCATAACGTCCATGTACGATCATCCCGGGGATGTCGCTTAGACGATAAGCGTCGCGGAGTATCTGGTTGGGAGAGAGAAAGCTGTCATTGAAGAAGTAATGAGCCTCGATGCGTGCAAGACTCAGTGCCACGTGGGGCGTAGCGAAGAAATCCCGTACCGCGCCACTGGGATGCAGGGTAACGCAGCGGCCTTCCCACATCGACCACGCCTTCGCCGCCGCCATGCGCGCGACCTCATCGTCTCCCGTCAGGCGCTGGTAATACGCCTGCACTAACTTATCGCGCTCCGGTTCCGGTATCGGCGCAATGAAATCCTGCCAATAATCGGGGAAAATCCGGCTCGCGCCTTGCTGATAAAACCAATCGATCTCGTGCCGTCGGCATAAAAATATCCCGCGCAGAATCATTGCCAACACGCGCCCGGGGTGGGCCTCGGCGTACACCAGGCTCAATGTTGATCCCCACGAACCCCCGAACAACACCCATTGGTCGATTGCCAGATGCTCGCGAATGCGCTCCATATCGGCTACCAGGTGAGGCGTGGTATTCGACTCCAGGCTCGCATGGGGCCGTGATTTACCCGCGCCGCGTTGATCAAACAAGATGATGCGATAGATCTCTGGATCAAAGAAGCGGCGATGATAGGGTTCACAACCCGCCCCCGGACCGCCGTGCACGAACAGTACGGGCAGCCCCTGGGGATTGCCGCTCTCCTCCACATACAACTCGTGCGGTGCGTCGACGGGAAGATGGAAGCACTTATTCGGTTTGATTTCAGGAAACAATGAGCGCATCGGGCCGGGTTTACAGGGGAGGCTCTTCCAGCGGAGGATCGCCGTCATAAATCAGGTCGAGCCGTTTTTGGCGATAACTCTCCCGGGAGAATAGATATGGATCCAGCTGCATGTCCAACAGCTTTGTCGCTCCAAGCAACTGTGAACGGAAATCGATCACATCCAGCGCGATTAACGCGATGCGCAACTCTCTTTCGTCCAGCGACAACCGTGGGTCGGTGAAGTACCAGTAAGGAAGCAGTCCGAATGCGTCGCGCACATAACTCGGCCCGATAAACGGCAACACGACGTAGGGACCCGGCGCTATTCCCCAAACCGCCAGCGTTTGACCAAAGTCCTCTTCGTTGCGTTCGACTCCCAGCCTGGTGGCGACGTCAAACAGCCCGGCAACCCCTAGGGTGGTATTGAGTAGCAAGCGGCTGCTATCCGATATCGCCCGAATCGGCTTGCCCTGTAGAAGGTCATTGACGATTGTGCTCACCTCTAACAGATTGCGAAAGAAATTTCCCACACTGCGCCGCACCGGGCCCGGCGTAATGCGGCGATACCCTTTCGCCAGAGGTTCGGTGATCAGGCGATCAATCCGGTCATTGAATTTGTAAATCTTGCGGTTGAACCCTTCCCAGGGGTCCGGATTGGCGCCTTCCGTGTCTGCGCCGGGTTTGGAGACGGTGGCGCATCCCGCGGTGAATACCGTCAGAACCAAGGCCAACACGGTCGCTGTAGTTTTATACCGGTACATCTAATCGCCAGTCCTACGGGTTTCTCTATTCGTTGGGGTGCGTTATCAGGTTCGCGAATCGCCGGTGCGTCGGTTCGCCGGATGCCGCACCATACCGCGGTTTGTGTCCTCTGGCCTGCAAAGGGACACGTCGCAGCGTCGGAGTATGGTGTTACGCGGTAACGCAAACATCTTATTAGCTCTTGTTTCGCGGTGCGGCGCGCTAATCAGCTAGTTTAGCAGTGTACCGTCCGATCCGCCCACTGTCGCTATCGGCGGCAAAGACCCAACAGAGGCTATGCGCGACGTCCGCGCCGCGCTTCGTGGCCGGCGTCGCCCCGGCACTGGGCGCGGCGGTGTAAACGAGCTAAAGTACCGGTCCCGCCAACTCCATGGGAGAAATGCAATGAGCTGGGCAGACGAAGCCGAGAAAATACTGAAAACCTGGTCCGATACCCAAGAACAATTATGGAAATCATGGGCGCCGCCGGCAACCAGCGACACCCCTGAGGACGCCTGGAAGCGCGGTTTGGAAATTTGGCAGCAGTCCATGCGCCAGACCCTGGATGCCCAGTCCGAGGCAATGAAGACATGGGCGCGTTTAGCGCAACAGGGTGAAGTCTCGGGCCCGGAACTGAGCCACTATTTTCCTGCTTTGCAGGACATGTTCGGGCAGTGGACGGCGGCGCAACAGCAGCTATGGAGCCAATGGGTGGAGACGCTAAAAAGCGTCGATCCGGGCAAGCTCAGTGAGATGTGGCAGGAGCAGGGAGACGAGTTGATGCAGCAGTTTTCAGCCGCCACCAAAGACATGATGCAAGCGCAGCAACAGGCCATGACACAGTTCCTGGAGGCGTTTCGGTCTTAAGCGCTGCGGGATTGGCCGCGCCTGCCGGCGTTCGCCGCCGCCGGCGCGCACGGGCGCTGTGTGCCGCAGCAGTTTACGGACGGCCCAGCCGCGCCCCGGCGTAACCCCATGCAATGCCCAGCACCAGCCCGGCGGTGTGCGCCATGTTGGCAATCTGCCCCACCAGGCCGGCCCAGCAGATCACAAACCATCCGAGCATCATAATGACGATGTGCTTGTGCAGCGCCATGCCGAAACGCGGATTGAATCGTCCCTGCATCCAAAAGTAACCCAGCAGGCCGAATACCACGCCCGACATGCCACCGAACGCCGGGCCTTGATAAAAATACTGCGCCAGATTGGAAGCCACTCCCAGTACGACCACCATGGTCGCCAATTCCAGCGCGCTCAGTCGGTTCTCCAACGCGCCACCCAGCTCCCATAACCACAGCATGTTGAACACGATATGGAGTATCCCAAAATGTATCAGAACCGGTGTCAACAGGCGCCAGAATTGTCCTGCTCTGACTTCCGGGAGAATGATATCCACGCGCTCCGAGATGAACAGCGGGCGCAGTAAATCAATCTTTGCGCCGAAGCCTGACACCAGGGCCAACACCACGCACAGCACGATCAACGAAGTAGTAAGCGGGGGCGATCTCACAATTTCTAATAACGGAAAGCCGGGAATCAGTTCCACCGAGGCCGGCTGCCGTGAACATCGATAGACGGTCGGTTTAATTGTTATTAACCCGGCACGCTAGCAAAATCTCTATCGGATGCCAATAATCTCTATAATTAATTGTTTGTGCGGCTGCCTGGCCACCTGGCGATACGCGCCGGCGCCGATTGTTTGAATGGCAACGTCACGCACGTGTATGCGGCGCGGCGGCTCGAGTAAAACGTTTCATCTATAAACCATACACATGCTTTCACACACAGCGGTTTTCACACGACTGGTACGCGATCACATGGGACCGTCACCGGTAACGGTCCCCCTGGGGACATCTTGTGCGCAGGCGGTGCAACGAATGCGCAACGTAAAGGCCGACAGCGTGGTCATTGTCGACGCCACCGGGGCCCCGGTGGCAATCATCACCGAGCAGGATGTTGTTCGCAAGCTGGCATTTCGAACTTCCGGGGACACCCCGGTGGACAAGATCATGACCGCGCCGCTGCAGACCATCCGCGATGACGACTTGCTTTATCACGCAATTGCCAAGATGCGGCGCGGGCGCCTGCGGCATATGCCGGTGGTGGACGCCCACGGTGGAGTGGTCGGAGGGCTTCAGCTGCACAACGCCCTGGCTATGGCCGCGCAACAAATGGTGAGCCAGATCGAAATCCTGACGCACTCGGAAACCGTGGACGGGATGAAGCACACCAAGCAAGCGCAAGTCGAGGTCGCCAAACAACTGTGCCGAGACGCCGTGCCGGCCCCGGAAATACAGGCCCTGCTTTCGCGGATCAATAACGATATGTGTCGGCGTATCGTGGAATTGTGCGTAAGACGGATGACGGACAGTGAATGGGGCCCGCCGCCGGTGGATTTCGATGTCATCGTGATGGGCTCCGGCGGCCGCGGTGAAAGCTATCTGTATCCCGATCAGGACAATGGCTTTGTGCTCGCTGATTATCCCGATGCCCTGCATGCGGAAATCGACCCGTGGTTTATTCAGCTCGCCGAGCGCATGACCGCGGCCTTGAACCAGGTGGGGTTTGAGTACTGCAAGGGTAACGTCATGGCGACGAATCCGTTGTGGCGCAAAACCATTTCGCAATGGCGCGAGCAGATCGGTCGCTGGGTCGGGAAGGGATCGGGGACGGTGCTGCGGTTGGCGGACATATTTTTCGACTTCGTCCCGGTGTACGGCGCCGGGGAACTGACCGCCGATCTTCGCGCGTACGTCACCGAGGCAGCCCGGCGACCGTTCTTCCTGCGTGAGATGTACAAGCTTGACGAAGAGCATGAAGTCGCCCTTGGTCCGTTCAATCGTCTGCTGCTGGATAAGCTGGAAGGGCCGAACAAAGGCAAACTGAACCTGAAACTGACCGGCACCCTGCCGTTGGTGGGCGCGGTGCGTATCGCGGCGCTGGCCCGCGGAATCGCGGAACCTTCTACATTGAAGCGCATCAGCGAACTGCACGAGCGGGCGAAGATGACCGACGACGAACAAGATTACCTCTCCGGGGCCTATCGGCATATCGCCAATCTGTTGTTACGGCAACAACTGAGGGATTTCGGCGCCGGTAACGCGGTGGGAAATCACGTGTCCATCGACATGCTGTCCAAACGCGAGCGGGACATGCTGATCGACGGTTTCAAGGCCATCAAGCACTATCGTAGCCGCCTGCGTTCCGAACTGACGGGACAGGTGTTTTAGCCCGGCGCCCAGCTACTATTCTTGTTAAGCACCGAAAAGACTCATACGATAATTCTACGAAGACACATCGTAAATTCGAACATGGCTTACCAAGAATAGTAGCTGGGCTAGTGCTGTTCCTGCAGCCTGCGAATCTCGAAGACCTGGTTCGATGCCTCGATCGCCTCTCGCAGCGATACCATCCCGTGCTGCTCGAGCGCTGTTAGCATCCTGACGAAAATCTCCGCCGTGGCCTGGGAGTCCCCGAGGGCGGTGTGGCGAAGCTCCGGTTTGATTTCGACACCAAAACGCGCGGCGATGGCGTCCAGTGTGTGTACGCTATGGTTGGGTTGCAGTACGAACGACAACAGCAAAGTGTCCAGTACCGGGTGGCCAAACGCCACCCCGCAGGAGGCCTCCTTGAGCTTGATAAACTTCATGTCGAACGCGGCGTTGTGGGCGACGAGCACCGCGCCCCGAGCGAACCGATGAAACAAATCGAGCGCCTCGCAAATTCGCGGCGCGTCGGTAACCATGTCGTCGGTGATGCCGTGGAAACGAATCGACTGTTTCGGAATCGTCACCCCGGGATTGACAAGCATATCAAAATTGTCTTGTGCCAGGACCCGGTTGTTGATGACCCGCACTCCGGAAATCTGCACAATTTCGTCGCCTTTCGACGGGTTTAGACCGGTAGTCTCAGTGTCGAACACCACGTAGTCGAGCTCCAGGAGCCTGCTGTTCATCAGCTCGCCGGGGGCGTCACGGTCGAACAGGGAAAAGTCGTAGAACTCTGGGCGGTCGGTTAATACACTGGCTCCGTTGTCTCTGTTGCGCTCGATACGTAACAGACCTTTCCCGGCCAAAGACAACACGTAACCCGAACAGCTGCCATCCGGATCGACAATCAAGTTCATACGCACCACCACCCGGCCGGCGGTCGACCCCGCAAGCCGGCACTCGAATTCCCTGATCTCTACCCGCTTGTCTCGGTCATAGCGCGCCAGTATCGTGTCGAGATGAGTCTCGATGTCGTCTCCCTCGAACAACGACAGGACGGAGCGATGTAAACCCAGCGGACCGGCGTCCTGCAACAGCGACGCCGCGGACTGGTTGAACAACACTATTAAATGATTGAGGGTGCAAACCACGACGCCCTCTGTCAGGTCGTGCAGGATCGCCTCCAGTCGCGCCTTGCGCTGGTCGATACGCTCCGCCGCGCTCTCCATGGCCCGCGCCGTTTCGTTACGCTCACGGGCCAGAGACTGGCCCAATTCTTCCGCGCATTGGGGCAGGTCTCCAAGGTAGTGGTTCGGCGGAAGCTCGAAGCGGTGTTCGCTGTCGATGTGGGTGACGATCTTGACCTGGTCCTTGATCATGCGCAGGGGGCGGAATACGCGCAGGTCCAACAGCGCATACGCCCACCAGACAATGCTGATCAATAGCAGACACTGCAACGCGAACACGACGATCGTCGCCAACCGGGGCAAGACGCCGGCCGTCACCATCCACACGTCGAACGCCAACATCGCGATGATCAGCAGCGTCAGGCCGATGGCAACATAAAATAGCCCTCTGCCCATGGGGAAATTGTAACCTTAGTGGCGGGCGGCGCGCTTGATCTCGGTTAAAATAACCGCCGACGGCGGCCCGACGCGCGCCGGCCTGGGATCAAGGCCACTCCAGCGCCGGCTCGTCCATGAGCGCGGCTTGCTCGCGCAACGCGAGGATATGATCTTCCCAGCAGCGCTGGGTGTTAAACCATGGGAACGCCCGGGGAAACGCCGGATCCGTCCACCGTTTCGCCAGCCAGGCGTGATAATGCAACAGGCGCAGCGTGCGCAGCGCCTCCACCAGGTGCAGTTCCCGCGGGTCGAATGCGTTGAACTGGGTGTATCCATCCAACAGATCGTGTAATCGCGCCGTTTGATAGGCGCGGTCGCCGGACAGGAACATCCACAGGTCCTGCATCGCCGGGCCGGTTCTGGCGTCATCCAGGTCGACGATGTGCGGACCGGCCTCGCCCCACAATATATTTCCGCTGTGGCAATCGCAGTGCAGGCGCAGGCTCTTCACCGCCCCGGCGCGATCAAAACAATAGCCGACCCGCCGCAACACATCCTCGGCAATGGACCGGTAAGGCGTCTCGAGCTCCGGCGGTATGAAACCTTCATCCAACAGGTACCGGTATGCGCGGGTGCCGAAGGACTCGAGGGTCAACACCGGCCGGTGCGCAAACTCGCGCACCGCGCCGACGGCGTGAATGCGTCCCACAAAGCGGCCGAGCTGCTTCAAGTGTTCCGGGTTATCCAGCTCCGGCGCCCGGCCGCCGTGCCGGGGAAACAGCGCCAGGCGGACCAAGCCCCGGTGATGCAGCGTCTGTCCCGACTCCGACCGCCATGGGGCGACAACGGGAATCTCCGCCGCAGCCAATTCGAACGCGAAGTCGTGTTCCTCGAGTATGGCGGCATCCGACCAGCGATGCGGGCGGTAGAATTTCGCGATCATCGGTGCGGCGTCCTCCAGCCCCACCTGATACACGCGGTTTTCGTAGCTGTTGAGTGCCATTAAACAGCCGTCACAGCGCAGCCCGGCACTCTCAACGCTATCGAGAATCTGCTGCGGTTGCAGGCCCTGATAGGCGCGGGCCTCGCTGCTGTCATCGTCGAGCGGGCGGGGCGCGGGGCGCCTGGTCGCGGAATTAGGATCTGACATTAAGCGACCTTAACGCAGCCAATAGAGAATTTGTAGCGATGATTTCTTGACTCGAGCCGGCCTGGGCTATGATGTCCCCCCGAACACACCGCGGCGATTGTTGACATGGCGACGAAACAAACCCTGTGCTGAGGCGCAGTCAGATCGCCCGCTGGCGACCGCGACCAGCCCGCCGGACGATTTGCGGCACAGCTCCGGACATCGCCGTTCAACACAACAAATGTCATCAAACAACGCCAAGCAAGCACCACCGGCGCCGCAACTCGTTGCCCATCGCGGCGTTCCGGCGGAGCTGCCGGAGAATACAATCATCGGTTATGACGCCGCATTGCAGGCCGGGGCCCAATACGTGGAACTGGACATCCAGCTCACCGCCGACGGTATACCGGTGCTGTATCATGATGCCGATACGCTGCGCGTCTCCGGGGTTCCGGGAAGTCTGCTCACGCGATCGCTGGCGCAAGTCAGGGAACTGCGCGCCTCTTTTCCGGCTCGCTTCGGGGAGCGTCACAAGGACACTCCGATTCCCTCGCTCACAGAGTTTGGTGAATTGATTGCCCGCTGGCCTGAAGTAACCGCTTTCGTGGAGCTGAAACGCGCCAGCCTCGGGCATTTCGGTCGCCCCGGTATGGTGGACGCGGTCATCACCACCTTGCGCGCGGTTCGCACTCAGGTGGTGCTCATATCCTTTGATGACGAGGCGTTGGCGTATGCGTCCGCAACGCACGGCGTGCGCATCGGCTGGGTGCTGCCGGAATGGAGCGCCGCCAACCGGGCCCGCGCCGAGGCGCTGGCGCCGCAGTATCTGTTCAGCGACACAAAAATCCTCCCTGCGCGTCGGCGCGAGATCTGGCGCGGACCGTGGCGGTGGGCGGCCTATGTTGTCGACGACCCGCGCCAGGCGCTGGCATTGCCCGCGCGCGGCGTCGACTTGGTGGAGACCGATTGCATCATCGACATGCTGCAAAATCCCGTGTTGGCGGAGCGCGCACGCCATGGATAGCTATGACGTCGTCGTCGTGGGCGGTGGGATTCACGGCGCGGGGGTGGCGCAGGCCGCCGCGGCCCATGGTTACACGGTGCTGTTGCTGGAGCAGCACCAGCCCGCAGCCGGGACGTCGAGCCGTTCCAGCAAGCTCATCCACGGGGGGCTGCGTTATCTGGAAAGCGCCGAGTTCGGCCTGGTGCGGGAAAGTCTCAAAGAGCGTGAGCTGTTGTTGCGTCTGGCGCCGGATCTGGTGAAGCGCCAGCGCTTTTACATTCCGGTGTATCCCGACACCCGCCGACGGCCGTGGCAGATTCGCGCCGGCCTCGGCATTTATGCGCTATTGGCGGGGCTCGGCCGGGAAGTATGGTTCGAGTCGCTTCCCCGGGCGCAGTGGGACGAGCTGGATGGTTTGCGTACTGCGGGATTGCAGGCGGTGTTTCAATACTGGGACGCACAGACCGACGACGCCGGATTGACGCGGGCGATAATTCGTTCCGCCGAGTCCCTGGGGGCCCGTTGCGTGTGGCCGGCGTCGTTTGTACACGGCGAAATCGGTGGTGACGGGTGCCGGGTGGTGTACCGTGATCCGGGCGGTGACCGCGAGTGCCGTTCCCTCGTCGTGGTCAACGCCGCCGGCCCGTGGGCGGCGACGCTGTTGCGGAGTTTTTCCCCACCGCTACCGGCGCCGGCGGTGGAGAATGTCCAGGGCAGCCATCTCGAGTTGCGCGGTGCGGTGCAGCGCGGCTGTTATTACATGGAGGTTCCAGAAGACAAGCGTGCGGTCTTCCTTATCCCATGGCGCAACGACACAGCGCTGCTGGGCACCACCGAACACCGCTATCAGGGCGACCCGGGGGACGTGGCGCCGTTACCGCAGGAAGTCGATTACTTGCTGCGGGTCTACCGGCATTACTTTCCGCGGCGTCCTGATGAGGTGCTCGCGGCGTGGTCGGGCCTGCGGGTGCTGCCGCTGTCCAAGGGAGCGGCTTTCAAACGCTCCCGCGAGACAATACTAGACGTCGATAACCGCGATCTACCGCGGGTGCTGTCCATTTTCGGCGGCAAGCTCACCGGTTATCGCGCCACTGCGGAGAAGGTCATCCGGCGATTGCGCAACACCCTGCCGCCAAGGACCGCGGTGGCGGACACCCGCGAGCTGCCGTTACGCGCCGAGGCCTGACCATTGCTCATACTGCCGGGAGTCCAGGCGCGCCACCCGTCAGCGGCGGCGGTGTTCGACCACCGCGCACTACGCGGGCCATAAATGTGCAGCAAGCGCTGCCGCTGTCCCGGCTAGCCCGCATATTGCATCAGTATCCGGGAAGCTGGCGCAGGACAGGGGCGGCTGAACGCCGGACTGGAACGAAAGTCATAGCCGTAGCTATGGCTTGA
>CAMYKW010000007.1 GCA_947259175.1 uncultured Gammaproteobacteria bacterium | reverse complement strand
GACAATGTCGAGGTGGATTTCAATCATCCCCTGGTGGGGCGGGATTTTATTTTCGAGGTGGAGATCCTCGATGTGACCGACAAGGAGCGTCTGGCATAGCGCGGGGGAGGCTGGGATCAAACTTCGGGGCAGTGACTTGCTGTCATGATCTTCGCGGCTACTTGTGCTGTACGTCGTTGGCAGAAGAAAACCCCACAGACATCTAGTTCCCCCATCGATGTCATCCTGAGGCGTGAGCCGAAGGATCTTACGCAGTCCATCAATAGCCACCGGTGTTCGACACCGGGAGATGCTTCGCTGCGCTCAGAATGACATCAGTGACTGTGTAATCAATAAAGCGACCCATGCAACGCAAAAAAGCGCTGCAACCGTCAAGGTTTGGTGATCATTTCACTTTTATCCGGCTACTTTTCACCTTAAACTTCCGCTATGCAAATCCTGCTCGCCAATCCCCGCGGCTTTTGTGCCGGTGTCGACCGTGCGATCGATATCGTCGAGCGCGCGCTGGAGATCTACGGGGCCCCGATCTATGTGCGCCACGAAGTCGTGCACAACCGCTTTGTCGTCGACAGCCTGCGGCAGAAGGGAGCGGTGTTCGTGGACGAGATCTCCGAAGTGCCGGACGGCAATATCGTGATTTTCAGCGCTCACGGCGTATCGCGTAAGGTGCGCGAGCAAGCGGCGCAACGCGACCTGCGGGTGTTCGATGCGACGTGCCCCCTGGTGACCAAGGTTCATTCGGAAGTTTCTCGTTATCGCGCGCGAGGTATGGAATGTATTCTCATCGGTCACGCCGGGCATCCCGAAGTGGAAGGCACCATGGGCCAGGCGGACCACGGCATGCATCTGGTGGAAGACGTCAAGGACGTGACCCGGCTCGAGGTCAGGAACCCGGACAAACTCACTTATGTAACCCAGACCACGCTTTCCGTGGATGACACCAACCGGATCGTGGAAGCCTTGCGTAAAAGATTTCCCCGCATCCAGGGACCTCGCCGGGACGACATCTGCTACGCCACCCAGAACCGCCAGAACGCGGTCAAGGCGTTGGCGGAGGCGTCCGACGTGGTGCTGGTGGTCGGCTCACGGAACAGTTCCAATTCCAATCGTTTGCGCGAGATCGCGGAACAGATGGGTGTCCCCGCGTACCTCATCGACGGCGCCGACGACATACAACGCGTGTGGCTGAGGGGCAAAGCCCGTGTGGGTGTTACCGCCGGCGCCTCCGCCCCGGAGTTGCTGGTGCAAAACGTCTTGCAGCGGCTGGAGCAGTGGGGTGGCAGGGCGGTGACCTCGGTGCACGGCGCCTTGGAAGACATCTCGTTTTCGCTGCCGCCGGAATTACGCGACGAAGCGGCCGTCGAAAAGGCTTCATAGCCGTTGCGCTTTGTAAGCGCGATCCGAAGGAATCGCGGCTAAAAGCCGCTCCCACAAAAACCGTTAGCGTTTCCAGCAGTCGGCGGGGGCCTTCACCCCGTTGCTGCGCATGGTCATGGTGGTGCAGTTGGTGTCCTTGTCCTGTGGCGCAATGGCGCTCGCCCTGACCGTATAGCTGTTCAAAGAATTGCTCGGGATATCCAGGGTGTAATAGCCGTCCGGCGACGCGCTCGAGCGTTTCAGATTGGTGATATCAGTGGCGTACTCGAATTTCTGCGTATAGTAACGCTCCTGCAGGTTGGCCATTTCGGTCAGGGCGGTCATGGCATCCGCGCGCCTCGTGCGGCGCACCTGGTCCACATAAGTGGGGTAGGCGATGCTGACCAGTATCGCCAGCACCACCAGCACCACCATCAGCTCGATCAGGGTGATGCCCCGCAGTTTGTTGCTCATCCGTATCGTCACCAATGCGGATCTATTCATTGATCTGTATTTCGTGCCACGAAGTGCGTGTTCCCGGTTCACCGGTGAGATCGATCTCGGTGCGGCTGATGGACAGGTTGCTGTTGCTGCTTTCCGCAGTTACGATCCCGTCACCGCTGCCGGTGCCGGAATGGAACACCGGTTCCATCGCCCGTCCCACCATCAGTTCGCTACGTGAAGTACTAACCGTTACAGCCTGCTCATCTTCCGTGACAAAGTCGGGCGCCAACACGCCGGGATGACCGGTGCCGGTTTTGTAGTACACGACATTGAGTGCGCTTTCGCCCAACGGTTCGCACAGTTCCTCCGACGGCGTGAAATCGGCATACACGAGCACGCCGCCGATGACGCCGGCCCGGCTGAGATTACGGGTGCTGGGATCCTGGCCTCCGGACTCCATCAGTTCGTGATACCAGCCGGATTTATTCTCTTCGATGAATTGCTCGAGGTCGAGAAACGTCTCCAGCGTTTCGCCGTCGATGACGACGTCGTTGCCGTTGCTGTACTGGATATCGCCGTTGCCGTCTTCAACGTTGTCCGAGAGATCGGTGAACACCTCGATGTCGGTGACGTTGGCCATGTCGTCGCGTGACACCTCGCCGTAGGTGAGGTCGCCGTTGTCGTCCACCGGTTCGAGAATGCCGTAGAACGACTGCTGATGATCGCTGAGCTTGTCGTCCTTGACTTCGTAGCGGCCGGTGCCGGCATACACCCAGATGCGGTCGTTCTCGTCGCGGCTCAATGTCGGCGCGTTCATGAATGCCTGGTTGGGGCGTTCCAGGGCGTCCGGAGCGATCGCCGCGTCGCCGGGATCGAGCAACAGCTTGAAGCTGTTGGCCCTGCTGAGGCCGGCGTCCCGGCGCCGCCAACGATAGAGTTTTCCGCTGGGCGCGTCCGGCGTCCCGCTGACGATGCCGAAATACCAGGCGTCGGTGCGATACGTCGGGTCGTTGAAGAAATCGTCGCCGGCTTGAAAGATGTCGAATTCGACGCCGGTGACGTCGCCGACAAAGCTGTTGGCGAGTCGGAGATCCACCGGCCAGCCGTTGCGCATCGCCAACCTGTCGAGGTTGTAGTCGAATAAATACGCGTTCTGGTTGCTGGTGAAGTCGCTGATATTAGTCGGGCCCGAGCCGAATATCAGGTGCCAGGTGTTCGCACCGCCGTTGTTGTCGCGGAAAATCACGTCCGGCGTGCTGGTGGTGAATCCGAGATTCGGATCGGTGATTTCCGCCATCAGTTGCGGCGGTTTCTCGGGATTGGTGATGTCCAGCACGACATAGGCCGAGCGCAGGGTAATCGGGTCGGTGGCCGGATCCAGGTCGTCATCGACTTCAAAATCGCCGCCGCCGAGGCGCATGCCGATGACCAGCACCGTGCCCCAACCCCCGGGGTGATCGGCGTCGTCAGGAAAGATCTTCGCGTCGAACGCCTGGGGTTTGCCGTCTACGTAATACACGTGGGAGTAGTCGGGGTTGGCCAACCACTGCAGGTGGGGCAGCAGATTCATCGGTGCGTAGGCCCACAGCTCCGCGCCCAGTTCGTGGGCGGTTTCACCGGCATTGCTCTTTTTATACCGCCGCGTGGTTTCGTCGAAGAAACCGCCGTTGAACGCCTGGATCAGTCCGCCGTTGGTGCCGGCGATGACCATCAGCCGGCGGTTCTTGTAAACTTCTTTGAAGTCCGCGTAGCTGGTGTCGCCCTGGATGATGTCGAAGAAGCCCTGCGGCGGGCCGACCGGCAGCGCCGGCGCGTGCACGATATCCGCCACCCGCCAGGTTTCCAGACCGGCGATCGTGGGATCGAAATCCGCGCTGCGATTGCGGAACCCCGGCACGGTGCTGTCGCCGCGGATGAATCGCACCACGTTTTGCGCCGCCGCCTGACTGGGCACGCCGAAATACACGTAGTTTGCCGCCGACACCTCGTCGGTGGTGAAGGGTATGGTCCCCGCCCCCAGTGAAGTGAGCATGTAGCGGCCGGTGGAGGCCAGGGCGCCGTAGGCGCGTTGTGTGTTGGCCTGCGCGTCGGTGAGCTTGTACAGCAGTTCGCCGGCCCGCCAGATCGGCTTGAAGTCGTCGAGAGGGTGCTCGGTCTCTCCGTCGTCGACGAATTTGTCATCCTGTTGGCTGTCCTTGCGTATCAGCATCGTGTTTTCGGTGTCGGGATCGTATCTGAACTCCACTACCTTGTCGGTGGTATAGCCGTCCAGGATGGCATCGCCGTCGCTGTCCTCGCGCAACAGCCCGAAGTCGTCGATGAACACCGCCTTGATGTCGCCGATCCAGCGCACCTTGTTGAAATCCTCATCCTGGAATTCCGGTTGGTATTGGGCCTGGAACAGCGCGCCGAAGCCGCGCGAGCTGTTGGCGATCACCGCCGCGGCGGACCCGGCGCGTGCCGTCTTGGTCAGCAGGTCCTCGAACACCCGGCTGACCGAATTGACCAGCCGGCTCGGATTGCTGACCAGAAAGTACCTGTCCGGGACGCCGTCCGGGTTGCCGTCCGCTGGGTCTAAATTGTTTTTTTCGTCCCACTCGTCCTGCTGATTCGGGGTGTCGCTGCCGTCCTTGTCGTTGAACGAGCCCCACTTGGCGGCGTAAAACAGCGGCAGTTCGAGAAAGCCCGCGATCTCGTTGCCGATCTCATAGGTATGCGAGGTCGGCGGCAGCGGAACCCCCGCGGGATCCTCGTCCGGCCCGAAGCCTACGACGTTGTTGGGCGGGCCGCAGTACACCGGGTTCAGCGCGTTGGGACAACCCGGCACCCCGGTGGCGTCGGATTGTGCCACGCCATCGGCGCCGTTGCGATCGGGGTATTTGAAGTTGTTGATCCCCGAATGGACATGGAAGCCGTCTTGATTGGCGGTGCCGGCGATAATATAACCGAAGCCCATCGGATGCGGGGTCGATTTCGCGTGCACGTCGGTGGTGACGGTGATCTCGTTAGTGACGGTGTCCACCGAGTATTCAATGGTGCCCCACATGTCCTGGTCGTAGTCACCGCCCGCCTCGCTGTCTTCCCAGTTGACATAGAACTTGCCGCTGGTGTCGGTCTTGCTGACCACCTTGAAATCCACCAGCGTGCAGCTGCCCTGGGGGGCATTGAACTGAGTAATCGGATTGTAATTGACACAGGCCGGCAGCATCCCGACGACACTATCGCTGTTGGGAACATCAACGACAATCACCGGAGTCGACGGCGCCAAGGTTACCCCGTAGGTGTCGATCACCTGCGTGCCCTCCACCCCCGGATACTGATCGTTGATGTGTGCCTCGTAGGCCACGCCGGCGATTTTGTACGAGCCGCCGACCCGCGGCGCCTCGGGGCAGATGCCGGCGGCGTCGGCGAAGTTGCCGATGGTCTTGTCGGTGCACAACTGGTTGTTGTCGGCGCCGTTCTCGCCAACGAAGAAATCATTACCCTGGATGCCCTCGTCAACGCCGATGGTGTTGGTCTGATTGGTCGCGGCGGGCTCCATATCCGGTAACGCGCCGCTGTCCTTGGACGCATAGCTGGCGTTGAAGCTGACGATGTTCAGGGTGGCGCAGCTATTTTCATTGGTGATCAAGTCGCCGTTGTCCCAGGCCGCGGTGGTGAGGCCGTGGACGTAGGAGTCGTCGTCGGCCTGGTAGGCGGCTATGGGATTGGCTTCGCCACTCAGATAACGGATGCCTTCGAGGAAGATTTCGGTCTGCGGATTGCCCCAGTTGCTGCAACGGCCCTCGGGAAAGTCGCTCAAGCCGAAGGTGCATTGGTCGCCGCCGTTGGCCAGAGTGTCGAGGTAGTGGCCGCGCCGGAAGTTGTATCCGTAAATGCGAAACGTGTTGAGCGTCTTGATGATGCCTTCGGTATTCAGGAACTGGCCGGTGGTTCGATCGACCTCGTCGTCGATGGAGGACACATTCTTGCGCAACACGCCGCCGGACAGATTCTTCTCGTGGCTGCCGGTGACCAGGCCGAAGGAAATGCTTTTGTCACCGCCGAAGTTCTGCAACAGGCCCGCAGGTTTGAGGACCGCATTACCTCCACCCGGGTACGTGCGGCAATTCTCGGTGCCGACCAGGCCGTCCTCGCAGGACACGACCCGTACGTTGAAATCCGGACCGGCGACGCCGTTAGTCAGTCCATCAGCGTTGCTCGATGGATTGCTGCCGTGGGCGAATATCCCCGAGAGCGCCGAGTCATTGGCATTGGTGGCGGCCCGCTCTTCGCTCCAGCGGCACTGCCAACGCTCGTTGGCGTTCCATAGAGAATAATTCCCCCCGGCAACGCGCATCAGCGGTGGATAGGTGTCGGTGTCGACGTCCTGAGAATAGAAATTGACGCCGGGATTGCCGACATGGGTGGTGTTGCAGATGGTGACCCCCTGATCCTCCGCGGCGGGCGGGTTGTTCGATCCCGCATGCGGCGGATCGAACGGCGTGAGCCGGGCGATGTCGGGGCCGTTGTAGTACTTTGCCGAGCTGTGGGCGTCGTTGGGCAGGAACACGCGCTCGAGCACGGTCAGATTCGCGTCGTCAATGTAACGCTTCCCGCCGAATAACACCTTGCGCACGATATCCATACGGTGCATGGTGGCCCAGTTGAGGAAGTTACCGCTCCAGTGGCTGTCCACTCCGTCGCAATACTTATTCACGGCATTCACTTCGGGCTCGAAATAGCCGTTCAACGTGCTGTACGAATAACACTTGGTGTAATCAAAGTATCCGTAGTAGTCGATGCCGTGGTTATACGTGAGGTCGAGCACCCCGTCGCCGTTGAGATCCGAGTAATCGTCATAAGCCTTGTAATAGAGCTGATGATCATTGGACAGGGTCAACATCGCCAAGGGTGGCGCGGAAAATGCACTGTCAATGGGCGTCGAGAAAAAATCCGTCATCGACTCGCCGGCGGCGTGCGCGACGTGACTGCCCGATAACGGAACCATCGCCACCAATGCCGCGATGCCGCCGAGTACGACCCCGGAGACGCTGCTTGCGAGGCGGTTTGAAATCGATGTCGGTTTGAAAAACGTGGTCGTGGTTGTCATGGCGCTACCCACCTAGTTGATCGTGATCTGCTCAGCAGCGACCGTTGCGTTTGCGGTACGTGCTTTGCAGGCGTATCCGGGCCTGTGTGCTGCGCCCGGTCGCGGTTGTCGTGATCCGATACTTGTCGAATTTGATCGGCACGGGACCGAAGCTGGTCAGCATCTCCCCGGATCCCGTTGGGTCACAAGCGACTTCGTTGTATTCGACGATGTATTTCGGCAAGTCGGCGAGCTTGTTGCCCAATTCCGCTGCATTGTCGACGCCTCCCAGCGTGTGGTCGCCGAATTTGCGGTGTCTGCCGTCGTTAGTCCACAGGGCATCGTCTTCCCACACCGGTGTCGCAGCGGTGCCCGCGGGCGGCAGACACAGGCCGTTGGTGCAAGCGGCATCGAAGCCGGCACCGGCGGTAATGTTGGTCTCCACATCGATTTCGGCGTCGCGCAGTCCCGACTCGCCGGCCTGGAATGCGTAGTTGCGGTCGAGCATGTTGCGCGCCATGATCTCCTGAAGATTGCCGGACGACATGGAGGTGACCCCGATGATGGTCAGCATCAACAGCATGATGAGTGCGACCGCCATGACCACACCGTGTTGCCGGCGCGGTCCGATTACCGGCGCGGCCGGTTTGCGGCGTAACGACTTGGATCTGATGTGGCTCATAGCAAGCGGTTGCGTAGTTGCACGGTGGTTTGGAACCGCCGGTCGGGGCGGTCCTCGAGTTGCTCCTCGGCCATGGGGGACAGGGTTTCGTCGCCGGATTCCACGGTCACCAGCACCCGCAGCACGATCACGCCCGGCCATTCGGCCGCCGTGGGCAACTTGTTGTCATCGTCATCGCTTTTGTGGTTCGTATAGCGGATGGAGGTCGGGCTGGTGCGGATGCCGTAATCGACCTTGAGATCAGCGACGCCTTGAATCAGGGGCGCGGTGGTTACATCGGCACCATTGACACTGGCGCCGCAATACAGGGCGAGCGGATCGTCGGCGTCCGCGCCGCCGACGGAGAAGGTGGCCGTGACCTCGTCATTTTTTTTGACGCCGCGGCCGGTGCAGTCGCGCATACCACCATATGGCACCGTGTATTTCACATGCACGGCGTGGGAGTCGGCCAGCGGAGTGTCCGGCAGTTCGTTGGTGCCGGCAAATCCGGCGCCGCAATTGCTACCGACGATGCAGCCTTGTACGGAATCGATGATCGACGGAGACAACGCCTGCCTTTCGTCCTCGTTATCCGGCCGGTAATCCGCGAGCCGCAGATACCGGGTGAGGATGTCCATTGCAAACCGCGCATTCTCCTGGGTGCGCGACATCACTTCATTGGTGTTGTAGCTGGTCTTACCGGCGATATACATGCCGACCAGGCCGGTGAGCAGGAACATGCCGATGGCGATCGCCACCATGAACTCGGAGATCGAGAAACCAGTTTGCCGGCCACGATGCGCGCGGTTCACGGCGAAAATTCCAAGCTGAAGCAAGTGAGGCCGGTGTCGTCGCTGAGCGTTTCGCACCCCTTGACGAACTCCTGTTCGTCCTCCTCGAATTTCGCCTGCAGGCTCGACCTCGGTTCCAGCCAACCGACGTCAATCCGGAAGATCGGCGCGGCGCCGGTGGTGGCTATCGGCAGCAGGTCCACCACACCTTCGCCGTTCGGCAGCGCCCGCGCAATTTCCGCGGTCCATTGATTTCCGTCGATGCTCGCCAACTGGGTGGGGTTGCAGCCGGTGGCGAGGCAGGCAGTGTCCACGGTGCCGGCAACCGGCAAGCTGTCATAGGCGCCGGCAATGACCCCGGGCAGGTTGGCGCGCATGCGGTCGGCCATATCGTAGGCCTGGACCATGGCGATCGAGCGATTGAAGGACTTGCTGTTGCCTTGCAAGGCGACACCCTGCAAAGTCGCCAGACCCAAAAGGCCGATCGACAGCACGAAAAACGCCACCAGCACCTCGAGCAGCGTGTAGCCGCTCTGGTGGCGCGGTAATTTCACGTCCCAGGTCATCAGTCGCACTCTATCTCGCTGTGTGCGGTTTGGCCGACGGTATTGATCTCAATTCGGCGGCCGGATTTTTTCGCATCGCAGAGGCGAAACACGTCTGCAGAATCGGGTTGCAGTAAACCGCTGGCATCGAAGGTGATAGTGCTGACGTTGTTGACGCTGCTGTCGAGGGCCAGCGAGCCGGGCAGGGCGGGTGCCTCGCGCAACAGGCTCGTATCGGTGGCAAGCCGGTCCACGACAACGCGCCAGCCGTCGCCCCACTCATTGCTGTTGTCGCCGGGATTGATGGCGCGCACCGAAACGTTGCGATTGCGGCGGATGGCCTCGGCGCGGGCATGCTGCACGGCGGCGATAAATTCATTGGACTGGGTCGCGAGCCGGTTGCGGCGCACGAAGTCACGAAAATTCGGTACCGCCAGGGCCAGCAACAGTGCCGATAGAGTGATCACGATCATCAGTTCGATTAAGGTGAATCCTGTGGGTCGCGCTGGCATCAGATTTTTCGCCCTATGAATACAAGCTAGCACAAGATTTCCGTAATGCCCGATAAAAGGCGATTAAAAACAGATAAACGGTATTAAGAGGCCGACAAAGTGTGGTTTTTGAGTTTAGGACAAATCTGAAAGACTCGTTACGTCATTTGTATGAAGAGACAGCTTAAATTCCTGATGTGGATTGCTGAGAATAGTAGCTGGGCTATCCCGGCCCTGGCTGGTTCTCGCACACCTGCGCTTGGTCTTCACTCGACCCATAGCTCGCTATGGGTTTCGCTCCAGGCGCCCAGCTACTATTCCTGGCATGCACCTGAAAGACTCGTTACGTCATTGACATGAAGAGACAGCTTAAATTCCTGATGTGGATTGCTGAGAATAGTAGCTGGGCACGAGTCCTGCGCCAGCATCCGGGATCCTGGTGAGAAATACGGGCTAGCGGCGTGGCCTGGTTAGACTTAGAACTATTCCAAGTCTATACTTTGGTTGCTATGGACATGAAATTCCAAACTGTCGACCCGCAAACCATCAGCGAGTTGCTGCGTACGCATCAAATCACGCCGACCACGCAGCGGGTGAAGATCGCCGGCATCCTGTTCGCCGAAGCGGCGCACTTTTACGCGGAACAGGTCTACGCGCGGGTCAACGAGGGCGACGCCGAGGTCTCCAAGGCGACCGTCTACAACACGCTGGGATTATTCGTAGCCAAGGGCCTGGTGCGACAGGTGTTTGTCGATCCGGGCAGGGTTTTTTACGATTCCAACACTAAACCCCATCATCATTTCTACGATACCGCCAGCGGTAAACTCACAGACATCGACACCTTGGCGGTGGCCGTGCACGAAATGCCCCCGTTACCCGCGGATACGGAAATGGAGAGCGTGGATGTGATCATCCGTGTCTCGCCGCGCGGCGCGAAGCCCCGGCCGGAGTGACGAGGGATCGCGGCGGCGTTTCTTGAGTTTGCGACAGCGGACTGAAACAAAACGCTTGAACAACGTCCCCGACCCGAGAATAATTCCCGTCGGCGTTGATTGTGGGCTCAAGGCGCCGGCGTAGCTCAGTTGGTAGAGCAGCCGATTCGTAATCGGCAGGTCGTTGGTTCGACTCCGACCGCCGGCACCATTTTGACTTGCAATCGCAGTATCTGCTTCAGCGGCGTCCGACGCGCTCGGTAGAGCGCCGGTTTTCGTAGTACTCAGCGAGCTTGTCGACCTCCTCACCGATCAGTATATCGGTCATCGCATACATCATCTCGTTTTCCCGCATGTGTTTGCTTTGAAAGTCACGCATCTCGTGAGCAAGATATTCTTGCCTTTGTCCCGCCAGGATGGGGTATTGTTGAATAGCCTCTTGATTGAACTCGTTCGCCTCATGACAGCGATCGCATTTTTCAACCAGTTCGGCGAATTTCGGTTTCAGCGTTACCGACGATCCACCGTCTGACTCGGTGCGTTTGGTTTGCCCCTGTGCCCAATAGAACGCCGCGATATCATTGATGGATTTTTCGGTGAGGGGCTGCACTACCGCGTGCATGCCGGGATTCTTCCGCATGTTGCCCTGAAACGCACGCAACTGGGTAACCAGGTATTCCCTGCGCTGTCCGGCGAGGTGGGGAACGTAACGAATATTGCTGACCCCGTCCTTCCCGTGGCAGTTGGCGCATTGTGCGACGACCTCCGGCGTTGGGGAATTGTCCACGGTTGACGACGACACCGATTCCGAGGCGGTGGAGGTCTTGGCGCCGCGGCTTACCTGCGTAAAAACAACAGCGACCGTAATCGCCAAACCGATTATCCATACCAAAGTCTTCATGTTTACATACTCCGCGGCGATAAGTTATCGGGCATACCAAAGCGCCAGCCGCTCTGCTCTGGTCTCCGTTACTGCCGTATCCTGTCGTGTTGGGGCCGGGTTGGAGCGCCGTATAGATCGGCGTAACCCGGGTCTGGATACGATCCCTGGTGCCTCCTACTCCTTCGGCGGCGGTTCTTCGCTGCCGGCTCGCGATGTCTCGGCGGGGTGTTGTTATTCTGTCCAACCGCCGATTCTGCGGCGTTGATTTACTGCATCACCCCAGAGCAAGCTCGGTTTACCTGCTGTCGCGTTCGCCGCACCTGCTCATCTGGCGTCTTGATTGGCATACAGCGAGGCGACACTCTCGATAATGGCCTCACTGTAGGGCAAGCTCATGTTGTGCATCAGTGAGCTGCCGCGTTTGCCGTCGCGATACGCGCGCAGCGACCGGATTAGATAGTCGCGATTCTGTCCATGGATCTTCGGGATCGCCATAGCCGGGTTCTCGATACCGGGCGCGTGGCAACGGTCGCATTTGGCGGACAAGTCCTTCACCGTCATGGGACCGGTTTCCGCTGCGATGGATTCTTGCGTCGCATAGTACGCGGCAATGTCCGCGATCTCCTGATCGGTGTTGTCATCGAGCATGACGTCGTGGACTCGCGTCTGGTCGCGATATGCCTTGATAGCGGCCACCAGGTACTGTGCGTCCTGTCCCGCGAGGGTCGGGGTCATTGCATCGTGACTCACACCATGCGCCCCATGGCAGCCGCCACAGCGTGCGGTAAGCGGCTCACCGGCTTGCGGGTCGCCGACTTCCGGCTTGCCCCGCCGGACCGGGGTCTGGGAGGCGTAATATACCGCCAGGTTTTCCATTTCCAATTTGCTCAATCCGCGCAGCATGGTTTCCATGGTTTCGATATTCCGCGTGCCGTGAAGATAGGCCTGCGTGGCGGCCACAAAGTAGCGGGGCTGCTGGCCCGCGAGGCTCGGCATACCCGGCGCGGTGGCGTTACCGTCCTGGCCATGGCATCTGGCGCATGACTTGGACAACGCTTTACCCTTCTCGTACGGAGACAGAGTAATCTCTTTCCGGGTGTCCCCGCGTTCAACCGGTGGCAGGCTGGAATAAAACGCGACCACGTCATGCATCTGTTGGGTGCTCAATTCTTTTGTCATGTCGCGCAATGCCGCGTGGGTGCGTTTCCCGTCTCGGTATGCGACTAGCGATTCGAAGAGGTATTCATCCACTTGCGCCGCCAGGTGCGGTATGCCCGGCGCCACGCCCTTACCATCCAGCCCGTGGCACCCCGCACAATGCGCCGCCGCCAGCGACTTACCGGCTTTGACATCAGGCTGCGCGGTTTTTGATTCCGGTTTGTCTGCACAGGCAACCAGTAGCAGGGGTAGTAACGCAATTAGAGCAAGATGTCTCATCGAATATCCTCGAGGTTCAAACATGCGGCTTTGTGGTCCATGGCTCGAGCTGAGCGGTAAGTCGGCATAAGCACAATTCATCATCGCACAACGAAAGAGAATGTCGCAATATGTACGTCCGCCGCCGTCGTTCTGCTGTTATCGCCGCAGCGGATGATCGCCGCCACCCCGCGCCGCGATCGACACCCGGATTGGCTCGCCGGGCGGTCCCGGGCATTTCCCAGCGTTGGGCTCCGGAAAACGCCTCATGCCATTATCACATTTTCCCAGAAGCCAACCAGCACCAACACCAGCAATGTGACTCCGATGAGGATCAAGCCGGCGCCTAGAATCTTGGACCCCAGGGTCATGGGACGCGACGGCGCATCTACTAGATATTTGTCGAGCTCTCCGCGCTCCAGCAGGCGCTTATATTCCAGGGTGTGCTCGTGTTTGTATTCTTCCAGCGGCATTACGCCGGTGAACATGACGATGTCCTGCGGCAGCTTGTCCGGGCGGAAGTGGACGTTGAAGAAGTGCACCGAAAACAAGAATACCGCGGCCAGGAAAGCCTCTTCGCCGTGCACGATGGTGGCCACATTGAACACCCACCCGGGAAGCACCGAAGCGGTTACCGCGGGAAACCACAGCATCGCGCCGCTGATTCCGATGATTGCCATGCCCCAGAACGGCGCCCAGTAATCGAACTTCTCCCAATAGGCCCAGCGGTCGAACACCGGTCTCGGCGCCAAGCCGAAAAACCATTGGAACATCGCCGCGGCTTGTTTGAGGTCATCAAGGTTCGGTACCAGGGAATTGGGTCCGAACCATCGCCAGGTATTGCGGTTCTTGGTGATGTAGTAGGCGAAGAATACCAAGTGTCCGAAAAACAGGGTGATAAAGGTCAAAGCGGCAATACGGTGCATGAGTGCCGCGATTTTCGGTCCGCCGATGGTGTGCATGACCGTCTGCGCCCAGGCGCTTTCCGCGAACAGCGCCGAGGTGCCGGTAAGCACCAAAGTCATTACCGCCAGCGCCAGTAATAGATGAGAAATCCGCCAGCTGAGACTCCAGCGTCTCACGTATGTCTTGTCGGTCTTGGGCAGTTTATCCAGTTCTACGTGAGGCGCGGTCTTGCCTTCCTTGCGGTCTTGGTATTCCCGGTAAAACCAAAGCGCGGAGTGCAGCCAGAAGAAAGCGAACACCCCGATCAGCAGACCGATCATGAACTTGGATGCAATCCACATGAATGGATAGCGGTCGAAGTCGTGGGCATTTCCGTGCGGGTGAAAACTTACGAATCCTTGCGTGGCGTCTTCATGGCAGTTGCGACAGGTATCTAGACGGTTATTGACGTGCATCTTTGATGCTTCATCTTTCACCCGCTTAATCTTGTGATCTCCATGGCAATCGAAGCATTTGGCCGTGTAGGCATAACCCAGTGTGGTAACTTGACCGTGGTAAGTGCCCATGTATGTCTTTAGCTGTTGGCCGTGGCAGTTTCCGCAATTGGCGGTAATCGCAAGCTTGGTCTCGTCTATGCCGGGAGATTCGATTTCGTGGGTGGTGTGGCAATCGACGCATACCGCCGCATTGGGATTACTTTCCTGCGCTACCTCTTGGCCATGTACCGAGGTCAAGTATGTCTTCTTGACGTCGTCGTGACACTTACCGCAAACATCGGGGATGGTTAATCTGAAGTCCCAACGGGCCTTGGTGCCCAGCGGCGCAAAAGTGTGGGGATTGTGGCAGTCAGAGCAGTAGGCATTGGGTTTGGAAAGGTCGTGCTTGCTCGGGCGGGCGTGGATCGAGCCCATGTAGCTCTTGATCTTATCGATCACCACATCCACGCGCTTATACTCTTTTACGCCTTCTTCATTTTGTTGCGCCATGGTGTCGAGATGGCAGGTAATACAATTCACCGCATCCCGTTTCTCGTTTCTGCGATGGGGGATCCGCACGATATCCCAATGACAGTCCACGCAAGCCCGCCGCGAATGCACGCTTTGCTTGAACAGTTCCGGGGAAACGTAGAGTTTACGCATCGCCCCCTCACCGGGCTCACCAAGCACAGTTCATTCTTGGGCTTCGCGTCCTCGCCCCCGCTCGGCGCTTCGCTGTTGAGGCCCACCTGGGCGTGAGCGTCCCCCAACCACGTATCCGGAGCCGCCGTTAACAGGACGACACACGCAAGAATCCCTGCTATTTTTTTCGCTATACCCATTTTCTCAATGCTGCCTTTTTGCCGCATGCTACCCATCCCGCAACCTTGGCGTCGGCGGTTAACTTCTCCATCATTCTACTTTCGACCGCTGCCGCCAAAGGCGAAGCAAGAATGGAAGACGCAGAGACCTTAAACAGCGATAGCCAGCCGGATTTGTTTCGGCTTCCAGCGTACCGTGGATTAATCGACACGGAGGCTCGATTACGTGTGTTTTGTTCTCGCCGCCCGTTGTTGTCGATGTTCCTGGAATTCCGCCGGAAGCCGAGTATCCGATTATTGTATGCGCCCTGCTGCTGCAATTCACTCCAGCGCGAGCCGGAAATCCGCTCCGCACCCGGTTTGTTCGCACCGCGAACTGATGGGGTGAGGCGAAAACAGCCGTAAACCCCGAATTTTCTGTTACTTGTTATACGGCTGTCCAGCCCGGGTGAGCCTGTATAGCGCAAGCATCTTTCAACTTCCGTGACCTAAGTCAAGGCTCGAGCCGAAGCTGAAATGCGGTCCCGCCCCCGATGTTGGCAACACACCACGGCGCATCCTCGGGTCTTTTCCGCTGGTAGTACGGCTAAGTTGCGGCAATTCGCCCGGCAACAACAGGGGCGGGGCCGCGATTATTGCTGAGTCGGCTGGTCGGCGCCAGTAAGGTTTGGTGGCGCCGGCACCGCATCGATAGCTTTAGTGTCGACCATCGGGTGCCGGTCACGGGCGATAGTGGCGCGGATCTCGAGATTGCGGCGCAACATGTCGAAGATCAAGCGATGGTGGGGAGCGGACCCGTGCTCGGAGGTCTCGCTTCGCCACAGCAGATTGACGACCCGCAAGCCCGGCTCCTGGCGGCGTTCTACCTCGTCCGCCGTTGGTGGGTCATCGACGGTGCGGTTAGTCTGGAAGAACAACGCGGGGAAATAGGCGTGTTCTCCCAAAGGGTTCGTATAATTGACGAGAAAATTCAATCCGCGATGGATGCTGCACGCACCCTGGAGATTGTCTATTGTGGCACTGTTTGTCACTCGTTCCGACACACCGAGTTGGCTTTTTTCGTCCTGATCCTGCCGTATTGCGTCGCTGACCCATTCGTGCAATACGAGCGTTGCAGTCTGCCATTCGTGGTTGTTGTCGCCCGCTGGAAGGACATAGCCGAGTTCCATACCGGTCTCAGAGCCGTTCAAATACGCAAATGAGAGTTCCTGCAGGTCGCGCAGGAAATTCTCAAGTTGCGGTACGAAGTTAGGGTGTTGCCGCACGAATCGACGGTCGTGCAGCTGGGGAAACGTCTCTTTGATCGGTCTAGCGTCCGCAACGCGAATGAAACCCAAGTCCGCGCTGCGGTTGATAAAATAGAATCCCTCGACGCCTGGATAACGCTGCACGAATTGGGACACGGACTGGGGCGACATGGCCTCTCCATCCACGGGATAGACGAATAACAATAAATAGTACTTTACCGGAACCATGCAAGACTTTATAGGTGTCGTTGCAAACGAACCGTTCGTCTGATGAAACCGGCCCGGTAAACAGCGATAATTGGTGATGTTGGGTGGATGACCGCTTCAGTTTAGGCGCCAAACGGTAGCGCCTTTGGTATGAACGGTACCCGAAAGACTAACGGTCGTTGCCGCGGATGTCCGCCGGCGCGAATAGACCAACAAACAAGGAGCCAATTGTGCGTTTGAATCTGGACACGGGACAAGTGACAGAGGCGCGTTTCGTCGCGTCGCCCAATTGCGATGCGCGCCCGGAGGGCGCCGAAGTGGACTTATTGGTGATTCACTGTATCAGTCTGCCGCCGCATCGTTACGGGGGTAATGACATCGAGGCTTTCTTCTGTAACTGCCTCGACGGATCACGGCATCCATATTTTCATAAAATCCAGCATCTGAAGGTCTCGGCTCATTTTCTTATTCGCAGAGACGGTGAATTGCTGCAGTTCGTGGCCACGCATATGCGCGCATGGCACGCAGGAGTTTCCGAGCATCACGGCCGTTGTGATGTCAACGATTTTTCAATCGGCGTTGAACTGGAAGGGGCCGACGATCAGCCTTTCGCTGAGCGACAATATCAAACCTTGATCGAACTGACACGGGTGCTGACCGCTGTCTATCCGGGAATCGACGCCGCCAATCTCGTGGGTCACTGCGATGTCGCCCCCGCGCGAAAGACCGATCCGGGGCCGTATTTCGACTGGAAGCGCTACCGCGGCATCACAAACGACGGCTGGCGGACGGAGCCGTGATCTGTCGCGCCGGGGTTCTTGCGTTGGCTTTGGTCAGCGCAGCGTTTGTCGTGCCTCCCTGGGGCGCCGCGCGGGCGTTCGAGGTCGAGGATGACCGCGGGTTGACCTTCACCTTCGAACAACCGCCGCATCGGATAATCAGTCTCGCACCGAATATCACTGAGCTGCTGTTTGCCGTGGGCGCCGGGCCGCAAGTGGTGGCGGTGTCCGAGTACAGCGATTATCCGGCGGATGCGTTGGCGCTGCCCAGGATAGCGAATGCCCTGGGAGTCGATTTTGAGCGTGTTCTGGGTCTTCAGCCCGATCTGGTGATTGCCTGGCTGAGCGGCAATGGCCGGCGTGTAATCGAGCGGCTGGAGCGGCTAGGAATCACCGTGTTCGCTACCGAACCGCGCCGCTTCGCCGATGTTGAACGTTTGCTCCAGGTGTTTGGAGAGATTACCGGCGATCCTCGTGAAGGATTGATACAAGCGTCACAATTACGGGAGCAAGTCGCTGGGCTTCGGGAACGATACGCGTCAAGGGCGTTGAAATCGGTCTTTTATCTCCTGTCGCAACGGCCACTGATGACAATAAACGGCGACCACATGATCAGTGAGCTGGTGTCGTTGTGCGGCGGCGAGAATGTGTTCGATGATTACCGACTGTTGGCGCCCACCGTGAGCATCGAGGACGTCATGAATCGCGACGCGGATGTCATCCTGATCAGTTCGGCGCTGCCGAATGTGGATCAGGTTCGTGAGAAATGGTTGCGGCTGAAGGACCTCAAAGCAGCGAAGCACGAACACATCTATGTCATCGATGCGGATCTGGTCAACCGCCAGACCCCCAGGTTGGTTCAGGGTGCGGCACAGGTGTGCCGCTTGATCGATCGAGCGCGTGCGGGTTGACCTGATTACAAGCAGCGGCTTTTTGTGGGAGCGCTTTTCAAGCGCGATCAATTAACTCGCCGCTGCAAACCGGTCCCGCGAACAATCAACACAATGTGGGAGACAGCGCGGTATCTCAATGCCGATCAGTCCCGGGACCACAAAACGTCGGGCTGATTCGAGGCACGGTTCAGCGCCCGCGCCAGCACGAACAACAGATCCGAGAGGCGATTTAGATATTGCCGGGAGATCGTTGATACGTCGTCGGACAGCCTGGACAAAGTGACAACCCGCCGCTCGGCACGGCGGCAGATGCCGCGCGCAACGTGGCACAGTGCCGCCGCGCGGCTGCCGCCGGGAAGAATAAACTCTTTCAGCGGATCAAGTTGCGCATTGAAATCGTCCAGCAGGCGCTCGATCTCTTCCACTTTGGACTGCGATAGCATGCGATGACCCGGTATGCTGAGTTCCCCACCCAGGTCGAACAGCGAGTGCTGGATGGACAGCAAACAATCACGGATCGCCTCGCTCATGGTTTCCGTCAACAGAACGCCGACGGCGTTGTTCAACTCATCCACCGCACCCATGGCCTCGATGCGTGCGTCATCTTTATCGACCCGGCTGCCGTCGGCGAGACCGGTCGTGCCCTGATCACCGGTGCGGGTGTAAATCTTGGATAATCTATGACCCATAACCTGTTGCCGCCGGGGGTGCTTAGGATTGCGGAAGGATAACACGCCGGCCGGCATGGGTAGCTCAGCGGGATCCACCCGCCAAGTCCCGGAGTACGTGGTTCAAGCCGGCGGTCACCTGGGCCAGGCGGGTGAAATCGATCTTATCGGGGGTGTCCCGGGGAGTGTGGTAATGGGGATAACGAAACGGCGCAGTGTCGGTGACCATGATCGCGGGGTAGCCGTGTCGCCAGAAAGATGCATGGTCCGAGCGGTTGATGTCCCGCAGCAGATCGGGCGCGGCGATGCCCTCCGAGGCGATTTTCGCGTGTCGGCGGAAGCTCGCAATGGCTGTGCGCACCAGCGCGCGGGAGCGCAGATTACCCACGAACGCGACGAAGTCACCCCGGTCGGGATACAACCACGACAGCGGCACGGGATATCTTTGCGAGTTCGGCGCGTCCGTGTAATAGCCGATGGTTTCCAATGAAATCATGGCGGAAATTTGTTTTCCGTATTGTCGTGCATGTCTTGCGTATACCAGGCTTCCCATCGCATCGGTCTCACCGTGCGGGAGTTCTTCATTGGCGAAGGCGACGAAATGGATGCTGTGGCGAAACCGTTGCCCGGCGTTGAGCGCCGCCAATTTCAGCAACGCCGCTACGCCGCTGGCGTTGTCATTGGCGGCGGGGGAGCCGGGGACCGAATCGTAGTGCGCCCCGACCACAACCAGCTTGTCGGTGTCGCCGCTGAGTTCAGCGATCACGTTGCGAAATTGAGTTCCGTAAGCGTCATAGGTTTGATTGCGTACCGCCAGGCCGGCAAGTTCAAATTCGCGGTACACATAATCGGCGGCTTTATTCAGTTGCGCGATTGTTCCAACATGGCGCTCGCCGATGGATACGGCGAGTGTGCGCACATGACCCTGCAGATCGGCGCTGTCCACCGCCTGGGTCTGCGGCCGGTGGGGCCTGGCGTCATCGGGCATGTCGACGATCCAGTAGTAGGCGGCCAGCAATAGCAGCGCCACGGCGACTATGGTGATGAGCAGTATGCGCACGGTAACGGGAGTCTAGCCGATATTCCCGCGCTGGACGCTGGTACATGTTGCGGGGCTGCCGGCCGGATTGGTCGCGAACTGCTGGCTTGTCGTGATATTCGCGGACGCGTGTCGCGATCCTTGCTTCGTTTTCAGTTACAGGGCTTTTCCGTTGCGTATCACGCCCACGCCCAACCCTTCGATCTCCAGTATGTGATGCCGCAGATCCACCAATATGGTCGCGAATTCCGGGTTTTCCGGCAGCAGATAAACTTGGTGCCCCCGGTGCCGGTAGCGTTTCACGGTCACTTCTTCATTGACCCGGGCTACCACCACCTGGCCACTGGTAACGTCCTGGGTGCGGTGCACCGCCAGCAAGTCCCCGTCGATGATGCCGGCCTCTTTCATGCTCATGCCGAATACC
This sequence comes from uncultured Gammaproteobacteria bacterium, assembly GCA_947259175.1. Lineage (GTDB taxonomy): Bacteria > Pseudomonadota > Gammaproteobacteria > Arenicellales > JAANXG01 > CALZGZ01. The sequence continues at coordinate 95,785 of CAMYKW010000007.1, read as the reverse complement.
CGCAGCAGATAGTCGGCGCGCGGCCGAAATATATCTGCGCGTATGTCGAGATAATCTTCGATATGCTGCTCGGAGAGAATCGGCGTGCCGGCGGCGACCCGGCCAACCACGGGGAGTCCGCGTGCCTGGCCGTGGCGTTCGGTCAGGCGTATGCCGCGGGAGGCCCCGGGAATGAGGGTGATTACCCCTTTACGCGCCAGGGCCCGCAAGTGATCGTCGGCGGCGTTTGGGGAACGGAATCCGAGCTGCCCGGCGATCTCCGCCCGTGTCGGCGGCATGCCGGTGTCGTCCAGGCACTCGCGGATAAAATCCAGAACCTGCGTCTGGCGCAGGGTCAGTTCAAACATGGCTGGTAACTGTAAATAATCACAGTACCCTGGATTATATCCAGTACGCGGACGGTCGCCAAGTTATGCTGGGTATTTCACCATGACATCCTGGCCCCGGTTGGATCTCCAGCGCGGCTTTCCGTCGCCCGGTCTGTTCGCCGGCTTTCGGGTTCCTTGTTGCGATCTGCAGATAACAAGAATCGCAGACACAAAAAACGCGCGCGGCAAGGCGCCGCGCGCGTTTCGTATCGCGAACTGTATGGGTGGCTTACGGCCTGACGTAGGTCCAGCCCTGCTCCTGCAGCTCCATGATGCGTACCACACCGGCAGGCACCACTTTGACGCCGTCAACCAGGGTGACATCCTTGCCGCTTTTTTTGGCGACTTTTTTCATCGTATTGCCGCACGCACTGAAGGTGATGTTTTCATAAACCGCGAGATTGGGCACCCGTTTGGATGCCGGGCTTTTGCCGTTTTTGGTCAACAGGCTCAGGCCCGGTCCGTAGGCGACGACCTCGATCTCGATGTCATCGCCCATCGCCTTCTGCAGGTTGGTGGCGTTATTCAGTGCGATGTTCTGAGTGCGCACGTCGTCGGTGCTCACCTGGATGACCAGTTTGTGTTTGGCGTCCGCGAACACTGGTCCCTGAAAACCGACTACGGCCAGCAGCATGGCCATCGCCAGGCCCGTGGAAAGTCTTAATTTCTTCATCAACGCTCCCTCCTCGAGAACAGACATAGTGGTTTTGACGCGCTTAATGCGCCGTTAAATTGCGGTGATTGTTCCGCACTCGGTGTAATGAGACGCTGTGCGCCGCGAAATTATTCCCATGAACTTCCGAAACTCAGATCGGCATGTACCGCCAACCTTTTTCCTGCAGCTCGAGCAACTCGATTACTCCTGAATTTACCATCAGAACCTCAGGAAACACCTCGATATTTTCGCCGCGTTCCCGATTCATGCGTTTGCGCGTCTGGGAGCAACCTGCAAAAACCACATGGTTTTTGTGCCGTGAACTGAGTTGCTGAATGCGATGTTTGAACGGGGAGCCGCGGGCGCTCAATAGATACAGGCCTTCGCCGTTCGCGACGATACGCACCAGGTTGGGTACCCGCCCGCCCTTGTTGGCGTCGAGCAGGGTTTCGGCTTCGTCCAGAATCTGTTCAAACGCTTCCTCGTCATTGCGGCTGGCATGAAATACAACGCGGATACTCGTTGCGTCAGGTTCGACGCGGTCCGCCACAAACGCCGGCGTCGCGGATGGATACCAGGCGGGGTAGGCCAACCAACCCAGCAGCCCACCGGTGGACAACAATGCCACCGCTGCCGCCAGTCCCCACGCGGGAATTCCAGAGGGCAGCCGCCGATGGGTGCCCGTAATCGGTTCCACCCGGTAGGCGCTGCGCAAAAGATCGCGGGCGGCGCGCAATTCGCACACCCTGGCCCGCAGGTCGCTGTCCCGCGACATCGCCGCGTAGATCTGCATCATGTCATCATCAGACAATTCGTGGTCGATGAAGGCGTTGAGCATCTCTTCTGAAATCTTATCCATCGCAGTCACTTTACTCTCCGGATGTGTGTCGTTCGCGGGTTGCTTTTGAGCGGGGTCTCGGCTTCGCTGAGAAGTGCCTTGAGTCGTGCGCGAGCGCGCGACAGACGGCTCATCACGGTGCCCACCGGAACCCTCAGGATCGACGCCGTTTCCACGTAGGTGAAGCCTTCCAAGTCCACCAGGGTTAAGGTCTGGCGGTGGGTCTCGGGCAGCGCCCGGACCGCCTCTCGCACCATGCGTACAAGTTGCCGTTCGCCGCTTTGGGTTTCCGGCGTTTGATCATCGATCAACTCGTGGTTGTCAATATCGTCGGTGGCCGCTTGCTTGCGAAAGTGATCGTGCCGGCAGTTTGCCATAATGCGAAACAACCAGGCATCGAAGGCCTTGAGGTCACGCAGATTTCGCGCACCTTGCAGGGCTTTAACGAGTGTCTCGTGAGTGAGGTCCTCCGCCAACGCGCGGTCGTGGGTCCAAGCGTAAGCCGTGCGGTACAAGCGCGGCCGGATTGCCGACAGCCGCTTTCTGATCTCATTATGCCGTACGAACTGAAAGGGATTCATGGGTAGTTTGTGTGTAGTCCCGGATAGTAGGACGACGTTGAAGCCGATTTTATTCCGCCCAACGCGGCGCCCGGCGATAGGTGAAAGCGCATCGGAAAAGTGGGATTTGCGAGGTGGTTGGCGCCGACGTATGCCGTCAACGTCGTTGCTTGGGCCGACGAGTCAATCCGACAGAACTAGGGTAAATCGCTGACCTCCGTAGCCGTGAACACTGTCATGGGCTTCGATCAACAACTGTCCGGTCCCGCTGGGAATGCGCACGCCGCCCAGGCTGCGAGTAAACGGTTGTTCATTTTCGTGGGGGTGATGCAACACGCGGCGAGCGATTTCTTGTCCTTCCGCAGACAACACCCGCCAGTGGTTTACGTAGTGATCCCAGCCGGCGTCGTCGTGGCGCACGGTGGCGGAAATCGTACACGTGCTCTGATTGCAGCGGGCCTCGGCGGCTACAACGTCAGCCTCGCCAGCGGATATTAGCGCCGAATTCAGGCTCGTCAGTACGACAAAGGTAAAAGTTGAAAAGGTTTTACACACTGATGTCGGATCAGCGGCTGCGATAGACGATGCGTCCCTTGCTGAGATCGTAGGGAGTTAGCTGCACCGTGACCTGATCGCCCCGGAGGATTCGGATATAGTGTTTACGCATCTTGCCTGAAATGTGAGCAGTGACAACATGCCCGTTTTCAAGTTCTACGCGAAACTGGGTGTTCGGCAACGTTTCGACAACGGTGCCCTCCATCTCAATATGCTCTTCTTTGGTCACGGTTGCTTGTGTCAGATATGCGAAAGTTCAATCATCATTGGGCGGGCCGTATGATGCCGGAACACAGGTGGGCCGTAAAGGGCCGCGGCGATTGCTCAGCGCTTGGATAATCGCACCCAGGCACCATTCATAAATCCCTCCGCGGGTTGAAATGCCGTTTTGTAGGACATCTTCCGACAGTCCCTAATCCAGTATCCGAGGTACACCCAAGGCCGGGACAATTGTTTGGCGTATTGGATTTGCCACAAGATGGCAAACGTTCCCAACCCGCGGGACGCGTGGGCGGGGTCAAAAAATGTGTATACCGCCGATAATCCGTCGGAAAACCAGTCAGCGACAGCGACTCCCGTCAGTTGGCCATTCACGCGCATTTCGAAAAATCGCGTGTCGGCGACGTCGCTGGCGAGGAATTTATAATACTTTTCCGGATCCGGATCACACATTGTGCTGTCGGGGTGGCGACTCCGTTGATAGCGAAGATACAAATCGAAATGTTGTTCGTTGAACTCCGCCGCGGTCTCAACCACCTGTACGTCGCAATTTCGCCGCCAGTTGCGACGCTGGCTCCGAGACGCGTTGAACTCATCCACCGGAATACGCACGGAAACACACGCGTCGCACTGCGCGCAATGCGGTCTGTAGATCATGTCGCCACTGCGCCTGAAACCGTGTTGCGACAACTGGGTAAACAGCCGGTCGGTCACCTTTAACTCCGGATCGATGATCAAAGTGGTGGCTTCCTCGGCCGGCAAATACGGGCAAGCATGAGGCGTGGATACATAAAGCTTTATTGATGCCTGTGACTTGGTCATAGTTTTGTTATAGCCATGTCGGCGGGAAACCGCCAGTTGCCGGTGCGGTGCGGAAATTGCAGCGCAATTTCGAGTTCTCCCAAGAACCGCACGCGGGGCACCGACTCGGCGCCGAGTCGCATTACGTGGGGGGAGGGCACTTGGCAGTCAATGAAATGAAAGTTCCACCGCTGCATCAGACGCACCAGGTATACCAACGCGGTTTTCGACGCGTCGCTCCGGGCACTGAACATGCTCTCGCCGAAAAACGCGGCGCCCATTGATACACCATACAAGCCGCCGACCAATCCACCGTCGGACCACGTCTCGATCGAGTGCGCATAGCCTAATTGATGCAGCTTCAAATAGGCGTCGATCATATCCGTGGTGATCCAGGTGCCGCCTGCTTGTTCTTTGCGGCGCGGCGCCGCGCAGCGATGAATCACCTGCTCAAACGACGTGTCCATGGTGACCCGATATGAACGGTTGCGAAGCGTCTTCTTCAGGCTGCGCGAGACCTTGAGGTGGGAGGGATAGAGTACCGCTCTCGGGTCCGGAGACCACCACAAGATCGGCTGTCCCTGGCTGTACCAGGGGAAGATGCCCAGCTTGTACGCCTCCAGCAGCCGGTCGCTGGAAAGATCGCCGCCGATGGCCAGCAGGCCTTCCGGGCTCGCATGCTCGACGGGCGGAAACCAACGATTTTTAGATTGTAGTGACAAGGTGATCAATATCGACCGCGATCATCAACAGATATTGTGCGGTCAATGCGTCGGTCCCGCAACCGCTCCCGGGATGTCACGGAGATTGGCGACGGTAAGGCGAGTGAGCGTGCAGAACCCGGGCGTAGCGATGCATCTCCCGGGTCTCCCGGTCCAGGGAGTCGGCGACGGCGTCGGCAAACTGCGGATTGCTCAGCCAATGCAGGGAGAACGTCCGTGTGGGAACAAGTCCACGGCTCAGTTTGTGTTCGCCCTGTGCGCCGGCTTCGAATCGATCCACTCGATTTGCGATGCAATATTCGATGGCGCTGTAGTAGCAGGTTTCAAAGTGCAGGCCGTCGAAACTCTCTGCCGCGCCCCAGTACCGGCCATACAGGGCGTTATGGCCTCGGAAATTCAGCGCGCCGGCAACATAGCGGGCGCCCTGCCGGGCGAGGATCATAACAACGCGTTCGGGCATCTCGTCGGCCAGGCACTCGAATAGCGCCCGGTTGAGATAGGGGTAGGCCCCGTGATTCATCACCGTCGAGCGATAAAAGCCATACATCAGGTCCCAGTGCCGTGGTTCCAGATCGCCCCCGGAGCGTGTTTCCATGGTAATCCCCGATTCGCGGACCCGACGCCGTTCACGCTTGGTTTTCTTGCGGTTTCTCGCATTGAACGCGGCCAGGAACTGGTCAAAATCGCTGTAGCTGCGGTTGTGCCAGTGAAATTGGTTTCCGATGCGTATCATGAAATCACGCCCCTTTAGCGCCTCGGTGCTCTGCTCATCGGTGAACAGCCAATGCAGAGAAGACAACCGCGACGAGCGCGCATGTTGGTGAACCTTGTCGATGAGCGCATCGGATACAAGCTCATTCCCGTATGTGGGCCTTGCAGTCAGCAGACGGGGTCCGCTCACCGGCGTGAACGGGACCGCCACCAGCAATTTGGGATAGTAATCCAGTCCGCTGCGATGGTAGGCGTTGGCCCATGCCCAGTCGAAGACATACTCCCCATAGGAGTGATACTTCAGGTACATCGGCACTGCGCCAATCAGCTCGTTACGCGACGCATCGGCATATGTCAGCACATGTTGTGGCACCCACCCGGTGGACTCGCACACGCATCCTGTACGTTCGATCGCGGACAAGAACGTATGGGTTAGGAAAGGATTGTGACCGTTTGTCAAGGAATCCCAATCCTTCGACCCAACCGTGGAGATGTCGTCGACGATTTCGCTATGCATCGGCACAGTGTAGCACTGCGCTTGAGATCAATTTTGCTTGCGAACCGGAGTTGGTTGAAAATAACGGAGGAAAATCTTTGTATGGCTTAATAGAAGAAGGTGTATATGGCGGATACCCTGTCCATAGCGATCGCTCAGCTCAACATGACAGTAGGCGACCTTAGCGGAAACGCAAACCGAATCATTGAGACCGCAGTTCGTGCGCGGGATGAATTGGAATGTCAATGCGTGGTGTTTCCGGAACTCGCCATTACCGGCTACCCTCCCGAGGACCTATTGCTGCGGCCTGCGTTCATAGAGCGTGCCCGACTCGAGTTGGACCGCGTGCGTAACGCGGTTACCGACATCGCGATGGTCGTGGGACATCCATGGCGAGCGGAGGGAAAGCTGTACAACGCCGCGTCGTTGATACACCGCGGCGAAGTGCTGGGTACATACCACAAGCAGTGTCTGCCGAATTACAGCGTGTTCGATGAAAAACGATATTTCGAAGCGGGTGACGCACCTTGTGTGGTCAACCTGGATGGGGTCCGCATCGGCATCACCATCTGTGAAGATATCTGGCGGGACGGTCCCATCGAACAGACCAGGCGAGCCGGTGCGGAGCTGGTGATCAACATCAATGCCTCGCCGTTTCACATTGAACGGCCGAGCGAACGATTCGACATCGCATCGCGCAGGGCGCGCAACAATGGCGTGCCGATTGTGTATGTCAATATGGTGGGGGGGCAGGATGAGTTGGTGTTCGACGGCGCCTCGTTTGTGGTGGATCGTCTGGGTCGGCTGACGCAGCGCTGCGTGCATTTTGACGAGGCCCTAGTGCGGGTGGATTTCGATACGCGCCCGGAGTTGACTCAACATGCTGCCGCGATTGTTGCCGAGGAACCTCTGGCGCAAAGCGTGTATCGGGCGATCGTGTGTGGGGTGCGCGACTACGTCACCAAGAACGGATTCAAGGGCGCCGTCATCGGACTTTCCGGGGGAATAGATTCCGCGCTGACTCTGGCGGTGACGGTCGATGCCCTCGGCGCCGACAACGTGGAAGCGGTGCTGATGCCGTCCCGGTATACGTCGGACATGAGCATCGCCGATGCGAAGTCCGAAGCCGAAAGCCTCGGCGTCACATATCATGTCGTTTCGATCGAGCCGATGTTTGACGCCTTTTTGAAGCAATTGCAGCCGGTGTTCGGCGATCGCCCTATGGATGTGACCGAGGAAAATATCCAGGCCCGCTGCCGGGGGATGTTATTGATGGCGATTTCGAATAAGACCGGGAAGATCGTCATTACTACGGGTAACAAGAGCGAAATGGCGGTGGGATACGCAACGCTCTACGGCGATATGGCCGGCGGATTTGCAGCGATAAAAGACGTGCCGAAAACGCTGGTGTACAAATTATCCGCCTACCGCAACGGCATCATGCCGGTGATCCCGGAGCGCGTGTTGCAACGGCCGCCGTCGGCGGAGTTGGCGCCAGATCAGAAGGACGAAGATTCGCTGCCCCCCTATGAGATCCTGGATCCGATACTGGAGCGCTATATAGAAAAAGACCAATCGCCCGAGGACATTATTGCCGCTGGATTCGAACCGGACGTCGTGTACCGCGTCGCCGCCATGGTGGATGTCAACGAGTACAAACGACGGCAAGCGGCGCCCGGGGTGCGCATCACTCAGCGCGCATTCGGCCGCGACCGGCGTTACCCGATTACCTCGAAATTCAGGAGTCGTCCGGCTGCCGCTTAAGCATGCGCGACATCCATGAGCCGCGCTGGGTTGAGTATTCGCCGGCGGCGATTTGCGGGATATACTCGCTGTTGGGAAAATTGATTTTGAGGATGCGCAGCGAATCCCGGGCAAGCTCATCCATTCCCATGCGTTGGTACGCCACGGCCATCAAGCCGAGTGCATCTTCAACCGCGAAAGTTTGCTGATACTCCTCGATGACGTTCTTACAGCGATTCACGACGGCGACATAGGCGCCGCGTTTGAAGTAATAATCGGCTACGCTGATCTCGCTCATCGCCAGGACGTTGAGCAGATGTTTCATCCGCTGCCCGGCATTTTCCGTGTAAGGGCTTTGCGGATAGCGGCTCACGAGCTCGCGAAACGCCAGGAACGATTCCCGCGCCGCACGTGGATCGCGGTCGCTGACAACTGCGGTGCCCATCCAGCGATCGAGAAAATTGCGATGTTCGTTGAAATTGACCAGGCCTTTCATGTAATAAGCGTAGGCTACGCCGGGATGAGTCGGGTGTAGACGGATAAACCGATCCGCGGCGGCAATCGCCGACTCCGGCTCCTCTTTCTTGTAATACGCGTAAATAGTGTCGATATGGGCCTGGTCGGCGTATGGGCCGTAGGGATAGCGCGCTTCGAGGGCCTGGTAGAGCTCCAGCGCGAGCTCCCAGCGCTTTTTGCTTAAGGCGTGCGTGGCTTCGCTGTAGAATTTCTCGACCGGCCAGTCGTCACGGGCCGATTCGGGCTTGAGGCTTGCACAACCACCGGCAACCATCAGCGCTACGACGACTGAAAATAATGCTCTAAACAACTTCATGACACGCGACTTGCAGTTCCGACAACAGCCCCCGAGCATAACCCGATTCTGGGCGATGGGGAAGGCGCTTTGACCGCCATTGCCAGGCAGATAACCGTTCATATTCCCGACGATTTCGCCGGAAAGCGCATCGATAAGGCATTGGCGGAACTGTACCCCGAGTATTCGCGAAGCTCCATTCAGAAGTGGCTGCGCGACGGGTTGGTGCTGGTGGATGACGAGGTCCCCAGGCAGCGGGACCGCGTAACCGGCGGCGAACAGGTCGAGGTCGCGGTACCCGAGGCGGCGGCGAACGACTGGCGCCCTGAGCCCATCGCATTGGATGTGCGCTATGAAGACCCCCACCTGCTGGTGGTCAACAAACCCGCCGGCATGGTCGTGCATCCGGGAGCCGGGAACGCCGACGGCACGATGATGAATGCGTTGTTATTCAAGGATCCAAACCTGGCGGCGCTACCCCGAGCCGGCATCGTGCACCGCTTGGACAAGGATACCAGCGGTCTGTTGGTGGTGGCACGCAGTGAGATCGCACGCAATCGCTTGATTGAGCAACTGACTGAGCGTAGCCTCAAGCGCGGATATCTCGCCTTGGTATGCGGCGTGATGATCTCGGGCGGCACGGTGGACGCGCCCATCGGCCGTGATCGGCATGACCGGCGCCGCATGTGCGTGACCGAGCGCGGCAAACCCGCGGTTACGCGTTACAGAATCGCGCAAAAATTCCGCGCGCATACTTTGTTACGGGTGCAACTGGACACCGGCCGCACGCACCAGATTCGGGTGCATATGAAACATCTGGGTTTTCCCCTGGTGGGCGATCCGGTCTACGGGGGCCGCTTGCGTATCCCGGCGAATTCCTCGGACAGGCTGCGCGAGGCGCTGCGCGGATTTCGCAGGCAGGCACTGCACGCTAACGAGCTGGCGGTGGTGCATCCGGTGACCGGTGAATCGTTACTTTGGAAACAGCCGCCGCCGGCGGATTTCGCGCGGCTCATTGAGGCCCTGAATGACGACAACGCCGAGCGCTGATGACTGCGCCGCGGCGGGATGCCAACGGCCTGTTTCGTGCCATGCGGCGGGGCGGAGCGAATGGCGGCGGCCGCGATGACTGAGGACCGCTGGCAAGTGATCGACGCACGGTGGACCGCGCCGCGGCGGGTGCGGGCATTCACAACCACGCGCGCCGGCGGCGTCAGTGTTGGTGCGTTTTCCCGCTTGAATCTGGCTGACCATGTCGGCGACGACCCGCGCCGGGTGGCGGAGAACCGACGCCGCTTGATCAAACTGGGTCGGTTGCCGGCTGAACCCGTATGGTTGAACCAGGTGCACGGTACCCGGGTGGTGAACGCGGCGGCATCGATACCCGATACGCGTGCCGACAGCAGCTTTGCGGATCAACCGGGCGTTGTATGCGCGGTATTGACCGCGGATTGCGTGCCGGTATTTCTTTGCGACCGCGCTGGGGAGCGGGTCGGCATCGTGCATGTCGGCTGGCGTGGGTTGGCCGCCGGTGTGATCGAGGCTTCTCTAAAGCGCTTTGCCGTCGCGACTGCGGACATGCTGGCGTGGTTGGGACCGGCCATCGGCCCACAGGCTTTTGAAATCGGAGATGATGTCAAGAATGCTCTGGACGACGGCCGGCCGGGTTGCGGATCCTGTTTCACCGCAAGACGGCACGAACGTAAATGGATGGCGAATCTGTATGCATTGGTGCGCCGGCGTTTGCACGCCGCGGGGGTTGACAATTGTCACTACGATGAATCACTGTGTACTTTCAGTCAGCCGGATCGATTTTTTTCGTATCGCCGCGATCGAAACAGTGGGCGCATGGCGTCGGTGATTTGGATCGATCTTTAGATTGTGCTTGCTGAATCGACTCTCGGGTGACCGGTTTAGGGGGACCCGCATAAATGTTCTCGCGCCGCTGTGGCGATAAAACTCGGTGCTTCATAATCCGTAGAGGTAGTTGCATATTGGTTGTTCGCAGTAATCAAGACCCGCGTGCATCGAAGTGGGAACTGGAATAGCGACGATGTACATCACCCATCAGCTACTCCTGCGCTGGTTGTTGTTTGTTACCGCCGTTGCGGTCGGTTTGACTGTTGCCTGGCATCAGGGGCTGTTCCACGTCTTATTCAGGAGCGATGCCAGTAAACTCTCAATTGTGATTGTCGGGGTGTTTGTAATTTCTTCGTTACACGCCGGCTGGCTGATTTTGCGCTTGTCGAAGTACATCAATGACGTCAATACGATTTCGCGATTAATGGATCGCGATCAGCAATCGCAGATCAGCGTGAATAACCACGAAGTGGTGTTCGGTTACTCAGCGGTGTTGCCGGAAGGACCGATGGCCAACCATATACAGAATCTTGCCCGCCGCCTGCAGAATTCAGATCAGCCCCACCGTTTCGCAAACGATCAAAGTCAGTTGTTGGACGCACTGGGGAAGCGCATCAGATCGCCGCAACAACTGGGTTGGCTGATCGCCGATCTAATGATAAAGCTCGGCCTACTGGGCACGGTGATCGGATTCATCCTGATGTTGCAGTCCGTGCCCACAGTTGAAGACCTTGATATATCCACCATACAGACCATGTTGTCTAAAATGAGCGACGGCATGCGTGTCGCTTTGTTTACCACGCTGTGCGGGCTGATCGGCGGCGTCCTTGCCGGAATCCAATATCATATCGCCGACCGTGGTGCCGACGAGTTGCTTGCCGGCATCACCGAAGTGTCGGAGATTCATGTGGCGCCGCGGCTTGCAAGTGGTGGCGATACACAACGAGACTAACGGCGTGAGCAACCACCGTTATCTAACCGACCCCTTTACTGATTTGCTTTTCAACGCCCTGTTGGGATTTACGTTTCTTTTTCTTGTGGCCATTATGCTGGTCAATCCCGTGAACAAGACCGGTGTGGTCGACCCCAAGGCGGAATTTATTATTACTGCAACCTGGCCCGAGGACCGGGCGGACGACGTCGATCTGTGGGTGGAAGATCCGCACGGTGAAATAGTGTCCTATTTGCAGCGGGATGCGGGATGGATGCATTTGGACCGGGATGATCGTGGCGAGATCAACGACACCGTGGAAATCGACGGCCGCACGGTCGTGTATCCGATCAATCAGGAGATTGTTACGCTGCGGGGCACGATCACCGGCCAATACGTGGTGAATCTTTATTACTATCACTCAGTCAGGGGCGAACCGGTTCCGGTCACGCTCAAGGTTGAACGCGTCAACCCGGAGTTCAAACTTGCTTTCGTCGACAAGGTGGTGTTGGAGGAGCAGGACGTGGAGAAAACGGTGGTGCGTTTCACCGTGACCAGCGACCGCGAAATCAAGGATATCCGACGCACGCCCAAGGTGCTGACTCCGTATTTCCTATGATCGTCGCGGTCATCGGCCTGGTTACGTTTGCCCTGATCGTGTCGTTGTTGCTGCTGAGCCTCAACGTCGACACCACTTGGCCTTGGCAGATCAAGGCGGGAGCAATTGTCACGACCATGTTGACTGTGGTCATGAGTTATTTCGCCATCGTTGAATTGCTGGGTTGGCCGACGGGACAGAATCTGCCCGACGATATGCGGCTGCTGGCGGCGGATATCATTGAACCGAGACCGAGCGGTAACGAGGATGGCGCGATATACGTGTGGGCCAAGCCGATCGGCGACTTCACCGCGCAACCCCGCGCTTACGAGTTGCCATACAATCCCGACCTTCACGACATGATTATCCAGGCGTTGGAAAGGTCGCGAAACGGCATCAAGCAGGGCGTGCGCCGAAATCCCAATTATGACCAGGAGAAATACGGTCGCGGTATCGGCCTGCCGTTGAATTTCTTCGACATCAAACCGCTGAAACTTCCGCAAAAAACCGATCAGCGGCTGAGGGAGTAGATCAGCGGTTGTGCCGGCTGTCCCATCGCTGTTTTCGCTACACCAGCCGGCGAGCCGGTGTCGCGAAATTCGGGAATATATGAACGGTCCCTGCGGTGTGTGATCAGGGACCGGGGAGAAGTTGTGTTTAACCCCGAGCGAACTCCAACGACAAATCTATTGCCTGAATGTGTTTGGTCAATGCGCCAATCGAAATATAGTCGACGCCGGTGGCCGCGACTTCGCCGACATTATCCAGATTGATATTGCCGGATGCTTCCAGTTTGGCGCGACCGTTGTTGACCGCAACAGCGGCGCGTAACTGATCGGTAGAAAAGTTGTCGAGCAGTACTCGCTGGGCCCCCGCATCCAATGCCTGCTCGAGTTGTTGCAGGGTATCCACCTCGATTTCGATCATGATTCCGTCGGGTGCCTGTCGCCTTGCGCGCAGCAATACCGAACCGATGGACTCGCTGCTGCGCAGATGGTTTTCCTTAATCAGCACGCCGTCGTAGAGTCCAACCCGGTGATTGTGTCCGCCGCCGCAGCGAACGGCGTACTTCTGCGCCAGCCGCAGGCCGGGGATGGTCTTACGGGTATCCAGTATCAATGCCCCGGTGCCGGTGATTCGGTCAACGTATGCGCGTGTTACAGTGGCGGTGCCGGAAAGTGTTTGCAGCCAATTGAGAGCCGTTCGTTCACCGGTGAGAATCGGTCTGGCGCCGCCCTGTATCTGGCAAAGTTGTTGGTTCTCATTCACGTTGTCGCCGTCCTGCACCCGCCATTCGACTACCACCTTTGAATCCAGCTGGTGAAACACCTCATCGAACCATGCAGTCCCACAGACAACGGCGCGTTGCCGGCTGATCAGCGTTCCGCTGACGACGCGGTCCGCGGCGATCAGAGCCGCGGTCAGATCGCCGCTACCGACGTCTTCGGCCAGGGTTTGCTCCACCGCACGCCGGACGTCATGCGTTGATATCAAAGAATGCTGTTTGTGATTCGATGTCATGGACACGCCATTTGTTGAAGCGTTGATGAACCGGTCGTCTGCCTGCATAATAGCGAAATCGAAATCACGACGATACTTTAACGCCAGCAGGAGAAATCCGTCGCGCCAAACGCGGAGCGACGTTGACGGTGTCCGCTTATGAAATCCTCACCCGCCGCACGCGTCTCCGCCTCCCGTGAACGCTTGAGTATTCACAAGCCTGCGCAGGGCGCGCCGAAATCCAGTTTAACCGGAGACGTTCGTGCAGGGTTAACCGCGGCGCCGAAGGTGCTGCCGCCGAAGTACTTCTATGATGAAGCCGGCTCCGAACTATTCGAGAAAATCTGCGCCACACCGGAGTACTATCCGACTCGCGTGGAACACAATCTGCTCGAGGAAGTGGTTGGGGAAGTCATTGATCTTTCGGAACCCGACGTAATTGTGGAATTGGGTAGTGGTTCCTCCACGAAAACGGAGCTTCTGCTGCAAGCCGTGTTGTCGGAACAAACATCGCTGCGTTATATCCCCATCGATGTGTCGGAGAAGGCCCTGGTTCAGGCGGGTGAGCGTTTACTGCGTCGTTTCCCACCCTTGACCATCGACGCCTTGTGGTCGGATTACGAGCGGGGACTGAAACACGAACGTGTGCGCGACCAGCAAGCGTGCAAGTTATTTGTTTTCCTGGGCGGCACGATCGGCAATTTCGATCATGACGAAGCCGTTGAGCTGATCTCCACCGTGCGTGAGCAGATGGCTGATGACGACCGTTTTCTGCTGGGCGCCGACCGCGTCAAGGACCACGACACCTTACACCGGGCTTACAACGACGACAGCGGAATCACCGCGCAGTTCAACATGAACGTGCTTCGCGTGATCAACAGGGAACTCGACGCGGACTTCGATCTGGAGACGTTCGAACATCGTGCGTTCTACGATCCGGAGTTATCACAAATCGAGATGCATCTGATATCGAAGCGGGCGCAACAGGTGTCGATCCGCACCCTGGATCTCGATGTTGAATTCCGGCGAAGGGAAAGCATATTGACGGAAATCAGCCGTAAATTTACCGTGGCGGGTTTGACTCAACTGCTGGAAGAAGCGGATATGGTGGTTGAGCGACACTACGAACCGGAAAACCGTTATTTCTCTTTGGTATTCGCGCGGCCTGCGTAGCGGGCTGGCCCGCCGGCGGTTGATCGAGTAGAGCCGCGCGCGCCCCGGTTTTGCTAAACTACGCCGCTGGCCGTTCCGCGGCGGGCGTGAGCGGTGTGCGCTACTACGAGCACCAAACGCCGGCTTCAATTGACGCATGATGCGATTTGCGAGCATGTCCGAAAATCTATGGTCGCTGGTGAAACAGGCCCTGAGCAGGCACCCCGATCAGTTGGCGTGGGTGCGCCGCCTGGGTAAAGGCCGGCGTGAGCAGTACACATATCACCAGATTTACCATTACGCCCTGAACATAGCCAAGCGCTTGCGTCAACTCGGCGTGCAATCCGGGGATCGCGTCGGCATCCTGGCCGCCAACGGGCCGGAGTGGGCGGCGAGCGCGTTCGCGGTGTGGAAGCTGGGGGCAGTGGTCGCACCGTTGCACATCGGCAACAGCGATGAAGAACTACACACCCAGGCCCAGGCGTTGGCGCCAAAGCTGATTCTTTTTCACGGCAACGACCGAGGTCTGAGCAACACCGAGCTGATTGAACTGGAAGATGCGATGGATGCGGCAGAGGACGCCAGCGATTCCCCTGCGGCATCCAACGAAGAAGCGGCGCGCATCTACACCTCCGGCAGCACCGGCAACCCGAAAATGGTGCGGCTGTCCCATGACAACATCATGTCCAATGTGCTCGCGGCAACAAACATCGACATAAACATCAGCGCGCAGGACCGCTTCCTGTCGCTATTGCCGCTGTCCCACGCCATGGAGCTGACCGGCGGTATGCTGCTTCCACTGCATCAAGGGTCGACGATCATCCTGCCGCGGGTACTGGCGGCACACGAAATCTTGGAGGCCATGGTTGACGAAAAAATCACCATGGTCATCGCCGTGCCGCGGTTGTTTCGCAATATCATGTTGAATATGAACAAGCGATTCAAACAGGGCAGCGCCGCGTTGCGCGCATACCTGGTGTTGCTTCGCAGTACTCCGCCGGGAGTGCGCCGCGTGTTGAATTGGCCGATACGTAAAAAGTTCGGTGGCAAGGTGAAATGTTGGTTGAGCGGCGGCTCGCGATTGGATCCGGAAATAGGCCAATTCTTCAGAGACCTCGGTCTACCATTGATCCAGGGCTATGGACTCACTGAATGTTCGCCAGTGGTCAGTGTGCAGGAAAAAAGCGATCCGCGTGTCGACAGCGTGGGCAAACCGTTACCGGGCGTCCAAGTAAAAATTCACGCGGCCGACGCGAATGGCGCCGGTGAACTGTGGGTGTCGGGCCCCAATGTCATGCTGGGATACGTCGACCAGGCCCAGACCCTGGAGACGATGGAAAACGGCTGGTACAAGACCGGCGACATTGCGCGTTTGGTGGATGGCAAGATCATTATTACCGGTCGCAGCAAACGCCTGATCGTTACCGAGTCGGGTAAAAACGTTTATCCGGAAGATCTCGAAGTGCTGCTGGAACGCGATCCCGAATTGAAAGAGGCGGGAGTGCTGGAAGTGGACATGCGGCCCGCGGCGGTGCTGGCCATCGATCCACCGGATCAGCAGACGAAGGCAAAAGATATTATCAAGAATTTCAACGCCCGCGCATCCAGTCACAATCACATCGTGCGTTACGCGGTGGTTGAGGAGTTGCCCAGAACACCGTTGGGCAAAGTGGCGCTCAAGGATTTACCCAGGATTTTCGAGCAATTCGAAGTCCGCAAGCATTAATCGCGCCTTTTCCCGTTGTTCGACCAATACGCCACATGGATAGGAGCGCTGATTGCGGTAATCGCGACGGCGTGGTTAGCCCGTTGGGCGATCCGGCACTGCGACCGGGCCAATGGCGCTGATTGGGGCAATAAATGGCTCAACCGGCTGGACGGCTTGAACCGCATATTCTGCCGGCGTTTTCACCGGTTGCAGGCCGACACCATTCAGCTGCCCGCCAACGGCGGGGCGCTGCTCGCTGCGAACCACGTTTCCGGATTGGATCCGCTGTTGATGATCGCCGCCTGTTCGCGCCCGTTGCGATTCATGATCGCCACCGAGGAATATCATCGATGGTGGCTCAAGTGGTTGGTCAGGACCATTGGCTGTATACCGGTTGACCGCACTGGCAAACCGGAGAAGGCGTTCCAGGCCGCGCTGCGGGCTCTGGATGCCGATGAGGTGATCGGCGTGTTTCCCCAGGGCCGCATTCGGCACCCCGGTGAAGCCCCGGTGGCGCTGAAGCGTGGCGTGGTGGCGCTGGCGCATCTCGCCGAGGTCCCCATCGTGCCCCTGCACATATCGGGAATTCGCGGCGCCGGACATATCATTATCGCCCTGTTCCTGCGCAGCACGGCGCGTATCGAGGCGACCCATGCAGTCTACGTGACCGACACTAAGGATGAGGCGGCGATGCTTGAACTCAGCGAATTCGTCAATCGCGGCGCGGTGAACGCTTGAAGTTCGTCTTATACCGCCCCATGTAGATACCAACCTAGTCACTGTCGGGAGAGCCCGCTATGCGGATGGACAAACTCACTTCCAAGTTCCAGATGGCGCTGGCCGATGCGCAGAGTCTTGCCGTTGGCCGTGATCATCAGTTCATCGAGCCGCTGCATGTATTGATCGCGCTGCTGGATCAGGAAGGGGGCACCGTGCGTCACCTGTTGATGCAGGCCGACGTGAATGTCAACAAACTCCGTTCGAGCTTGGGTGAGGCTTTGGACCATCTGCCCCAGGTGCAAGGGCAGCAGGGCGACGTCCACGTATCCAATGAACTGGGCCGGCTCCTCAACCAGACCGACAAACTCGCGCAGCAGCGCGAGGACGCATACATTTCCAGCGAACTGTTGATACTGGCGGCGGCCGAGGACAAAGGCACCCTGGGCGAGATGTTGCGCAACGCCGGCGTATCCAAGGTGGCCCTGGAGAAGGCCATCGACGACATGCGCGGCGGTCAGAAGGTCGACGACCCCAACGCCGAGGAACATCGCCAGGCGTTGAAAAAATTCACCATCGACGTGACCGAACGTGCGGAACAGGGCAAGCTCGATCCGGTCATTGGTCGGGACGACGAGATCCGGCGGGTGATCCAGGTGCTGCAACGGCGCACCAAGAACAATCCGGTGCTGATCGGCGAGCCGGGGGTCGGCAAGACCGCGATCGTCGAGGGACTCGCCCAGCGCATTATTAACGGCGAGGTGCCCGACGGAGTGAAAGGCAAGCGTCTGCTGGCCCTGGACATGGGCGCGTTGATTGCCGGGTCCAAGTTTCGCGGCGAATTCGAGGAACGTCTCAAGGCGGTGCTCAATGACCTCGCCAAGCAGGAGGGCCAGATCATCCTGTTCATCGACGAGCTGCATACCATGGTGGGCGCGGGCAAGGCGGAAGGAGCGATGGACGCGGGAAATATGTTGAAGCCGGCGTTGGCGCGCGGCGAATTGCATTGCATCGGCGCCACCACGCTGGATGAATACCGCAAGTATGTTGAGAAAGATGCGGCCCTGGAGCGCCGCTTTCAAAAGGTCGTGGTGGACGAGCCCAATGTGGAGGACACCATTGCCATCCTGCGCGGTCTCAAAGAGAAGTACGAGGTGCACCACGGCGTTGATATTACCGACCCGGCAATCGTGGCCGCCACCACACTGTCGCACCGTTACATCACCGATCGAAATCTACCGGACAAGGCGATTGATCTGGTCGACGAAGCCGCGAGCCGGATTCGCATGGAGATCGATTCCAAGCCCGAGGAGATGGACAAGCTCGACCGGCGTTTGATTCAACTCAAGATCGAACGCGAGGCATTGAAGAAGGAGACCGACGAGGCATCCAAGAAACGGCTCGGCGATCTGAACACGGAAATCACCTCACTCGAGGGCCAGTACTCGGAACTCGAGGAGATTTGGAAGGCCGAGAAAGCGGCGGTGCAGGGCGCCCAGCACATCAAGGAGTCCTTGGACAAGGCGCGGCTGGAGCTGGAAACTGCGCAGCGCGCCGGTGATCTGACGCGCATGTCGGAAATGCAGTACGGCCGTATTCCGGAACTGGAAAAACAGCTCGAAGCGGCGCAGCAAGCCGAGCAGACCGAGACCCGCCTGTTGCGCAACAGCGTCAGCGAAGAGGAGATCGCCGAGGTGGTGTCGAAGTGGACCGGCATTCCGGTGTCCAAGATGATGGAGGGCGAACGCGACAAGCTGTTGCGCATGGAGGACGAGCTGCACAAACGCGTCATCGGTCAGCACGAAGCAATCGCGGCGGTGTCCAACGCCATCCGACGGTCCCGCGCCGGATTGTCCGATCCCAACCGCCCCTACGGATCGTTCCTGTTCCTGGGTCCCACCGGTGTGGGCAAGACCGAACTGTCCAAGGCTCTGGCGAGTTTCATGTTCGATGCTGAGGAATCCATGGTGCGCATCGACATGTCGGAGTTCATGGAGAAGCACTCGGTGGCGAGATTGATCGGCGCCCCACCAGGGTACGTCGGCTATGAAGAAGGCGGTTATCTCACCGAGGCGGTGCGTCGCAAGCCGTATTCGGTGATTCTGATGGATGAGGTGGAGAAGGCCCATCCGGAGGTATTCAACGTCCTGTTGCAGGTGCTGGATGACGGGCGATTGACCGACGGCCACGGGCGCACCGTGGATTTTCGCAACACGGTGGTGATCATGACCTCGAATCTCGGTTCCCAGGTGATTCAGGAACTCGCCGGGGAGGAAAACTACGATCAGATGAAGTCCGCGGTCATGGAGATCGTCGGGCAGCAGTTCCGGCCGGAGTTCATCAACCGCGTCGATGATCTGGTGGTATTCCACCCGCTGGGACGGGAGCAGCTGCGCGAGATCGCCAAGCTGCAAGTGGCATTCCTGCGCGAGCGCCTCAAGGCCCGCGATATCGGTCTGCGGTTTACCGACGCCGCGCTCGACAAACTGGCGACCGTGGGTTTCGATCCGGTTTACGGCGCGCGCCCGCTGAAGCGCGCCATTCAGACGCGGATCGAGAATCCGTTGGCGCAGCAGATCCTGAGCGGTGCATTCGCCGCCGGTGACAGCATCAAGATCGAGGTCAAGGATGACGCGTTCGAGTTCCGCAAAGCGGCCCTCGGCGAGGCCAAGGTCGCTTGATCTGAAAAGTGCACGAAGGTCCCGAACGCCGCTTATGCGTGAGTCCGGGATCCTGACGGCATCTCACCGCGTCGCCGGTTCGTCCTTGGACGCCTGCCAGGTGTCCAACTTGTTCCGCGCGCCGTTTCGGGCCGGGTTCATCGCCTCGTCGTGATTGGCCCGCCTGGCGGTGAGCTCGATGACATAGCCGTTGGGGTCGCGAAAATACACCGAGTCGATGAACCCCTGATCGGCGATGCCGCGGGTCTCGATGCCGGCCTGCTTGCCCTTCTCCAGCCAGCCCGGCAGATCCTCCGGTGGCACGTGGATATCGCTAATAGAAAACGGGCGGTGATAGAATTAGACTGTCAATGCGTTGTCCGTCCCGTGTGTCATCAACGAATTATGCACTGCACGCCAACGCCCCAGTCCTGACTGCCATCGGAAAGCCCGACGACACCGTACAAGCTTGTAGACAGGTGGTCGTTGAATTTGTAGCCGATATAGGGAATCAGCTCACGGCCGTCCGCTACGCGGATGGTTGATGCGCTCCGGTAATCGAAGAAGGTACCGGCGCTCAGTATTCGATCGTGTTGATAGTGCAGTCCCAGCAGGCCATACAAGCCGTTTTTGCGATCGAAATCGGCATCGTCGCCTCTCCAGCGATAACCGAGTGTGGCGAAGGGCAGCCAACGACCGTGACTGCGGAATCCATCCAGTTGTAGCATCCAGTCGGTTTCCCCGGTTCCGAGTCGTTTCTTTTCGGATGCCGTCGGAAGTTTTGCTTTTACACCCCAGTCCAGGTAGTTGTGGCCATGCCAATTGAATCGCGATTTTCGCGCCACGTAAACGTAGGTGTCTCCCCCGCCGCTGTCCTTGACGTTCAAGCCACCGCCAAATTTCTGCTCAACCGAGATCGTCGAAAATTGAACATGCCCAACCCAGTTCCGGGTTTCGGCTTTGATGGTGACCGGAACAGTCTTTATTGTGGTGTCCGCGTCCTGTCCATAATCCCCCTCGGCATAGTCATAGCCCACGATCAGTGTGAACCGGGGTTTGTCGCTAGCCGCGACAAGCTCGCTTGTCATCCACAATAAGGACACCGGTATCACCCATGCCAACTTTGGTCGTCGACGCATGCGGTTACGATGAGCCATCGTCAATCCAGCCGGCGGGGTAGATCAGGCCGGTCCACCGGCGGTAAGCCAGGTTTGATTTCAGGAGGCCTGACCGTCGCCGGCGGCTCGACCACTACCGGAGGCTCCGGTCGATCCAGCACCGGACGGTCCGGCGCGTCCGGGACTACCGGCCGCACTGGGCGGTCGGGGGGTTCCGGCAACACCGGGCGTTCCCTGGGGCCGGGTAAGGTTGGGGGTTCGGGAATTTCAGGCCTTTCGATCCGCTGCGGAGGCGTTGGCGCTTCGGGTCGTTCCGGGCGAGCCGGCCGGTCGGTGACGATGTCGGGGCGGACCGGCTCCGCAGGTTGAACTTCCACGGGTGACGGCGTTTCCGGTTTAGTGATGGTTTCGATGGATTCGGGCCGTTCGACCCCTGCGGATACCTTTTCCACGCGAGTGATATTGAACCCGCCTGCCGGCACCGCACTGGCATCGATGCGGACCCTATCTCCCGGCATGTTACCGCCGAGGGCGCGGGCGGAAATCGGCAATCCGTTTACCGTGACTTCACCTGGAACGGTACTACCCACGATTTGTCCGCGAACGATCAATCGTGAAACTGAACCGATGAAGGGAACCGCACCCATAAACTGATCGAACACGCGGATCTCTCTGACCGCGCGCTCGTTATCGATCAACACCGCAGCGATGCGACCACTGAAAAGCGCAGCGCTGTCTGCAGGCTTGCCATCGAGAAAAATTTGAGCACCTGCCAGCGAGGGAATATACACGCCGGCTATGGTGGTAACCCCGTTTTTGGCGATAACTCCGATTATCCCGGTGCCACCCATTCCGTCTGGATCAATTCCACTGCCACCCATTCCTTCCCGGTCGGCGACCGGTTTCGTAGAAATTCCGGTACCACCCACGCCTTCCCGGCTGGTCACTTCAATATCGGCACCCGCTTCATGCGTTTCAGGTATCGTGGAGCAACCCGTGAATACACCCGCAACAACGATGAGCGTCAGTACCAGTGCATGGAAACTATACCGACGGGTCATCGTTTTCTTCCTTCTTGTAAAAATAGACCCCGAATGTGAACCGCAATTTTCCACCGTCTCCATGTTCCTCCGTTGACTGCTTTAACTTTTGCGCGTCGTGATTAATGTCCTTCAGCGCTTTCATGCCAAGTCTGGTGATTTTCTTTTCCAGACGAGCGACATCCTGTTCCGAAAGTCCGCTGTAACTGACGCTACGCTCCATAAACGGTGGTCGTCCTTCCAACAGATTGTGAACACCTGCGGCGATGTGAGCTGAGACGTTTTCTCCGAAATACCAAGCCTTTTCATCGAAACTGTTGTCCGGTACAAAAGCCTCCACATTGAGTGCGACCCGTTGGTCATCGTCGACCGTGACGATGCCCAGCCGGACCAGTTCATCCAGTACAACCCGCGGACTCAGGTCCCGGCGACTGGCCTGGTTCACCAGATTCTCGAAGCTCGGCTCAGTGTCATCGTCCGATCGTAGCGGCAGCTTGCGTGGCACGCCTTTGTCGTTCGTATAGGCGCGGTCATCGACCCAGATGGAGATCAGGCGCGTGCCGATGGATATGTTGGCCGGCACTTCCGGCTGCGTAATTTCGACCGCCCGCAGCTTTTGCACGTCTTTGCGATGGATGCCGGTGATCAGGCTGATGCGGCTGTCGGTGAGGCGTTTGTCGGCCAGCTCAAAATCGGATTTCGCGACCTCGACGTACAGTGATTTCAACAGCCGGGTCAGGTACGGCAAGGTAATTCCGCGAGAAATAAGTAATTTCATCAAGGGCTTGAGCAAACGTACCAGGGCTAAGACCAGTGTATCGGAGGGCTCGGTCGACGATGTGTGGCTGGGCGTTTTTGCCATAAGGCGTGATTCTAGCGGCAATGAGGGAAATATTCCCTTGATTTTATGCGCCGCTATTGACAAGGGAAATATTCCCTTTTATTATCTTAAAGGGAATTTTTCCCATTTTATCAACCGCTCGATTACGACTACAGGAGAACAGCAAATGAATTGGTTTGTAAACGCATTCAACGTAACCGTTTCGGGAGTGGCACTGGCAATCTCCACGCTGGCTATGGCCCAGGGCACCCTGGATGCAGGCGCCGGAGTGGACGTGGAGGAAGTGGAAATCAGTCACGACGTCGCCGTGTTGGATCCGATTATCAAGCCCGATCCCGCCAACCCGGTGATTAACACCGCGATGGTATTCAGCCGTCCGGAATCGGGCCGTGTATTAGTGCGTTGCGCCGGCTACGATCAACATGGCGCTCTGGTGGGCCGCGCTCGGCTGTGGGTAAAAGGTCACGGTGTTGCGATTTTGCTGGCGTCGGATATTCCGAGGGTGACGCCTGCTTTTCGGTTTATCGGCAGCGTGAAATGCACCAGTACCGACACGGTAGTTCCGTCTGCCTATATAGCGGGCCATGGATTTACGTCGGCCAAGTCATTGGTACGGCCAAACTGGAACCGCAACGGCATCTATTTCCCGGTGGTTGCAGTATTCTGATCGCTTGCGCAACAAGATCTGGTAACAATTCAGGGACGGCCGGCTGTCCATAGTTTGGCCAAAGCCAAGGATGGCTGATGTTCTCTCTAGCAAATCGAGCCTTCTATTCGTGTCTGGCGGCAATCGGTTTCCAGCCCTTCAATCGCGCACCACCTAGGTTAATGGTTCTATCGAACGCGGTTGAATAACCGTTAATCGATAGCTAACTCGATTTGTCTTGCGGCCAGACGTCGGCGAACAGTTGTGCGACGATCGCGTCGAAATTCTCTTCCAGTAACGCCTGCTCGGCGGCCAGTTTCGCCTCCGCCTGCGCGCGCAGCGCCCGGGTCTCGCTCTTGAGTTGTGTTACCTGTTCTTTCTCGTACCGTTCCACGGCGCGCTGGGTGCGGGATTCATTGCGATGCAGGAGTGCCGGTATCTGTTTGCGCGCCGCGGTCACGGCGAGCTCCGCCGCTCCGCGAGCCGCGTCGATTTCCGCCTCCGCGGCGCGTTCCGCGGCGAGTACCTGCTGTATCGGGTTCACTAGCTCTTTCATCAGGATGCCTCTGGCAATCATCCCATTCCGCGCCGCGCGTGGTTAACTTTTCGCCGTGGCGAGGTATGCAGCGCGCTAACTGCCGGTATTTTAAGGCCCGGGACCGCGTCACTACTTGATCCGGATCATAGTTAACGCGACACATCTCGGGACACAATCGAATGTGGGTAAGTCTCTGATCGGAATGACCTAGAAGGCCGGGGACGGACATGGGAATAGTGCGCAATCTCGAGTACGCCGAAGCCCAGGCGCGGGTGCGCGCGCGTATCGGCGCGATGCCCGGCGAGTCCCAGTGGCGCCGCATGGCGGAGGCCGGCGATTTGGACCAGCTTATCGCCAGGATGCGCGCCGGCGGCCTGGCGGGGTGGGTAAGCGCATTGCCCAGGTGCCCGGATACCATCACCATCGAGCAACATCTGGCGCAGCGCCTGCAAATGTTGATTGCATTCACGGTGCGGCTGCTGCCGGCACGCTGGCGCCGGCTGCAAGAATGGTTGTGGCGGGGCTGGGAACTTTTCCGGGCACAGTTACAAACCGATCTCAGCAAGACCGGCGATCAAGCACCACCGCGTGCATCACGATTACTACGGCTCGAACCCGCAACCCGTAGACGGGAACTTCGGGATGCGGATGGGCGGGAGCCACCGCGCTCGGCGTGGGACCGCTGGCTGCGCGAATTCGAACCGCTTTGCCCACGGCTCACCGGCCGTGAGCGTTATGTGGTGCGGCGCATTCAGCGCATCGTCCATCGCCACCTGCGACGGATTGCCGCGTTGCGCGAGCAGGCGGCGCGCAGCGAACCGGTGGATGCCGACGTGCAGTGGCGTTTGCGGCGTGAGTTAGCCGATGAGCTACGGTCGCTCTTAGGGCGGGACCCGTTTCACGCCGGAGTAATACTGATTTACGCGGTGCTGGAACTGATGCAATACGAACGATGCCGTGCGTTGCTGATTGCCCGGTCGCGGCAGTGGAGCATGGCGGATCCAGTGGTGGGGGGTGCGTAGATGTTCCGGCCGGTGCCTATGATTTGGATCGACATCCTGGTGGATCGCGAAGCGGTATCCAACGCGCTGGATGTGCTCGGCGGCATGGGGGTGATCGAGCTGCAACAATACGACCGCACACAGCCGCCCTTCGAGGTCGAAACCGACGGCCGCATCCTGGACCGTTTGCTCGAACTCGAACGCGAACTGGATGCGTTCGACCAGTTTCAGCCGGAGCCCGGTGTCGAGACGGTGGCGCCGGCGCTGCGCGATTTGCCGACCCGTGTGTTGCTGCCCGGTTTGGAGGAACGGCTCAGTCACTGGTTGGATACGGTAAAGCCGCTGGTGGAGCGGCTGCGTGAAACCGAATCCCGATTGGAAGAACTCGAATTGTTGTCCACTTGTCTGGCTTCGCTTCCCGACGATGAGCTCGATATGGAACTGGCGTCGGGAAAGTGGTCACGCAAGTTTCCTCCGTTCCTGGCCTTGGGGCGTGCCGGCGATGTCGATGTCCTCGATGCGGCATACGGCCACATTATCGGGCGGGCATATCCTGTTAAGACGTCCGCAACCGATGCCGAGGTCTCGCATAAGCGGGTGCTTCTGGTTGGGGTCACCGATGATGAGGTTCAAAGTGAGCTCGAGCGGCGTTTCCACAGCCGCAGCATGCGCTTTGTGCGCGTTCCTCCCAATATCGTTGGATCGAACAGCACCGCATTGCGGCAGGTCGATGACATGATCGAGGCGCAGCAGCGCGCACGTGACCAGAAGCTGCGCGAGCTCAAGGAACTCAATCGGCGGACCCACATCGCGGGCGACCTGTGGCTGCTGCGGCGTCACCGGTGGATCAATGAGGTATTGGCCGACTCAATGACCGGCAGGCGTTTCGTGTGGCTCGGGGGATGGGCGCCGGAGGTGCGTTACCCGGAACTGATTGCGAATCTGCAGCGTGCAAACGTCCCGTTTCTCATCAGCAAGGAGTCCGCCGCGGAGCACGGCGTACCGCCGGTGCAGCTCGACAATCCACGCTGGATCCAATGGTTCGAAACGTTCGTGAAAGGTTTCGGCGTGCCCGCGGCCAACGAGGTCGATCCCAGCCCGCTGCTGGCGGTAGTGACGCCGTTGATGTTCGGGTACATGTTCGGTGACGTCGGGCATGGGGCGGTGTTGATTCTGGTCGGCTGGCTGGCGCGCAAACGCATGCCGGTGCTGGAATTGCTCATTCCCGGGGGCCTTAGCGCGATGGGCTTCGGGTTCTTGTACGGTTCGGTTTTCTGCAACGAGTCCCTGCTCACCGCGATCTGGATCCGCCCGATGGAGGATCCGCTGTTGATGCTGTTGCTGCCCATTGGGTTTGGTTGGTTGGTGATTCTGTCGAGCATGCTGCTAGCCGGTTTGCAAGCGTATTGGCAGGGCGGCGCGGGCCGCTGGTGGGCGTTCGGCGCGCCGATAATCGTGTTGTATGGCGCCGCCGCTGCTGTCGTATTTTCCACCCAGGCCGCGGTGACGCTGGGTGTGACGGCACTGCTTTGGTATTTCTTCGCGGCGGGGGTCACGGGATATCGTGCCGGCGGATTGGCCGGTGTGTTGCGCAAAGGTTTGAAGCAAGCATTGGAATTTGTCGAGATCGTTTTTCAGCTCGCCATCAATACGCTGTCGTTCGCCCGATTGGGTGCGTTTGCCCTGGCCCACACCGGGCTGGGCGTCGCGGTGATTACGCTCAGCGCCATGCCGGACAACATTATTCTGGCGAGTCTGATCTTCGTAATCGGTAACGTAATCGTCATCGCCCTGGAAGGACTGGTGGTGTCGATTCAAACCACGCGTCTGGTGATGTTCGAGTTTTTCAGACGTTTTTTCGTCGGCGGCGGCAGGCCGTTTCAACCACTGCGTTTGCCGAAACACGTCCGTTCCGTGAAGGGGACATCATGACTGAGTCAAACCGTTGGAGTCACTCGATGCTGCATACGAGAGCCAAGATGCTGTTCGCTGCCACGGTGACAGCGGCGGGTTTAGCCACGCTGATCTACGTAACGGTGATGTGGTTTCCGCCGACCGCGGCGGCGGCGCAAGCCGTTGCGACGGCGGATGCGTCGGTGCTTCGCTGGGGCTTCATAGCCGCTGCGTTGGCAGCCGGTTTGTCGGCGGTTGCTGCGGGTATTGCGGTGGCGGCGGTGGGCGCGTCGGCGGTGGGAGCGATTGCGGAAAAACCCGAGTTGTTTGGACGTACGCTGGTGTTGGTCGGACTGGCTGAAGGGATCGCCATTTATGGCCTGATCATCGCCATCATGATTTTGAATCGTCTGGGTTGATTGATGTCGCTCACAGTCAGCTACGTCGGTGATTCTCTAACCGCTGCAGGCTTTGGGTTGGCGGGCGTTGTGTCCTATGCCACCGACACCGAGCCCGGCGCGGTGTGGGCGGCGTTGATGAACGCGCGCGAGCAATCCGACGTGGTGATCCTCAGCCAGGAATGCGCGCTCGGTGTCGCGGACCGGTTGGCGGCGCTGTTACTACGGCGGCCGACGCCCCCGGTGGTTGTCGTCCCCAGCATCGATGCGGACGGTGCGCTGGAGGATGAGTCGATCGGTGCTGCTCGGCGGGTACTGGGGATAGGCTGAGTCGATGACGGGATACACGACATGACCCGCGACCAGGACGCGCTCATTGAACCGCAGCAGGTGCGTGTGTTCTTGGACAAGATCGCGCGTGACCGGGATCGCGAATTACAAAACATCGAAGCCCAGCGGCGAGACAAGATCGTACGCCTGCGCCGAGAGGCGTTCGCGGAATCGCGACGCATACATCATCAGGCCAGCAAGAAGGCCCGTGACGACCAGTCCCGGAAGCACGATCGGTATGTGGCGACGATTAACGCAAAACTGCGGCGCCGGCACTGGCGCTTGCTCACCGACCTGCAACAGCGGGTGGTGGATTCGGTATGGACGCGGATGATGGAAGCGTGGAATGACCCGTCAACGCAGTGGCGCTGGTGCCGCGCGTGGGTCAACGAAGCGCGCCGCCACAGCGGATCCGATCCCGTGCACATCAGCCTGGGTCAGGGTGGGCATTGCGACGTGTGTAACAAGATTGAACGGATGATGGCGGACTATCCGGGTGAATGGAACATGACAATCGACGAGTCGTCGCCGGCCGGCATCGTCATTCGCTGGGCGCAGCACTTGCTCGACGGGAGCTTACGTATTCAGCAACCGGAACTGCAGGAACGCGCAATGCGCCGGATTACCCAGATCGTGTACCGGGAGACCACGGCACGATGAGCCGCGCGGAAATATTCTGGATCAACGGCCCGGTGGTCAAGGCTCGTGCGCAGGGCAAGTTTCAGATGAAGGAGGCCGTGTCGGTTGGCGATGATCGCCTTGTCGCCGAGGTGATCCGGCTCGATACCGACGCCATCACCGTGCAGGTGTTCGAGGACACCACGGGACTCACCCCGGGCATGGGGATCGAGGGCAGCGGCCTGCCGCTGGCCGTGGATCTTGGTCCGGGCATGCTCGGGGCGATGTTCGACGGCATTCAACGGCCGCTGCATGAGGTCGCCGACGCTTACGGGGACTTTATCGGTACTGCCGTGGATGTTCCGAGTCTCGACCGGGAACGCCGCTGGCGCTATCAACCGGTGATCGACGAGGGAGCCGGGGTGGGCGGCGGGCAGTGCCTTGGTGAGGTTGATGAAACCGCGGACTTGAAGCATCGCGTTCTGGTGCCGCCAGCGATCAACGGCACCGTCGAGTGGCGGGCGCCCGAGGGCGCGTACCGCATCGATGACGTGCTGGCGCGCATCCGCTCGCCTCACGGGTTGGCTGAAGTATCGATGCGCAGCCGGTGGCCGATTCGGGTACCGCGGCCGTTTCGTCGCCGGTTGGCGTTGGAGCGGCCGTTATTGACCGGGCAGCGGGTCATCGACACCTTGTATCCCATCGGTAAGGGCGGGGCGACAGCCATGCCGGGGGGCTTTGGCACCGGAAAGACCATCTTGCAGCAGACGCTGGCCAAGTGGTGCGATGCCGACGTGATTATTTACATCGGTTGCGGGGAGCGCGGTAACGAAATGGCAGGGGTGCTGGAGGAATTCCCCGGGCTCGAGGACCCCCGCACCGGGCGTATGTTGATGGAAAGGACGGTGTTGATCGCCAACACCTCTAACATGCCGGTGGCGGCTCGCGAGGCGTCGATTTACACCGGCATCACCCTGGGCGAGTACTTCCGCGACCAGGGCTACAACGTCGCGTTGTTCGCCGATTCGATATCGCGTTGGGCCGAGGCTCTGCGGGAGATCTCCGGCCGGCTCGAAGAACTGCCCGCGGAAGAGGGATACCCGGCCTACCTTCCAAGCCGCCTTGCGGAGTTTTTCGAGCGCGCCGGGCGAACCCAGGCCCTGTCGGGTGACGAGTCCTCGCTGACCGTGGTCGGCACCGTGTCGCCGCCCGGCGGGGATTTCTCGGAACCGGTCACCGCGCATTCGCGACGATATGTGAAGAGTTTCCTGGCTTTGGACCGCGACCGCGCCCAGGCGCGGTTTTATCCGGCAATCCATCCGCTGCAAAGCTACTCGGAATATGTTTCGAGCACCGCGCGGTGGTGGCGGAAACACGGCGGCGTCCGTTGGGCTGAGCGCCGCGAGCGCATGCTCGCCCTGCTGCAGGAGCAGGCGCGGCTGGAAAAAATGGTAAAGATCGTGGGCCGTGACGCCTTGCCGCCGTCGCAGCGCCTGGTGTTGGTATGCGCCGAGATCACGGTAGAGGGCCTGTTGCGCCAGTCGGCGTTTTCCGAAACCGACCGTTACTGCTCGCCGGAAAAACAATCCGCGATGCTGGCGTTGATTGACTACTTCATTCAACGCGCCCACGCGTTGCTGGAAGCCGGCATCGATCCGGATACCCTGCTGACATTGCCGGTGGTGCGCCGACTGCAAAGGATGGGGGAGGACATCGGCAACGACGCACTGGAGGAATTCCAAGGCCTTACCGATGCGCTGGACGACGCCTTGGACGGGTTAGCTCCAAGCATGCAGGATGATTCCGCTGAGCACGAGGCGGCCGGGCAATGATTGAGCCTCAGCGCTACCTGTTCCACACCGGCCTGACCAGTATCCACGGTCCGCTGGTATTCGTCAGCAATACCCGGGATGTCGGTCTCTATGAGCGGGTGGAGGTACTCACGGGGGAAGACGAAACACGACTCGGCCGCGTTGTGTTTGTCGCCGGCGACAGCGTGATTGTCGAGGTTTTTCAGGGGACCGAAGGTTTGTCCCTGGGTGAAACTCGCGTCAAGTTCCTGTCGGAGCCCATCCTGTTGAATGTCGGGCCTTCAATGCTGGGCCGGGTCTACAATGGGGTGGGTGCACCGATTGACGGCGGTCCCGCGATTGTCGCCAAGCAGCGTTTGCGCATCGACGGAAATGCCATCAATCCAGTGCGCCGTGACGTACCCAGGGAGTTCATCGAGACCGGCGTCTCCGCCATCGATGCCATGAATTCACTGGTTCGCGGACAAAAGCTGCCGATATTTTCCGGAAGCGGTCTCAGCCACGACCGTCTGGCATCCAATATCGCGCGGTTTTCGCGCCTGCGCGGCAAACAGGCGGAAGAGTTCGCGGTGGTGTTTGCGGCAATCGGAGTCACCTTCGACACGGCGGAGCACTTCCGGCGGGAAATGGACGAATACGGCGCGCTGCAGCGTATCGCATTATTCTTGAACCTAGCCAGCGATCCCAGCGCGGAGCGTCTGTTAACGCCCCGGGTCGCACTGACCGCGGCGGAATATCTCGCCTACGAGGAAGGCCGCCACGTGCTGGTGATATTGACCGACATGACCAATTACTGCGAGGCGCTGCGTGAGGTGTCCTCGAGTCACGGCGAGGTGCCGAGCCGCAAGGGATATCCCGGTTACATGTATTCGGATCTGGCCAGTATCTATGAACGGGCCGGGCGGATCGCCGGGCGACTCGGCTCGATCACCCAGATGCCGATTTTGAGCATGCCCAACGATGACATTGCACACCCGATTGCGGATTTGTCCGGTTACATCACCGAAGGACAAATCGTCCTCGATCGGGATCTGGATCGCAGGGGCATCTTTCCGCCGATCAAATTGCTGCCGTGTCTGTCACGGCTCATGAACCACGGCATCGGGAAAGGTATGACCCACGTGGATCATCCGGCGTTTGCCCAGCAACTGTATTCTTCTTACGCCCAGGCGCATCATCTCAGATTGTTATCCAGCGTCGTGGGCGAGGAAGGATTGTCGGCGGCCGATCGGCAGTTGTTGCGATTCGGCGAACGCATGGACGAGGTGTTCATTCGGCAGGACGACAGTCGTCGATCTCTGGAGGAGACCTTCGAACTCGGCTGGATGCTGTTGGCGGAATTGCCCGATGAGGTCCTGGTCCGGCTGTCTGATGATCAGATTGAGGCGCACATCAAACCGCATCGCCATGGCTCATGACCCCGCTTCCAAGACCGAATTACTCGAACATCGCGTCGAGCGTGCGCTGATGCGTGAGGGCAAGTCGGTGCTGGAGGAGCGCCGTGATTTGCTTGCGCACATCATGCTCGATCAAATTCGCGAGACCGAAACATTGCTACTCGAAGGCAAAAGGCTGTTTACTCGTGCGCGCATGCAGGTGCGCCGGGCGATACTGCGGCACGGGATTCGCGGTGTAACACGGTTCGCGAGTTCTGAAACCGGTATCGCCAATGTCGACTGGTCCGTCGTCAACCGTTTGGGGACGCGGTGGCTTCAAGACGCGGTTGCCGACGCGCCATCCGCTCATCCGCGGCCCGCGGGCGGGTTGGAGATTTCCGTGGAACTCGAGTTGGCGGCGGCGGCGGTTGACGCATTATTGCGGCACCTGGTCCATCTCGCGGTCGCGCAAAACAACTTGTTGCGCCTGGTAGACGTGTTTCGCCGCACCCAGCGCCGTGTCAATGCGCTGGACTATATTCTGTTGCCCGACATCAATGAACGGATTCGCGGCATGGAGGACGCGATGGATGAGATGGACCGTGATGATCTGGTGCGCACCTTGTTGATCAAGCGACGGCAGGCGCAATAAGCGGGCCGCGGATTGCGGCGATCCCGGTCGTGGCCCTTGTAAAGCAGTCGACAGCGGGCTGGGTGCATACATGCACGCGGCCGGGAAGGCTCGAGCGTGATTGCGAGGACGCCGGGTGCGATCGGCCCGTCAGTCCGGGCCAAGGTCGATCGTGCTCTTGGCGGTAAAACCGGTTTCCGTGCGCGCCACGAAATACGCCGCCAGCTTTTGCCGGCGGGCCAGTGTGTATCCGGCTTCGGGTCCCAGGGCCATGAGCGCGGTGGCTATTGCGTCGGCCTCCGTTGCCGATGTGCTCCACACGGTCACGGATGCGAGGCCGTGGGACACAGGGAATCCAGTCAATGGATTTATCGTATGCGAGTAGCGTTGCCCGCGGGTTTCGAAATAGTTCCGGTAATCTCCGGACGTCGCCACCGCCTGATCGGTGATGCTCACGACGCGTTGCACCTCGCGCCCGCCAGGGGCCGGTTTTTCAATGGCAATGGCCCACGGCGCGCCATGGATATTGCGCCCGCTTGCCCTCAGGTCGCCTCCGATTTCCACCAGGTAGTCGCTAAGCCCCAGGGATGCGAGGTGATCCGAGATTTTGTCGACGGCATATCCCTTGGCGATGGCCGAAAGATCGATAACAATGTCGGCCTTCGATTTTCTTATCCCGGGCGGCGATCGCCGAACAGCGACCTTACCGTAGCCCACCCGTGACAGCGCACCGCGGATTTCGTCGGCAGAGGGGGGTGATTCGCGCCGCACATGTGGTCCGAAACCCCATAGGTTCACCAACGGACCCACAGTCACGTCGAACGCCCCGTCGGTCAACCGGCTGATTCTCTTCGCGGCGTCGACGACATCCACCAGATCCAGTGAGGTTTCAATCCAGTTGGTGCTGGGGTTGGCGTTCAACCGGCTGAGTTCCGAATCGTCGCGGTACGTCGACATCTGCTCATCGACGAGATTCAGTATCGACTCGATTCCGGCTTTTATAGTCTTGGCATCCAGGCGCCCCGTTCGGTCGACAATCTTCACGTTGTAGTGAGTGCCCATAGTGGGCCCGGCAATGTGCAGCGTCGGAGTCCCGCCACCCCCACCGCACGCCGGCAACAAAGCAATGCCGAGCGCGACGTATAACCCGCGAACGGCCGGGTATCTCGATACCATACGTGGCATGGTCAAAGCCAAGCTGCTACGCGCATTCGGGTGGAGAAGCGATGGAAATTGTGGAGGTCAGGCAACGCGTCGCGTCGCCTCTATTCACGTGCGAACAGATGCTCCTGAATACCGTTTTTGAGCAGTACCAATTTATTGATCTGAAAACCCTTGAGTAATCCCTCCAGTACCTTCGGGGGATACCGTGCGCCTTCCCGGGTCGCGGGCCCGCAGGCGTAACGGATGTAATCACCGGACAGCAGATCAATCGTGGCCGGGTGATCAGGAATTTTACTGTGCTGCGCCATGAGAAAATACATCCAGGTGCCGGCGCGGCTGCGCTGAGTCAGCTGTTCGGTGACCACACGTAGATTTTCCGGAGTGAGATAATCCAGGTAGTCCCAAGCCAGTATCAGGTCATACTCCACGCGGCTGTCGGGGAGCATGCGCTGAAAATCCGACGCCGACAACTTGGCCTGAGGTTTGGGACCGAGCAGCTGTGCGCAGAGGCTGTCCGGAAAGTTGTTGTAGTACAGCCGGGTTCTCAGCCGGCTGAAGAATCTGAACTTGCGTTCGGTCGGCGGGCCTAAATCCAAAACCCGGGTGCCAGGGTGCTGGCTGAGCCGCTCCTCAATCAATGGGACGATTCCGGTCCCGAGCCGTTCGGAGTAGTAACGACCGCGGTCGTCGGGATTGCTCAGTCTTAAGGCGGCGTCGGAGATGATGGCACCTTACTTGCTGGTGGACATACCCACGCGTTTGACCGCGGCCACGGTATCCTTGTCGCTTTGTGTCGAGACCTGAGCCTTGGCGGCGGGCTTGTCCTCGCCCATCTCCATATCGACCGATCCTTTGAATTTAGCGCCGTCCTCCAGAACCACCCGGGGCGCCGTGATGTTGCCCTGCACTCGCCCCGAGCTGGTGATTACAATACGTTCGCTGCCGGTCAAATCGCCGACAACCGTGCCTTCAACCGATATGCTCATGGCGTTGACGTTCGCCTGCACCACGCCATCCGAGCCCACGACCACGTTATTCTTGGGCAAACTGAGGGTTCCCTCGACCTTTCCGTGCACCACCAGGTCCTCGTTACCGGAGATATCGCCTTTGATCTGAATCGATGGGCCGATCGACGCTGCCTGACGGGATGCGGCTCGACCGCTGGTTGTGGGTGAATCGACACGAGTATCACTGGTCATAACAGGGGTCTCCGTTTGTATTTCTTCATCGCCGGTTTTTTTCCACATGCTCATACCATGCCTCCGAGATTTCATGCAGACTTTACTATGATAACGTTATTTATTCGTCGACGTGACACTACAACAATTCAATCCTGCACCGGGCAAAGGAGCTGACGAACGTCGGTGAGCAACAGACAAAACAGCGGAGTGTGTATTCATGGCTGCCAAGCTGCTCGGTCATCGCCTTCATCTGACGGGTTGAGTCCGCACGCCTCTTGTGGCGCTCATTGTGGTGATTATTAGCACGGCCTGCAAGCAAAAAATGATATTTTACGGCGACGAGGCCGTTCGGTTAAGGCAATCTCGCCGCCTGCGTCAAAATACCCCGCGTTCGCGGTTTTGATCGCCGCCGGCACCGTGTAGACTGCCGGCGGTTCAGCTCGCGCGGAATGGCCGCATCCAGGCCTCGAGCAGTTACTGAAACACCGTTGCTGCGGTTAATTGCTGTTTTTGGTCGGCTAAGGTTTTAGGGGCGTTCGCGGCTTGCTGTACAATAGAGAAAAAGCGCGCACCATAAGGGGATTACGAGCAAAATGAAAGCGATGATCTTGGCCGCGGGCAAGGGGACCCGTGTCAGGCCACTGACTTATGAGATGCCTAAACCGATGATTCCCATCCTCGGGAAACCGGTCATGGAATATTTGGTCGAGGACCTCGCTCGCCACGGAATCAAGGAGATCATGGTTAACGTCAGTCATCTCCCTGAACAGATCGAGCGCTATTTCGGCGATGGACGGCGTTGGGACGTCAATATCGGTTACTCCTTCGAGGGGCATATTGAGAACGGCGAAATCATCGGCGAGCCGGTGGGTTCCGCGGGCGGCCTGAGGAGAATTCAGGACTTCAGCGGGTTCTTTGACGACACCTTTGTGGTTGTGTGCGGCGATGCCTTGATTGATCTGGACGTGACCACTGCGGTGCGCCGCCATTGGCAGAAGGGGGCGGTGGCGAGCATTTGCGTTCACAAAGTGCCGCAAGCCCAGGTGCCCAACTATGGCGTCGTGGTGTGCGATGCCGACGATCGCATCACCTCGTTTCAGGAAAAGCCGTCGGTTAGCGAAGCGGCGTCCAACCTGGTCAACACGGGAATCTACATCTTCGAACCGGAGGTGCTCGATTTGATACCGTCGGGGAAGAGCTACGACATCGGCAGCCACCTTTTCCCCGGGATTATGGATGCCGGTTTGGCGTTTTACGCCATTCACGAACCGTTCAATTGGATCGATATCGGCCGGTTGAGCGACTATTGGGAGGCGAACCAACAGATTATGGTTGGCAAGCTGCGCGATATTCGCATGCCGGGCCGGGAAGTCCAACCGGGCGTGTGGACCGGCCTCAACGTATCCGTGGATTGGGCCGACGCGGAGCTCATAGGGCCGGTATACATCGGCAGCAGTTCGCGCATCGAGGGGGGTGTGAAGATCACCGGTCCCACATGGATCGGCCATGGGTGCCATGTGCAGGGAGGGGCGGATATTTCGCGCAGTATCCTGTTCGATTACACTCGCATCGGGTCCGCGGCATGCGTCAGAGACAGCGTGGTATCAGGTCGGCATTGCGTCGATAAAGAGGGTAACGCGATTCACGATCCCGGCACCACGCTCGATTGGGTCGGCGACGCGCGCGCCGTGGAGAAGTCCGGCACGCTTACCGCCACCGGTTAGTGAATGAAGGCGAAAGCCGGTTACACGTCGGTGATAATGGTCGGCTTCGACGCGATACGACCGCTGAGCAGCTGGTTGACACGGCGCACGTAGACGGCGGGCTCTTTGATCTGTGCGCCCTCGCTCAGTGCCGCCTGATCAAACAATACGTACGCCCAATCCTCCACATCTTCGCTGTTCGGATCCAGGTCGCTGATCATCGGGTGATCCGGGTTGAGTTCCAGGATCGGCTTGAATTCCGGAGCGGTTTGCCCAACTGATTTCAAGATACGTTCCAGATTGGCGCCGATGTCGTTTTCGTCGGCGACCAGGCACGCGGGTGAATCGGTCAGGCGGTGCGTAACTCTCACGTCCTTGACCTGATCTTTGAGTATCTGTTTGAATTTTTCCAGTATCGCTCCATACTGCTTCTGCCGCCGATCTTTCTCACCCTCATCGACCACGTTATCCAGATCCAACGCGCCTTTGGCTACCGATTTCAGCGGTTTGTCGCTGTACTCAGTCAAGTGATTGACTACCCATTCATCAATGGGATCGGAAAGCAGCAGCACCTCGACTTCATTCTTGCGGAAGATCTCCAAGTGCGGTGACTGGGTTGCGGCGTTATAGCTGTCTGCGGTGAGGTAATAAATCGCCTTCTGGTTGGCGGGCATGCGGTTCACATACTCGTCCAGAGTCACGGTTTGATCTTCGGTGCCGCTTCTGGTGCTGGCGAACCGCAGCAGCTTGTTGATCGCGTCCCGGTTATCGTGATCTTCAATCACGCCCTCCTTGAACACCCGGCCGAACTGCTCCCAAAACGTTGTGTATTTTTCCGGATCTTTCGCCGACATGCGCTTGAGTTCGGCAAGAACCTTTCTGACCGACCCGACACGAATTTTGTCGATGTCTTTGTTTTTCTGCAGAAATTCTCGGGACACATTGAGTGGTAGATCCGCCGAATCCACCACCCCACGCACAAATCGCAGATAGGCCGGCATCAGCTGCTCCGCATCATCCATGATGAAAATCCGACGCACGTACAACTTCACTCCGTGGCGGCGCTCACGATCCCACAAGTCAAACGGCGCCCTGGCCGGAATAAACAGCAAAATGGTGTATTCGAGCTTTCCCTCGACGCGGTTGTGAATTATCGACAGCGGCGGCTCAGGATCGTAGGACACGGTGGTGTAGAAGGTTTGATATTCGTCCTTGGAGACGTCCTTCTTGTTACGAGTCCACAGCGCAGAGCCTTTGTTCACCGTTTCCCATTCCGGTTCCTTGGATTTCGGTGTCTTGTCGGCGCTGGTTGAGGCGGGCATGCGAATCGGCAGGGAGATATGGTCTGAATACTTGCCGATGATGCTGCGCAGCCGGAATGGGTCCAGAAACTCTTTCTGGTCGGGTCGCAGCGTCAGCACAATCTCAGTTCCACGCGTCTCCTTGTTGACGTTGTCCAGTGTGTATTTACCACCGCCATCCGATTCCCAGCGCACCGCGGAATCGGGCGGAGAGCCCGCCTTGCGGGTAGTTAAGGCTACCGTTTCGGCAACCATGAATACGGAATAAAAGCCGACACCGAACTGGCCAATGAGATTGGCGTCCCGTGTCTGGTCGCCGGTTAACGCCTCTACGAAATCCTTGGTGCCGGAGCGGGCGATCGTACCGATGTTCTCGACCACCTCGTCGTGGGTCATGCCGATTCCGTTGTCCGACACGGTGATGGTTTTTTTCTTTTTGTCGACGCTGATGTGTATCGCAAGTTCCGATCCGTCGCTCGCCAAGTTGTCGTCGGTCAGGGCCTCGAATCGAAGCCGGTCTGCGGCGTCGGACGCGTTTGAGATCAGTTCGCGAAGAAAGATCTCCTTGTCGCTGTAGAGCGAATGAATCATCAAGTGCAGCAATTGCTGTACTTCAGTCTCAAATTTGTATGTCTCAGTATTGCTCATGGCCGGTCAATTGATGGTTCGAGTTCACGCAAGTTTGGACACCGTGGTGTCGCGCACGAACCTAAATATGGTGAAAAAAATTCCAGATTCAAGAGCGGTCCGGGTCGCGGATTTCCGCCGCCTGAAGCGTATTTTCGAGCAATGTGGCGACCGTCATCGGCCCGACACCGCCGGGTACCGGGGTAATCCAGGCAGCCTCCCGGCGCACGGCCTCGAAGTCCACATCGCCGACAAGGCTGCCGTTGTCCAGGCGGTTGATGCCGACGTCGATGACAACCGCACCGGGTTTGACCCATGAACCCTGCACAAATCGTGGTTTTCCCAGCGCCGCAACGAGTAAATCTGCGCGCGCCACTTTTTCCGGCAGTTCCCGGGTGCGGCTGTGGCACACGGTGATCGTGGCGCCGGCGTGCAGCAGTTCCAGGGCCATGGGGCGTCCGACGATATTCGATCGTCCCAGAATCACGGCATCCTTGCCGTCTATGTCGATGCCCGCGTGCTGCAGCAGCGTCATTACCCCCCGCGGTGTGCACGGCCGCAGACCCGGGAGTCCCAGCATCAAGCGGCCGATGTTATAAGGATGAAATCCATCCACGTCTTTGGACGGCTCGATACTGTCGGTGACCGCATCGCTGTCGATATGGTCCGGCAGCGGGAGCTGCACCAGAATGCCGTCGACCGCCGGGTCGCCGTTCAAGCGGTCAATGAGCGCCAATAGTTCGGGTTGAGCCACCGAGTCCGGGACTTCGTGGGAGAAAGATTGCACGCCGGCGCGCTCGCAGGCCTTGAGCTTGTTGCGCACATAGATGCGCGACGCCGGATCTTCGCCGACGCGCACCACCGCAAGACCCGGCGCCCGCTTGCCGCGGTCCGATCGGGCGGCCACCCGCTGTCTGATTTGCTCGATAAGCTGTTGCGAGATCTGTTTTCCGTCGATTAATTGAGCCGTCATGGATTGAGCTAGTTGTTTGTATTATTTGAGATCTTTGGATCAACGCATGCGTTGACGGTGTGTGGGGCAGCGCGTATAGTCAGTTTACAACCAGATACCTGAATTCGACCAGCCGATCATTTTACACCTTCCGAGGCCGGAACGCGGGTGTGTATTGTGTTTGGGGCGGGTGTTCGCTTTTCTCGTGTCTGGTTTCGTGTGTCTAGGAGCCAGTCCGTCGGCCGCGGAAGCGGCACCGCGCGAGCAATGGACGAAAGCAGCACGCAGAACAGCCGGTCATTTGACGAGAAGCCTCGGCCGAGGAGAGCACGGTCCCGGATGCTCTGCGGGCGACAGATTGATCGGACAGATTTCCAGCCCGGGGTATGGCGCAGTCTGGTAGCGCACCTGCTTTGGGAGCAGGGAGTCGGGGGTTCAAATCCCTCTACCCCGACCAGTATACAGGAGATCGAGGTCAGGCTCGTTTGGATGCGGGCTTGATCTCGATAACTTGTGCGCCCGTAGCTCAACCGGATAGAGCAACGGCCTTTAGAGCGCGCGAACTGTGTCGCGCAAAGGAGCCTGTGGAGGGAAAAAGAACCTCCATAGTGGAGGGCACTGTATCGGTGGACCCTTAACGCATTATGGCGATGGTAATACCGAGGAAACCGAGCGGCGTGAATACTTACCTCGCATAGCGGGTGAGAGGTAACGCTTCGAAGGCCCCGGCCTTCGCGGGATCCGTAGAGACTATACGTGCCCCACCTGTGATGGTGAAGATATAGTCCAGACCACAAAGGAAGCTTGAGGTTGCAGTTGAAAGCCGTGTCAATGCTCCGCAGGGATTGCGTTGCGGGCGTGGGAACGGCCTCATTCCGTGCAGCGAAAGTTGTAGTGGTAAGCTAAGCCGTAGGTTACAGGTTCGAGTCCTGTCGGGCGTGCCAAATCGTTGGGATCTAGGGGCCTTTCCGAGTGTTCGGTGCTCCTAGGGATGCCCTGGTCAGTGTTTATGGTGAGCGTAGCTCAGTTGGTAGAGCTCAGGATTGTGGATCCTGCGGTCGTGGGTTCGAGCCCCATCGCTCACCCCATTGAATTGGGAGAGTTGGACGAGAAATCCGGGAACCGGTGCGGTCGCGGGTTCCCAGTCCTCAGTAACATCCCCATCCCGGGGGCCGTTAGCTCAGTTGGCAGAGCAGCTGACTCTTAATCAGCGGGTCGTAGGTTCGAGCCCTACACGGCCCACCAACACATACGCGCGCCTCCCCCGCGCTGTTGCCGACAGGGGTGAATCACGGGCGAAAGTGGCGGAACTGGTAGACGCGCTGGTTTTAGGTGCCAGTGGGGCAACCCGTGGGAGTTCGAGTCTCCCCTTTCGCACCAATTTGACAAGAAATACAGGGCGTTGCGCCCTCTTTGAACTGTTGTCAGGAGCAAGCATGCGAGTAGCGGTAGAAACAACCGGTGAACTGGGCCGCAAAATGACTGTGGCGATACCGGCCGATGAGGTGGAACAAGAGATTACCAACCGGCTGAAACGGTTATCGCAAACGGTGCGGCTGCCCGGATTTCGGCCGGGCAAGGCGCCGCTTAAGATCATCGAGGCAAAATACGGCGCCCAGGTGCTGCGCGAGGTCGCCGGGCAAATGATCGAAAACAGCCTGCGGGAAGCTTTGGTCCAAGAGGGTCTACAGCCGGCTGGAGGACCCGACATTGAGCCAAAATCACTGAATCGCGGCAGCGATCTGGAATATGTCGCGAGTTTTGACGTATTTCCGGAGATCAAAAAGTTGGACCTGCAGGGTATCACCGTGGAACGGCCGGTATGCGAGGTGACCGACGATGACGTCGACACGACGCTTGCGTCGATGCGCAAGCAACGCGTCGAGTGGCGGGCGGTTGAAAGGGCTTCGGGACAGGGGGATCGAGTGCGGATCAACTTTCACGGCACTGTGGAGGATGAGGCGTTTCCCGGAAATGAAGCCAAGGATTATCCGGTGATCCTGGGGGAGAGCCACGTGCTGGAGGAGTTCTCCCAGGGTTTGCAGGGTGTCACAGCCGGGACGAACAAGACGATTACCGTGAACTTCCCGGAGGGCTACCATGGTAAAGAGGTGGCCGGAAAGCAGGTGGAGTTTCGGGTCGAGGTGTTGGATGTGGCCGAGCCGGTGTTACCCGAGCTTGACGGGGAATTCGCCAAATCTTTCGGCATTGAAGACGGTAACGTGGAGAAGATGCTTGAGGAGGTGCACGCTAACTTGACGCGTGAGGGTGAAGAACAAGCGGCGCGATTGGTGCGTGAGCGCGTCATGGAGGCGCTGATAGACGCCAACCACATCGAATTGCCGGCCAAATTGGTGCGCGAAGAGGTACAGCGGATGGTTGACGCCGAAAGATCCATGCGCGAGCACCAGGGTGCGAGTGTCGCCGAGGAGACCGATCCGGGGCAATTCGAATCCGAGGCCAGGCGGCGCGTTGCCTTGGGATTGATTGTGTACGAGGTGGTGAATGCCAACGATCTCAAGCCCGATAAGGCTCGGGTGCGGGCGAGAATAGAGAAAATGGCTGGTGGTTACGAGGATCCCCAGGCATTCGTACAGTGGTACTATGGAGACCGCAAGCGCCTGGAACAGGTAGAATCGACGGTGTTGGAGGAGCAGGTGGTGGATACACTGCTGGCCACCGCCACTGTGAAAGACCAACCCAGCAGCTTTAACAGGTTGATGTATGGGCCTGAGTCTACCAATATAGAGAGATAGAATGCGTCTATCAAGTGTGACGATTTATGAATGAAACCAACTCAAAGACCGGTCTTACTCCCCAGGGAATCGGCCTGGTGCCCATGGTTATCGAGAGCACCGGCAGGGGCGAGCGTGCATTCGATATCTATTCGAGGATGCTGAAGGAAAGGGTGGTTTTCCTGGTGGGTCCAGTCGATGACCATATTGCCAACTTGATAGTCGCCCAGCTGCTGTTTCTGGAGTCGGAGAACCCGGATAAGGATGTCCATTTATACGTTAATAGTCCCGGAGGGGCGGTAAATGCGGGTCTTGCGATCTACGACACTATGCAGTTCATAAAGCCGGACGTCAGCACCGTCGTGGTCGGCCAGGCGGCCAGCATGGGGGCGTTGATACTCGCCGGCGGAGCGAAGGATAAGCGGCACGCGTTACCCCACGCGCGGATGATGATTCACCAGCCGTGGGGCGGATTCCAGGGACAGGCGACGGATATTGAAATCCACGCCAACGAAATTCTGCAGATTCGCGAACGGCTCAACCAGATCCTGGTGAATCACACCGGGCAGGCGATGGAAACGATTTCCCGGGACACCGACAGGGATTTTTTCATGGGCGGGAAGGAGGCGGTGGAATACGGCCTCATTGACAGCGTAATCAGCAGCCGAGATACGTAAAAAGCACTATTTTGTGAGGTTTTCGAGCTTGCAAAATTTTTTCGGAACCTGCATCTTTGTAGACCAGTGCGGGGTTTGAGACGATGGCGGACGACAAACACGACGGTAAGAGCGAGAAACTTCTATATTGCTCATTTTGCGGTAAGAGCCAGCATGAGGTCCGCAAGCTGATTGCCGGCCCATCGGTTTTTATTTGCGATGAGTGCGTCGAGCTGTGCAACGACATCATTCGCGAAGAAGTGCAAGAGGGCATAGAAGAAGCCGATTCGCAAAGCAAGTTTCCCAAGCCCAATGACATCCGGCACATTCTTGACGAGTACGTGATCGGACAACAGGACGCCAAGAAAGTACTGTCCGTCGCGGTTTACAACCATTACAAACGGATTGAAAACGAAGACAAGGTCGGTGACGTCGACAT
The DNA here is from genome assembly GCA_947259175.1 of uncultured Gammaproteobacteria bacterium. Classification (GTDB taxonomy): domain Bacteria; phylum Pseudomonadota; class Gammaproteobacteria; order Arenicellales; family JAANXG01; genus CALZGZ01. The sequence goes on along the minus strand of CAMYKW010000007.1, from coordinate 53,181 downwards.
CTCCAAGAGCAATATTCTGCTCATCGGGCCCACCGGCTCGGGAAAGACCCTGTTGGCGGAAACCCTCGCGCGCCAGCTGAACGTGCCGTTCACCATCGCCGATGCCACCACGCTTACCGAAGCGGGTTACGTGGGTGAAGATGTTGAGAACATCATCCAGAAGCTGCTGCAAAAATGCGATTACGATATCGAAAAAGCACAGATCGGAATTGTTTATATCGATGAGATCGACAAGATTTCAAGGAAGTCCGACAATCCATCGATTACCCGCGACGTGTCGGGCGAAGGTGTGCAGCAGGCGTTGCTGAAATTGATTGAAGGCACGATCGCGTCGGTGCCGCCCCAAGGCGGGCGCAAACATCCGCAGCAGGAGTTTCTGCAAGTGGACACCCGCAACATCTTATTCATCTGCGGCGGGGCGTTTTCGGGTCTGGAAAAAATCATCCAGGATCGCTCGGAGAAGAGCAGTATCGGATTCGGAGCCGAGATCAAGAGCAAGTCAGACAGCAGCAACGTCGGTGTGATTCTTCGAGATCTGGAACCCGAAGACCTCATCAAGTACGGCTTGATTCCTGAATTCGTCGGCAGACTGCCGATTGTGGCGACCCTCGAGGAACTGGACGAGGATGCCTTGGTGTCGATATTGACCGAACCAAAAAACGCCTTGGTCAAGCAATATCACAAACTACTCAAGTTAGAGGGGGTGGATCTCGAGATTCGTGAGGATGCGTTGCGCGCGGTGGCAAAAAAAGCCATGGATCGCAAGACCGGCGCGCGGGGATTGCGTTCAATCCTCGAGACCGCGCTGCTGGACACAATGTACGAGCTACCCTCCATGGAGGGCGTGAAAAAAGTGATAGTGGATGCGAGTGTGATTACAGAAGGTGCGCGTCCTCTGTACATTTACGAAGAGGCGGAGCAGAAACAAGCCTCAACCCACTAATTCCCGCAGCCAGCGCAATGTTTTTGCGGGCTTGACCGCTGCCGGGGCCGGGCCTTTCTCCCTATTTTCTCCCCAGTTGAATTCTCGTTGGTTTCACCCCATAGTTAAACCAGGGGTCGGCCGGAGTAGTGGGAACACCGAGAACGTCGCAGGTGTCTCGATAATTTTACTGATGGTGCAAACAACACAGGTATCAGCATGACTGACACGAGTGGTATTTCGTCAAATCGCGAATCTCCCATTCCAGTGCTTCCCTTGCGGGACGTAGTGGTGTTTCCGCACATGGTTATTCCGCTATTCGTAGGGCGCCGGAAGTCAATCACTGCTCTTGAGCGGTCGATGGAGGCCGGCAAGCATATTCTGCTGGTGGCGCAGCGCAACGCTGCGGACGACGATCCCACGGCGGAAGAAATCTTCACCGTCGGCACGATTGCCAGCATCCTGCAGCTATTGAAACTTCCGGACGGCACCGTGAAAGTGCTGGTCGAAGGGGAGCAGCGGGTACGCGTCGTCGACTATGTTGAAACCGAAGAGATGTTCAGTGTGAACGTGACCTCGGTGGATTCCAAGGACGTGGACGAGCGCGAAGCAGAGGTGCTGATAAGGACCGTGCTCGCCGAATTCGATCAGTACGTCAAAATCAACAATAAAATTCCGCCGGAGATACTTACCTCCCTTTCGGGTATTGACGACCCCGGCCGCCTGGCGGATACGATTGCCGCGCACCTGAGTTTAAAGATTGAGGACAAACAGCACATATTGGAGATGACGGATACCCGCGAACGTCTGGAGCACATTCTGGGGGTAATGGAATCCGAGATTGATCTGTTGCAGGTGGAAAAAAAGATACGTGGTCGCGTGAAAAAACAAATGGAGAAGAGTCAGCGCGAATACTATTTGAACGAGCAGATGAAGGCGATCCAGAAGGAACTGGGTGAGATGGAGGATGGACCCAATGAGATCGAGGAACTGGTCAGAAAGATCGAAGAGGCGGGGATGCCCAAGGATGCCAAAGAAAAAGTCGAAGCGGAACTTAAAAAGCTGAAGATGATGTCGCCGATGTCCGCGGAAGCGACTGTGGTGCGCAACTATATCGACTGGTTGATTCAGGTGCCGTGGAAAAAGAGATCGAAAGTGCGAAAGGACTTGTCCGCGGCCGAGCAAATACTGGAAGAAGATCACTACGGCCTGGAGAAGGTCAAAGAGCGCATACTGGAATATCTTGCAGTTCAACAGCGCATCAGAAAGATCAAAGGACCAATTTTGTGCCTCGTGGGTCCTCCGGGAGTCGGTAAAACGTCGTTGGGTCGATCCATCGCGCGAGCGACGAATCGTAAGTTTGTTCGCATGTCGCTCGGCGGCGTGCGGGATGAAGCGGAGATCCGTGGTCATCGGCGTACTTATATCGGGTCTCTCCCCGGCAAGATTGTTCAAAACATGTCGAAGGTGAAGACCAAGAATCCCTTGTTCATGCTGGACGAAGTCGACAAGATGTCTATGGATTTTCGTGGTGATCCTTCGTCGGCTCTGTTGGAGGTGCTGGATCCGGAACAAAACAACACCTTTGTCGATCATTATCTAGAGGTGGATTACGATTTGTCCGAGGTGATGTTCATAACCACCGCAAACACACTGAATATCCCTCCGCCTTTATTGGATCGAATGGAAGTGATTCGTTTGTCCGGCTATACAGAAGACGAAAAGATAAATATCGCCATCAGGTATCTGGTGCCCAAACAGCGGAAGAACAACGGACTGAAAGACGAAGAGGTATCGATTTCCAAAGCGGCTCTGTACGATATCGTCAGATACTACACGCGGGAGGCCGGAGTGCGTGGCCTGGAGCGCGAAATTTCCAAGATATTTCGTAAAGTCGCCAAGGAACTTCTGCTGGATCAGTCGAAAGCCAAAATATCCATATCGCCGAGGAATCTCGGTAAGTACCTGGGCGTTCGCCGTTATCGCTACGGAAAGGCCGAGCATAAGGATCGCGTCGGCCAGGTGACGGGTTTGGCCTGGACCGAAGTCGGCGGCGAGTTGCTGACGATCGAATCGGTGATACTTTCCGGCAAAGGCAAGCAGATATACACGGGTAAGCTCGGAGACGTAATGCAGGAATCAATCCAGGCTGCGCTGAGCGTGGTCCGAAGCCGGGCGGAGAGTTTCGGAATTGACCCGAATGAATTTTTTCAGTCCCACGACTTTCATGTACATGTGCCCGAAGGCGCAACGCCCAAGGACGGTCCCAGCGCCGGAATCGGGATGTGCACTGCGTTGCTGTCGGCGATCACCGGCATCGCCGTCAAGTCGGACGTCGCCATGACCGGCGAAATCACGCTTCGTGGCGAGGTGCTTCCCATCGGGGGGTTGAAAGAAAAGCTGCTCGCGGCCCACCGTGGCGGATTAAAGACAGTGATCATTCCCGATGAGAACGAAAAGGATCTGGCGGACATCCCCAAGAACATCAAGGACAAGCTGGATATACGGCCCGTGAAATGGATAGATCAAGTGCTGGAAGTTGCCCTGGTGCGCTTACCGGATGTGAAAACAGCCGCAAAAGGCAAGGGCAAAAAAGCCAAGGGCTCCAAGGAGGAGGTTGCTGATAGTGCGGCACAGAAAATCGTGACCACCCACTAGATTAAAGTTATAGATAAAGCAAAGTTAGGGATGTAGGCAATTGTTTTCGTTGGCAACACGATCCATGAAAACGATCGCATGGTAAACGGAGCCACCACCGCAATAGGCGAGTTGTCTTGACAACGCCCTTTTGGCGCTTGTATAAATCGCGCAGTGTAGGAATCTCGTTCGTCTGCGAACAGCCCTGGCCCGGATGTTGCACCGAGGATCCCGGAAGCTAACGTTCAAGGCTGTCGATTTCTGTCCTTACGCTAAATTTTTCCACCGGTTCAAAATACAAGAGGGGAGTCACCGTGAATAAAGCGGAATTGATCGATATGGTCGCTTCGGCGGCGGATCTGTCTAAACAAAGTGCGACAACCGTGGTGGACACCGTTTTCGGCGGTATCACTAACAGTTTAAAGCAAGGGGATTCAGTGACCCTGGTTGGATTTGGGACGTTCTCGGTGAGCGAGCGTGCAGCTCGTACCGGCCGAAACCCCCGCACCGGGGAGGCGATAACGATTCCCGCTTCCCGGAGCCCGAAATTTAAGGCTGGCAAAGCGCTGAAGGATGCCCTAAATTAGCCGTCTGTCTGCCAGTACCTTGGGTGCTTAGCTCAGCTGGGAGAGCGTCGCCCTTACAAGGCGAAGGTCGGGGGTTCAAACCCCTCAGCACCCACCATGATGATTATCGCGGACTTTGGAGCGGTAGTTCAGTTGGTTAGAATACCGGCCTGTCACGCCGGGGGTCGCGGGTTCGAGTCCCGTCCGCTCCGCCACGTTTGCCGATCCATTGCCAGGGCGAGGTTCCTCGCCCTTTCTATTTTGATTCGATTCTGATTAAACTTCCGTGTTTGGCAAGCAGCCTTCATCGCAGAGTTAGGACGAGTACCCTATGCTAACCGAAATCCGCAGCCGGGCGACGGGTTGGATCGCCTGGTTCATCGTAATCTTGATAACCATTCCCTTTGCCCTGTGGGGTATCAATTCGTATTTCGAGGGTGCCGATACCGTGGCGGTTGCCACCGTGAACGGCGAGGAGATTGACCAGCAGACGTACCGTTATGCGTTAGAGGATCGGCGTTCCAGATTGAATCGATTGTTAGGATCCAATGTAGACCCCAATCTGGCGAACAGCCCGGAATTCAAAAAGAGCGTGATAAACGGTTTAGTCGATCAGATACTGCTGTCCTCGGATGCGGATACGCAAGGCTACCGTATCAGCGATGAACAGCTGAACCATTTCATCCAGTCGGTGCCCCAATTCCAACGCGACGGCCAATTCGACCCCGGTCTTTACGAGAGTTCGGTGCGCACCCAGGGTTTTCAGGTCGGTGATTATGAACGCCGGCTGCGGCAACAGCATATCGTCGATCAAGTCCGTTTAGGCTTCACGGATTCCGAATTTGTAACCGAAGCCGATCTCGAGGAGATGCTTCGTCTGGTTCTGCAACGCAGGGAATTCGACTACGCGACAATCAAACCGCAACACTTCATGCAGCACGTCGAAATTTCGGACGCGGAAATTGAACAACAATACCAGGAGAATTCCGAGCTTTATCAAACGCCGGAAAAGATCAAGGTGCAGTACGTACGTCTAGCGGTGGCCGATCTTATCGAGAATATCGCGCCTGGGGAGGACGAGCTGTTGCAGGCTTACGAAAGCAGCCAGGCGCGCTTTAAAGCGCCGGAACAGCGCAGAGTCAGCCATATATTGATCGCGGTCAAAGAAGATGCCGACGAAGCCACCAGAAACGCGGCTGTTGAAAAGGCTTTGTCGTTGACGCAGCAAGCACGCGGCGGGTCGGATTTCGAGGAATTGGCCAAGCAACACTCAGACGATCCGGGCTCGGCGGCGAATGGCGGAGACTTGGGGGTAATCGCCAGGGGGGCAATGGTCAAACCGTTCGAGGATGCGGCGTACCAGTTGCAGCAAGGTGAAATCAGCGACCCGGTGGAGACTCGTTTCGGTTACCACGTTATCAAGATCACCGAGCTGGTGCCCGAGTCGATAAAACCCTTTGCCGAAGTTCGCGAGCAGATTGAGCAGGAGGAACGCAAGCGCCTGGCGGAGGCTCAATTCATCGAGCAGGCGGAATCATTTCGCAACCTGGTGTATGAACAACCGGACAGCCTGGAGCCGGTCGCCGAGGAGTTGGGCCTTGCATTAGAGACGTCGGACTGGTTTTCACTCGACAGCGGAACCGGTGTCGCCGAAAGTCGGCGTATACGCGAAGCGGCTTTCGGCGCCGAGGTCTTTCTAGAAGGTCTCAACAGCGAAACCATCGAGATCGATGTCAATACCTTGGTGGCGTTGCGCAAGCGGGAATCGCAGCCGGCGGCGCCGATTCCGCTGTCTGAGGTTCGCGACGAGATCGAGAAGACCCTGCGCCAGGAGCGAGCCCGAGAGCGGGTGGCGAAGCTCGGCGGCGAGCTTGTCGATAAGCTGAAGCAGGGCGGCGCGTGGGACGCGGTCGTGCAAGAACATGACCTCGAGGCCGCTGAGTCGTCGCTGACGCGGTCTGAGCAGTCGTCCGATCCCGGACGCGAAATCGTCGCCGCGATATTCCAGGCGCAACGGCCGGGTGACGGGGAACCCATCTATGGCGGGATTACGACCGCAGCCGGGGACTACGCGCTATTCCGGCTGCGAAAAGTGGAGGATGGCGACCCGAAACAGGCCGAGAAAGAGGTCGCGGACCGCTACCGGTCAGTGCTGAGCCGCCGCCGGGGTTACGATTATTTCCTGAGCTACCAGAACGGCTTGCGCGCGGCGGCGGATGTCAAGATCTTTCAGGAGCAATTGTAGACGTTGGATCGGGGCCCTTTGGCGCCATCCAGTGAACCCGAAGACTCCGGTGTGGATGTAATCCCGGTTGATGGCTACGAGTCGCTTACCCCTCGATTCAGCCTGGGACAATGTGTGCGGGATTCCTGAGCAAGCGACGTTGGTTCCGGCCAAGTGGAAAGGGCGCGTTTAACGATTACCGCGGCCGGGTGGGGCTATTCCAAAAAACGATCGCTCATACCGATGATGTTGAAACCCGCATCAACGTAAGTAATTTCGCCGGTGATTCCCGAGGCCAGATCGGAACACAAAAACGCGCCGGCATTGCCCACTTCGTCAATAGTCACGCTGCGGCCCAGGGGCACCATCTTCTCGTAGTAGTCGACCATCTTTTTGAAGCCACGGATTCCGGACGCCGCCAGAGTCTTGATCGGACCCGCGGAAATTGCGTTGACGCGGATGTTTTCGGGTCCCAGGGACTGCGCCAAATAGCGTACGTTGGCCTCGAGACTCGCCTTGGCGAGACCCATTACATTGTATCCGGGCATTGCGCGCACCGATCCGATGTAGGAGAGCGTCAACAACGCCCCGTTACGACCGGACATCATGTCGCGACCGGCTCTGGCGAGGGCTGCGAAGCTGTATGAGCTGATGTCGTGCGCCACCGCGAATCCCTCCCGGGTTACGGAATCCAGGTACAGTCCGCTCAATTCTTCACGCGGTGCATAGGCGACTGAATGGACGATGATATCCAGACCATCCCAGTAGTTATCCAGCTCCTTGAACACGTCGTCAATCTGCTCATCGCTGCCTACGTCACAAGGTAAATAAATATCGGATTCCACTGCGGTCGCCATTTTTTCGGCGCGCGGCCGGAGTTTATCGGTTTGGTATGTAAAGGCGAGTTCGGCGCCTTCACGGTGCATGGCTTTGGCGACGCCCCACGCGATGGATCGCTCGCTCGCAACTCCGACAATGAGCGCTCGTTTATTGGATAGAAATCCCATGGGTCTCCGGCCTCGCTGGTGAAACTTGGTTATAATTGCTGCAAGATATGCTTATCGTGCTCCTTGTATAACATCGTTCACGGTCTGTCAAAACCCATCACCAATACAAACAGCAATTCATGCACAGGCTGGCGGTATCTGTCTTTTGCGCTTTGATTTCCCCTGCGTCGGACGCGCTCTGGAACAATCCGTATCCGGAGTCACAGGCCAAAGAAAATGTCCTGTACTCATCATTTTCGGAGCGCCCCAAACACCTGGATCCGGTCAGGTCGTACAGTGCCGGTGAATACGCTTTCATCGCGCAGATCTATGAACCACCCCTTCAGTATCATTTTCTACAGCGTCCTTATGTCTTGGTTCCGTTGACGGCCGTCAACATGCCCCGGGTTACCTACATCGGCGCGGACGGAGAAATTCTGGCGGGCGATGCGCCGGTGACGGATATCGCTTTCAGCGAGTATGAAATTCGCATACAACCGGGAATCCGGTATCAACCGCATCCGGCGCTGGCGAGGAATGAACATGGCGAGTACATCTATCACGCACTGAGTCCGGCGCAAATCAAGCAGGTGCATGAACTCGGCGACTTCAAGCATACGGGTTCTCGCGAACTCACCGCGATGGATTACATGTATCAAATCAAACGCATGGCCAATCCGCGGTTGCACAGCCCGATCGCGGGAGTGATGGCCCAATATATTGTCGGTTTTTCCGAATTGAGCGAACGGCTCGAGACCGCTCAGGCCGATCTGGAGGATGGCGCCTATTTGGATCTGCGCCGCTTCCGGATCGCGGGGGTTACAATTGTCGACCGCTATACGTACCGCATCCGTATCCACGGTAAATATCCGCAATTTCTTTACTGGCAGGCGATGCCGTTTTTCGCGCCGCTTCCATGGGAGGCGGAACGGTTCTACGCGCAACCGGGCTTGCGCGATAAGAATATCACCTTGGATTGGTATCCAATCGGGACGGGTCCGTTTATGTTGACCGAAAACAATCCCAATCTACGCATGGTCTTGGCGCGCAATCCGAATTTCCACGGAGAAAAATTCCCGGACGTGGGGGAAATGGGGGGCCACGAAGACATGTTGCTGGCGGACAACGGAAGGCCGATGCCATTCCTGGACCGGGCTGTGTACAGCCTGGAAAAGGAATCGATTCCACGATGGAATAAGTTCTTGCAGGGATTCTATGACAACTCCGGGTTGACCTCGGATAGTTTCGACCAGGCCATACAGTTCAACCCTCAGGGCGACGCCACGTTAACGGCACAGATGGGCGAACGCGGGGTGCGTTTGTCCACCGCGGTGGCTACCAGCATCTATTACATGGGCTTCAACTACTTGCACCCGGTACTCGGCGGCGGAAGCGAGCGTGCGCGCAATCTTCGCCATGCCATTTCCATCGCGGTGGATTTCGAGGAGTTCATATCGATCTTCCGCAACGGTCGGGGAATCGCCGCTCACGGACCGATTCCACCGGGGATATTCGGTCATCGTCAGGGGCAGGCCGGGATCAACCCCTATGTGTATGACTGGGTAGACGGCCGCGCGCGGCGCAAACCACTTGCGGTCGCCAAGAAACTATTGCGCGAAGCCGGTTATGCCAATGGCATAGATAACACCACCGGTAAACCTCTGGCTTTGCATTTCGAGGCCATAGGGTCCGGACCCGACGAAAAGGCCAGACTCAATTGGATGCGCAAACAGTTCAGGAAATTAGGCATACAGCTCATTGTCCGCGCCACCGATTACAATCGATTCCGCGACAAGATGCTGAAGGGAAAAGGCGAAATTTTTCTCTGGGGGTGGAACGCCGACTATCCGGATCCCGAGAACTTTTTGTTTCTGCTTTATGGCCCGAATTCCAAGGCTAAAAATAATGGAGAAAATGCAAGCAACTATGCGAGACCGGAATTCGATCGCTTGTTCGCGCAAATGAAAAACATGGATAACGGCATCGAGCGCATGCGGCTAATCGATGAGATGGTCACCATCGCGCGGCGTGACGCGCCATGGATGTGGGGATTTCATCCGCAGGACTTTTCCCTGCATCACGCCTGGGTGCGCAATACCAAGCCCAATCTCATGGCCAATAATACACTGAAATATGTCCGCATTGACCCGGAACTGCGCGCCGCTAAGCGCGGACTATGGAATCAGCCCGTGCTCTGGCCCCTCGTCTTGGCCGGTGCGCTGTTGGCAATCAGCTTGATTCCCGCATTCGTCAGTTTCCGCCGCCGCGAGAGGAGTACTGCGCTGTGACGGCCTATATCGTACGCCGGTTGCTATACGCGATTCCAATACTAATCGGAGTAAATTTATTGACCTTCGTTCTGTTCTTCGTCATCAACACGCCGGATGACATAGCCCGCTCGCAGCTCGGCGACCGGCGGGTCACCGCCGCCGCGATCGACACCTGGAAACGCGCACATGGCTACCAAAAGCCATTGATATATAACGAGAATGCGCAAGGTTTGGGCAAGCTGACGGATACCGTGTTGTTTAACAAATCGGTACGATTGTTCGCCTTCGATTTCGGCCGTTCCGACAGCGGACGTGACATTGGTTACGACATCGGGCAACGCATGTGGCCGAGCCTTGCGATTGCGGTGCCGACGCTGATCGTCGGCATCCTGGTGAATATTACGTTTGCGTTGTTAATCGCGCTGTTCCGCGGCACCTATATTGATTTTTGGGGGGTGGTTCTATGCGTCATCCTGCTTTCCGTGTCCTCTTTGTTTTACATCATCGGCGGACAATATCTATTGAGCAAGCTGTTTCATTTGGTCCCCATATCCGGCTATGACACCGGGATCAATGCGACCAAGTTTTTGATTCTGCCCGTCATTGTCGGCGTCATCAGTGGTGTCGGCAGCGGGACACGCTGGTACCGCACTTTATTTCTCGAAGAAATCGGTAAGGACTATGTACGCACGGCGCGGGCCAAGGGTCTCAGCGAGCACGTCGTGCTATTTCGCCACGTATTACGCAATGCCTTGATTCCTCTGCTCACCGGGATCGTGGTTGTGTTGCCGTTGTTATTCATGGGCAGTCTGATCGTGGAATCATTTTTCGGTGTGCCCGGCCTGGGAAGCTATACCATCGATGGAATTCAACGCCAGGATTTCGCCATAGTGCGGTCGATGGTTTTTCTGGGATCGGTGTTGTACATCATCGGCCTGCTGCTTACGGACATTTCTTATACCTTAGTGGACCCACGGGTCCGTCTGCGATAGGCGTCGAAAGAGTAAGGATTCGCGGGAATGCTGGTTTTGTTCTGGACCGACGTGCTGATTTATCTGCTGGTTGCCATGGTGGTGGTGTTCGCGTTGTATGCGCGGCGGCGCGAACATCTGCGTGCACCGTGGCGTGAGGTGGGGCGTAGCGGAGTGGCCATGGGTTCGTTGGTGGTGTTGGCGTTCTATGTGACGATCGGGTTATTGGACTCCATACATTTCAGGCCGGCCCTGCAACCCGATGAGGAAGCCGGGAAGCGCGAATACGCCCATGAAATATTGAGCGTATTCGATTGGCTGGTGACACCGCTACGAGAGCGTACGGAAAAGACCTATTCGGCGCCATTTGCCGCGAATTTGTACACGAAAGAGACGGTGGAGCTGGCGGATGGGCGTCAACGGCGGCAATTCCCCAGACTAAAATACGGCGCACGCCATTTGGACGACCCGGCAACGGAAAAAACCGCGGACATCGTCGCCACCGGCCTGTCCGCGGCCGTCAAGGGAGTGGCGGTGTGGGGGTTGATTTGCGTCATGCTCATTGCCGCCCTGGCAAGAAAGAAGCAACAGACATTCCGTTCTGTTTTCACGCGGATGCTATCCGGGGCCACTGCGGTGCGCTGGCGATCCATGCTTTACACGTTCGCTGTGTTGCTGGTGATTTCGTTTGCGGCTGCGGACCTCAGTATGGAGTATCACATACTGGGCACTGATAAAGTCGGGGAAGACGTATTCTACCAGACGCTGAAGAGTATCCGCACCGGTCTGGTGATCGGCACCTTGACCACGCTGGTAATGCTCCCGTTTGCAATGTTGCTGGGGATCATGGCGGGTTATTTTGGTGGCTGGATAGACGACGTGATTCAGTACCTCTACACGACCTTGAGTTCCATACCCGGCGTACTGCTGATCGCGGCGGCGGTACTGATCCTCCAGGTGTATCTGGACAATCACGCTGACCGGTTCTCCAGCATTGCCGAGCGCGCCGATCTGCGGTTACTGTTTTTGTGTTTAATACTGGGCGTTACCAGCTGGACCAGCCTGTGCCGTTACCTTCGCGGTGAGACGCTGAAGCTGCGCGACACGGATTACATTCAAGCGGCGACCGCATTGGGCGTGCGGCAGTTTACGATTCTCACCCGGCACGTGGCGCCGAACGTAATGCATATCGTACTCATCACGGTAGTGCTGGATTTCAGCGCCTTGGTGCTCGCGGAGGCGGTATTGTCCTATGTGCAGATCGGCGTGGACCCCGCCATGAACAGTTGGGGCAATATGATCAATAGCGCACGGTTGGAGATGGCGCGCGAGCCGATTGTGTGGTGGTCATTGTTCGCGGCATTTCTTTTCATGTTCAGCCTGGTGCTTGCGGCGAATCTGTTTTCCGACGCGCTGCGTGATGCGTTTGATCCTCGTCTTCGGCGAGAAAAATGAACGATTCGCAACCCATTCTTTCAGTGTCGGAATTGAGCACCCATTTAGGGAGCGGCAGCCGTCCCATCCGGGCCGTTGATGGACTCAGTTTCGACATCAATAAAGGAGAAACGCTGGCGTTATTGGGTGAATCCGGTTGCGGCAAGTCCATCACCGCGTTATCGCTGATGCGCTTGCTGCCCGCGTCGGGACGGGTCATTTCCGGTACCGTACGTTTCGGTTCGTGTGATCTGCTCAAGTTGAGCGAATCGGAAATGCGCCGCGTGCGCGGCGGCGGCATGACGATGATTTTTCAGGAACCGATGACATCTTTGAATCCCGTAATACCGATCGGCGAACAGATTCTGGAAGCGTTGCGCCTTCACGTCGGCGAGGCCGGTGCCGCGGGCAGAAAGCACGTGCTCGATCTACTGGATGCGGTGCGCATCCCTGATCCTGGAAAGCGTTTCCATGAATATCCGCATCAGCTCTCGGGCGGTATGAAACAGCGCGTGATGATAGCCATCGCGCTGGCCGGGGAACCGAATCTGTTGATTGCGGATGAACCGACTACGGCGCTGGATGTAACCATTCAGGCCCAGGTGCTGGAACTGATGCGAAATTTACAGCAACAGCGGCAGATGGCTATTCTGCTGATCACCCACGACCTGGGAGTGGTGGCGGAGATGGCCGATCGGGTTGCGGTGATGTACGCAGGACAAATTGTGGAGCTTGCCGCGCGCGAGCCGTTTTTCGCTCATCCGAGCCATCCGTACAGCCGCAAATTGTTCGCATCGCTGCCGACGATGGCTAAACGCAAACGCGCGCTGCACGTCATCAAGGGACTCGTGCCTTCGTTGCATGCCCGGTTTTCGGGGTGCCGGTTTGCGGCGAGATGTGACGACGCGGTGGCGGTTTGTCATGAATATCCGCCTGCCTGGCACACGGATGGCGAACGGCAAGTCCTGTGTCATCTGTATGAGCACGGCCGGGAAGCCGAGCGACGCGAGGACACATCCACCGCGCCCATACCGTCGCACACGGCGCGCCCGGCAAAACCGGTGCGAGAACCACTGCTGCAGACGCGCGCGTTGCAGGTCCATTTTCCCATTGAGGCCGGTGTGTTCAAACGCACCGTCGGATACGTGCGGGCCGTGGACGGCGTTGATTTGACCATCGGTGCCGGTCGCACACTGGCATTGGTCGGTGAGTCCGGTTGCGGCAAAACCACTGTCGGCAAGAGCATCCTGCAGTTGATACGCCCCACGGCGGGTTCGGTGCGCCTCGACGGCGTGGAACTCACCGGCCTGTCGCACTCACAGTTGCGCCGCCGGCGATCGGATTTTCAAATCATCTTTCAAGATCCCTATTCGTCAATGAATCCAAGGATGCTGGTCGGTGATGTCGTGGCGGAGGGCATCAAGGCGTTTGGCGCCGGGGAAACCCGGGAACAACGCCGTGCGCTGGTGAACAAGCAATTGCTGCAAGTGGGATTGTCCGCGGACAGCGTCACTCGATATCCGCATGAGTTTTCGGGCGGCCAACGGCAGCGTATTTCGATTGCCCGCGCACTCGCCGTGGCGCCCAAATTAATCGTTTGCGATGAACCGACCAGCGCTCTGGACGTGTCGGTGCAGGCGCAGATCCTGAATCTACTGCAGCGGCTACAGGCCGAAGTGGGAGTTTCATATCTATTCATTACCCATAACATGTCCGTGGTTTCCTACATCGCCGACGAGATCGCGGTCATGTATCTGGGGCGTATTGTCGAGTTCGGTCCGGTCGGTGATGTGCTGCGGCGCCCACGGCATCCCTACACCGAGGCCTTGTTGTCGGCGGTGCCGGCGCTTGATCCAAAGACCCGGCGTGGAGTCATCCGCCTGCACGGTGACATACCCTCACCATCGAGTCCGCCCAGTGGGTGTCATTTTCATCCTCGTTGTCCGAAGTCCGCGGAGCTTTGCCGGCAACACTACCCACGGCGCAGCCGGGTCGATGACCAGCACTACGTCAATTGCCACCTGGTCGACGACGAACCCATACCGGGCGGGGCGAGGCGTTGACCCATTTACATGCGGCTAACATCGCGGTCAGGCGCGAATACGGGGATAAGGCGCGGGCCGCCGAGGCGCTCGCCATACGTCTCAAACTGCCGCTGATTGATGTCGCGGATGTCGGCGGCGCGACGCTGATGTTGGAGTACCGTGATGGCCGCTTGGCGCTGTGCGACTATCGGACCCCCCGCGCGAAACCGTTATTTGTGGATATCGGCGCGCGGATCCGGCGTTACCGGTCGCTGCCCGCGCCAAAGCGTGGACCCCTGGCCCGGGCGATCGGCCGGCGCACTCGCAGTATCGTCGACGCCACGGCAGGTTGGGGTCAAGACCTTGGCATGTTCGTCGCCATGGGTTACGCAGTCACCGCGGTGGAACGCTCACCGGTGATTGCTGCGCTGCTGGCGGATGGATTGGCCAGGCTCGCAGTTGACACCGAGCTGCGCGGTCCCATCGAACTCCCTCGGCTGGTGGTCGCCGATGCGGTTCACTTTTTCGCCGGCCTTGGGCAACCGCCGGACTGTATCTACATGGACCCGATGTTTCCTCCCAAACGCAAACAGTCGACGCTGGCCAAGCGCCGCTTACGGGTGTTACGGCAGCTGGTGGGAGACGGCGCGGATTGTCGCCAGTTGCTGGCCAGCGCGCTCGGAACGGCGCGCAATCGCGTCGTGGTAAAGCGACCGGACGATGCTCCACCGGTGGCAGGCCAGCCGCGCGAAACCTACACCGGCAAGCTGGTACGTTACGATGTCTATCAACCCGGGCGCAGGTGCTGAAGCATGATGGAACCGCCTTTGTTTTATTGCGCCAGCATTCCCGAGCCCGGCCAACGCGCCGAATTGGACGCAGCTGAATCGAAACATCTCACCGGATCGCGCCGGTTGCAGCCGCAAGACCGCATCGCGCTCATCGATGGTTCGGGTGTCATCGCCCAAGCGGTGATCCGCGCGATTGCATCCCGTGGGCATGAGGTGGTCGCGGAGATTGTGTCTCGCGATCATCAGCCACGGGAAAGCCCGCGCATGCACCTTGCGGCGGCGCTACCCAAGGGTGATCGCCAGAGAACGCTATTGGACATGACGACGCAACTGGGAATGGCGAGTTTTACGCCATTGTTGTGCGACCGCTCAATCGTTAAACCGCCCGGCACTGCGCGCGATCGCTGGCGCCGAACGTGCCTGGAAGCGTGCAAACAGTGTCGATTGCCGTATCTGCCGCAGATTCACGACCCGGCCACTCCCGAGGAATTTTCCGAACGCATGCGGTCAAAGCGGGCTGAGCTTTTCGTCGGCCATGGACTGGGAAAACCCATTCATGCCATGGATGCTCCGGGAGTTGAAGTGGCTTTATTAATCGGTCCCGAAGGCGGTTTTACGGCGGAGGAAATCGGCGCGCTAAGGTCTGCGGGGGTGTTGCCGTTATCCCTTGGAAGCTATGTGCTCAGGGTGGAAACCGCGGCCGTGGTCGGGTTGAGTTATCTGAAGCTGCGCCACGCGTCGCGTGGTTAGTCCGGTCGCAGGTGGCCGTTTTTTGTCCAGCTGTATACCCGGACCGGTGGGATATTCAACAGTTCCAACTGCACCCGGCTCGGTCCCAACACCTCCTGCCCCAGGCTGTTCACGCGACCGCGAAATTGATAGGCGACAAACCTGCCGTTTTGTTTGAGCAATTCGGAGATCGACTGAATTATCGAACGGCCGAATTCAGGTTTAATGATTGAAAACGGGATACCGGAGACAACTGCATCGACAGGATTGATGCCGTAGTGCGACACGATATCCACCAAGTCCCCCGCACAGCCTTGATGGGCGATCAATCTCGGATCGCCGATCGCGGAGATAATATTGTGGAATCTCGAGTTTTTCTCGATCGTGAGCAACACTGCGTCGTGGGGCATTGAACGCAACAAGGCGCGGGTGGTTCCCCCGGTGCCGGGTCCGAGCTCCACGATGGCTTTCGCGGTTTCGGCTTTCGCCAAATCGACGATACGACGCTCGAGAAAACGAGAACTTGGGATCAGCGAGCCCACTTCCGCGGGGCGCTTCAGAAAGCCTTTAAAAAATGCGATACGCCTGTCGGGTTGCAATAGATTGTCGGATAGCTTCATTTCGTGGTTATTGCGTCCTTTTATTTGCTATATGTTAAACCATTAGGCAGATCCGAGTCAGGTATCTCGGCGGCCAATTCCCCCACGCGGAGGAGGGGAGCCCGCGATTCCGTCATGATTTTCCAATGTTTTCGTAGGCACCGATGGTTTCCTCCTCAGCCGCCGCCTGGGTTGTCCACAGCGCCACATTGACGTCCTCCATGACCGTTTCAATATATTCCCGGGCGGTGTCTCCAACGGCTACGCCGTAAGTGACGAACCGCGACGCAACGGGTGCGAACATCATGTCGGCGATGGAAATCCCGCCGAACAACCAGGGGCCTCCAGACCGGTATCGTTCGCGGCATTGCTCCCATATTTCCTCAATTCGGGAGATGTCCTTGCCGAGGTCGTCCGTGATCGCGATGTGCCGTCCCCGCGCACGGCAATTGAGCGGAAGACGCGCGCGTAAGGCCTGAAATCCGGCATGCATCTCGGCGCTGACCGCGCGAGCCATGGCGCGCGCGCCGCGTGCCCGCGGCCACAGTTGCGGGTGCCGCTCCGCCAGGTACTCCAGAATCGCCAACGAGTCCCAGATTGTGATGTCTCCGTCCCGATATATCGGCACCAGACCCGCTGAGGAATACGCGTGCAGTTGTTCTTTATAGCCGTGGGTGAATAACGGCACTCGAATCTCCTCAAAATCAATCTTCAGGTGTCGCAACGCCAACCAAGGCCGCATCGACCAGGACGAGTAGTTCTTGTTGCCGATCACTAGTATGGGCTTGGTCACGGGCGTTGTGGGGCTAGGGGTTAATCAGGGCAGCCCACGCACCTCGTCCAACTGAGCCTGTAGCTTATCGATGGCGAGGACAATTTCGGTAACCCGTTGCCGTTCCTTGTCAACCACTTGTTTGGGAGCCTTGTCGACAAAACTGCGATTCTCGAGTTTGCCGTTCGAGCGCACCAGGTCTTTGCGGAATTTCTCCAATTCCCTGGTGAGCCGGTCTACTTCGCTTTGTTTGTCGATCACCTCGCCCAGCGGCACCAGGACTTTTAAGCGGCCCACCAGCGACATGGCGGACTTGGGTGCGGTCTGTCCGGCGTTGATTTTGTCAATGCTTTGCAGACGTCCGAGTTGCAGCAGGTAATCGCGATTCCGGTGTAGATCGGTCCAATCGCCCTCGTCGCCGCCCTGCAACAACACCGGGAGCTTCTTTCCAGGCTCGATGTTCCGATCACCACGGATATTGCGTATAGCGGTAATCACGTCCTGAACCCACTGCATTTCTCGTAACGCCGCTGCATCGATCTTCGCGGTGTCACTCGCGGGGTAGTCTTGGGTCATGATAGTGTCGCCTTTTGTTCCGGCAAGTGGCGCCACCTGCTGCCAGATTTCCTCGGTTATGAAGGGCATGGTCGGGTGCAACAGACGCAATATGGCTTCGAGTACGCGTACCAGGCTGCGGCGGGTAGCGCGCTTTTCCGCATCTGATGTTTGATCCGAGTTCAGTACCACCTTGGACAATTCCAGATACCAACTGCAAAACTCGTCCCAAACGAATGTGTACAGCGCATTGGCCATGTTATCGAGACGGTAGTCTTTGATTGCTTGTTCGACTTGATCCTCCACCAGTTGTAAACGGGAGATAATCCAGCGGTCGGCCAGGCTGTACTGCAACTCGGCGCCGGTCAGGCCGCAATCCCGGCCCTCCGTATTCATCAATACGTATCTGGCCGCGTTCCAAAGCTTATTGCAGAAGTTGCGATAGCCCTCGATACGCCCGAGGTCGAAATTGATATTGCGGCCGGTGGACGCAAGCGACGCAAACGTAAACCGGAGCGCGTCAGTACCAAACGCGTCAATGCCATCGGGAAACTCCTGGCGCGTGCCTTTCTCGATCCGCGGCGCCATTTCCGGCTGCATCAATCCGGTGGTGCGTTTTTTGACCAGGTTCTCGAGGTCGATGCCGTCCACCAGGTCCAGCGGATCGAGGATATTGCCTTTGGACTTCGACATCTTCTGACCGTGGCCGTCCCGTACCAAACCGTGCACATAGACCTCGCGGAACGGCACATCGCCCATGAATTTAAGGCCCATCATAATCATTCTCGCCACCCAGAAGAAAATAATGTCGAATCCGGTGACCAGCACGTTGGTGGGATAAAAGGTCTCGAGTTCCGGGGTCTCGTCGGGCCACCCCAGAGTGGAAAACGGCCACAGTGCGGAGGAGAACCAGGTGTCCAGTACATCCGAATCCTGGGTCAGTTTCACGTCGGGGCCCGCGATTTCCCGCGCCTGCTCGTAGGCCTGTGCCTCCGACCGCGCCACGAACACTCGGCCGTCGGCGTCATACCAGGCGGGAATTCGGTGTCCCCACCATAGTTGCCGCGAGATGCACCAGTCCTGGATATTGTGCATCCACTCGAAGTACGTCTTATTCCAGTTCTCCGGGACGAATCTAATGCGTCCGTCTTCCACCGCGCGGATTGCCGGCTCCGCGAGAGTCTCCGCTTTGACGTACCACTGATCGGTTAGGTAAGGTTCGATGACCGCTTGCGAACGATCTCCCCGGGGAATGACCAGCTTGTGTGGCTGGACGCTATCCACCAAGCCTTGTGATTCGAGGTCTTTTACGATCTGGTCCCGCGCACGGTAGCGATCCATGCCGTGATACGGTGAATCTGGAAGATTAATCGACGCGTCGGCAGTGAAGATATTGATTAGCGGAAGATTGTGACGCAAGCCGATCTCGTAATCGTTGAAATCATGAGCCGGGGTAATTTTCACGCAACCGGACCCAAACTCCGGATCCACGTAGGCGTCGGCGATCACCGGGATGCGCCTACCGGTCAGCGGCAGTTCAACGTGCCGGCCGATAATATCCCGGTAGCGATCATCGTCCGGATGCACTGCGACTGCGGTGTCCCCCAACATAGTCTCAGGTCGCGTCGTCGCCACTGTGAGGTAGTGGTCCTGATCGTCGCTAAACGGATAACGCAGGTGCCATAGCTTTCCGTCCTGTTCGTCGGCTATCACTTCAAGATCGGAGATCGCGGTGTGCAGCACCGGGTCCCAATTTACCAGGCGTTTACCGCGATAAATCAATCCCTCCTCGTACAGCCGGACAAATACCTCTTGCACCGCCGCCGACAAGCCCTGGTCCATGGTGAATCGCTCGCGGTTCCAATCCAACGACGCACCCATGCGGCGCAGCTGCTGCGTGATCGTGCCGCCGGATTGCTCTCTCCATTTCCAGATGCGTTTGACGAACGCTTCACGGCCCAGCGCCACCCTGGTCCGGCCCTCGGCCTCCAGTTGGCGTTCAACCACCATCTGCGTGGCGATGCCCGCGTGGTCGGTGCCTGCCTGCCACAACGTTCGGTACCCACGCATTCTGTGGTAGCGAATCAGCGCGTCCATAATCGTATCCTGAAACGCGTGCCCCATGTGCAGACTGCCGGTCACGTTCGGTGGCGGGATCATAATGCAGTAAGCCGGTCCATCACCGGACGGCGCAAACCAGCCATTGCGCTCCCAACGTTCATAAATCCGGGTTTCGATGGCGCTCGGATCGTATGTCTTTTCTCGTTGTGATGTCATGAACTTGGCCCGCGTATTGAGCCGGGGATCGCGGCTGATGGCGAACGGGTCGATTGGCAACGACGCGGCGCTGGAGTGAAACACGAAGCCGCAGCTGTGCCTGGAGTGAAGCGCGCCTCCTGGCGGTTGCGGCCGGGCCGGCGCCGCGACTGAGATCCTCTCGAATAAAAGTTGCGAAAAACCGGATGGCACGAATTGGTGTCGTTACGCGTAAAGTTCATTCTTAAATTTCGCCGTCTTGATGCACTGTGCGGGATTGTTTCCCAAGCTGGGATGGATCCAATGTTGATTGACAAGAGCGGGCGAATTATACGCGAGGGCGGGACGCGAGTTTAGCGGTTGCGGCGCCCCGGGGCCGACATCGGGTACGGGATGAGGTTACATTACTCCCGGTCGGAGGGGGTGAAACGCCGCAGAAGTATTTCCTGCGTCCGTAACGACCAGTCCTCCAAGGACGCCGAAACCGCCTGCTGAAGATCCTGAGTCAGCTCCGGATCCAGCGGTCGATCGCCGGTGTCGAGCCGGTCCTCCACCGCATGGATCAGTTGCTTAGCGATCGTCTGCTGGGCCGTGTCGATAGCCGTTGACGCCCGGGCAATGGCCGGTGACGCGGTTTGCACGCGCGGAATCGGCATGAACACCACCTCGGTGAGTACCGGCAGGTCCTGATCAGTAGTGACCTCCACCGGTGGAACGTCTGCGGTCAGGTCCGAGTCCCCGGGCGGGATTTCAGGCGCCGCTCCGCCGTGTGAATCATAGTCCGCGCCGCTCTCTCGCGATGCGGAAGCAACAGGCGCTTCCCCGTTGCCGGCAGCTGCGGGTTCGGGCGGTTCGGCGATGAGATCTTCCAGGGAGCGCAGCGTCTCCGTGAGTACGGTCTGATCTGTGTCGGGTTGTTTCTTGCGGCGAAAGAACATGCGCTTAAATCGTCACCTGATGGGTTTCTAGCTCAAAACCTCTTTCTCGATAATAGCGAAATCGTTCCCGGGCCGACTGTTTGTCGCGCGGCTCATTATCCACTAATTCCGCAACCCGCTCGAAGCGATCAGCATAGTCCGGCACATGCTCAAGCAACGAGATCAGGACATCCCCCGCTCCAATTTGCGGCGGTGGTTCGTGGCCGATCACGACCGGCGCCTGCGCTTCGATTCCGTCCGCCGCCGCTTGCCTTTGGTGCGGGAGAAAGCTGCTCTGGTCAAACGTCCACATCAAATCATCCAGCTGCCGCGCTTGCTCCTCACTGGCCGCGTGAATATACGTCGACTTACCCAGAGTATAGATCTTTTGTACCAATCGGCACGCAAATCGTAATTTGCCGTCTGCGACGTGGTTATTGATCACGTAAAAATCGACCCGTGGCATGTTGTGCGTGGTCGGAACTCAGCTGCTGCGATTAATTAAGAACTGCGTCAATAACGGGACCACGCGTCCGGTGGCGCCCTTTTTTCCACCCTCGAGCCAGGCGGTTCCCGCGATGTCCAGATGCGCCCACTTGAATTTCTCGGTGAACCGCGACAAGAAGCACGCCGCGGTAATGGCGCCTGCGTAGCGACCTCCGATATTGGCCATGTCGGCAAAATTGCTTTTCAGCAGTGGTTGGTATTCGTCCCACAACGGTAACGGCCAGGCGCGGTCCAGGCTGGTTTCTCCGGCTTCCAGGAGTTCCTCGATCAAATTTTGGTCATTGCCCATCAAACCGCTCGCCTGTTTTCCCAGGGCGACCACACACGCCCCGGTAAGCGTAGCAATATCGACGACAACCTCAGGCTTGAATGTTTGCGTGTAGGTGAGCGCGTCGCACAGTATCAAACGACCCTCGGCGTCGGTATTCAATACTTCGATGGTCTGGCCGGACATGCTGGTGACGATGTCCCCCGGTTTATTGGCATCGCCGTCGGGCAGGTTCTCCGAACTGGGGATGACCCCAACGATATTAATCGGTAATTTCATCTCGGCGGCTGCCAACAGTGCTCCAAGCACACTTGCCCCGCCGCACATGTCGTATTTCATTTCATCCATTTTTTCCGCAGGCTTCAGGGAAATACCGCCGGCGTCAAATGTCAGCCCCTTGCCGACGAGCGCCACCGGCGCGGCGTTCTTGCGCCCGCCGTCGTGTCGCACAATGATCAATTTGGCCGGTTGCCGACTTCCTCTGGACACCGAAAGCAAAGCCCCCATGCCGAGCTGTTCCATGCGATCCTCGTCGAGCACCGTGATTCTCAATTCGTGGGACTTACGCAGCGATCTCGCACGGTCTGCGAGATAGGTCGGAGTGCAGATATTGCCCGGCAGGTTGGCGAGGTCCTTGGCAAACTTCTTGCCCATAGTGATCGCGCCGCCTTGTTTGACACCGGTCTGCAGCCCCGGCATCTGGTTTCGCCGATGAACAAAGAAATCCACAGTTGTTAAGGTGCTATTCGCGTCATGTTTGGATTTCAGCTCGTCAAATTGGTAGACCGCGTCGCCGATCGCCTCAACGGCATGCCTGACTTTCTGGCTCAAATCGGCCTTGGGTTTGTCGCTATCATGCAGGCAGAACAGGGCGTCCCGGCAGCCGGTCTTGTTCAACTCCATGGCGGCCGTGAAGCATGCATTGCGGTAAGTGCCGAGTTTCACATTCTCGGGTTTGCCCAATCCCACCACCAGCAGTCGTGCGCAGGCCATATTGGGGACATTGCGAAGCAATGCGGTTTGTGACTGTTTGCCGGCGATGTCACCCTTTTCGACGAGGGAAGAGATTGCACCGTCGGTAACGCGATCCACCTGCCGCGCCACACCGCTGAGTCCCGCGCCCTGGAGAATCCCCACTACCAAACAGTCCGTGGTCTGGTCCTGGATTTCGCCCAATCTCGCTGCAAATTTCACGTGTATCTCCGCTCCGATTGTGTTAAATCACCCACTATTTTACGCTCTTACGTTACCACCCCCACCGGGTGGATCATTGTACCCGGTTGTCGGTGGTGAAGCATTCCCCCGGGGATTTAACAGTATTAAAAGCGGAGTTCGTAAACGGGATTGATTATTAATCGAGCATTAGTCCGGGAAGTGCTGCACACCAGCGTTGCCGTGACTTTGGTGATACTGACCATTTTTCTCGTGGTGCGGATGCTGGGATTCCTGCACCAGGCGGCCCAGGGCGACATTCCAGTTGAGAGTGTGCTGGTGCTGGTGGTGTTGAAACTGGTCGGTTACCTGGACGTGATACTGCCGTTAATGCTCTATATTGCCATCTTGATGGTGATGGGGCGCTGGCACCGCGACAACGAGATGACGGTGCTGTCCGCTTGTGGCGTGGGTTTGGTAAATTTCCTCAAACCGCTGTCATTTCTAGTCGCGCTGGTTGCAACGGTGGTGGCTATATTTTCTTTCTATCTGACCCCCCTGTCTCTAACTGCCGGGTGGAGCCTGGAAATGGAGTATCGCAACCGCAGTGAGATATCCGGCGTAATCCCGGGTGTATTCATGGAGACGCGGAAGGGAAAAGGCGTCTATTTCGTCGAGCGCTTCGACAAGGAGGCCAACCGCTACGAAAACGTTTTCGTATACAAGTCATCCTTCGGTAAGGAAGGAATCGTGGTTGCGAAACATGCCTATCAGCGGATTGATGAAATGACCGGCGACCATTTCCTGGTGTTAAAAAACGGCACACGCTATGAGGGTAATCCCGGTGAGCCGGATTACCGTATTCTGGATTACGAGAGCTACGCACTGCGGATTGAACCGAGAAGTCAAATTCCTTCCATAGCGCCGGTAAAGGCCCGCCCCAGCAGCGAGATTCGAAAGTCGAACAATCCGCAGTTGGTCGGAGAATGGCATTGGCGTATCGCCAAAGTAATGGTGGTGCCCGTGCTGGGCTTATTCGCTCTAGGATTCAGTTATTCAGCCCCGCGCTCAGGACGCATTCTCAACACCTTGTTCGCGTTCTTGATATATTTCGTTTACACCAACTTATTGGGTTTTGCCGTCGCGTTGGTAAAAAAGGGCAGGGTGGACCCCAATACCGGGTTATGGTGGATACACGGAGTATTTCTGCTGTTGGCGCTGTTTTTATTTTATCGTCGCGCCAACAATCTGTCATTGGTTCCCCGGCTGCGCTTACGGTTTGGTAGCGGATGAAAATCATCGATTTACATATCGCTAAAACGATTTTGCATTTCACGCTGATTGTGTTCGCTGTACTGTTGGGACTTTTCACCTTTATAACCTTCGTCGACCAATTGGGAGATATGGGAACCGGCCGTTTCGGGCTGTGGGAGGCGTTTCGTTACGTCGTGTTGTCAACGCCGAAAACCATATATGAAATCTTTCCAATGGCCGCCTTGCTTGGGTCGATGCTGGGTTTGTCTTCATTAGCCGGAGATTCGGAACTCGTGGTCCTTCGCGCAGCGGGCGTGTCCACCAATAGATTGATCGTTTCGGTGCTGAAGTTCGGCGCCATTCTCGTGGCGGTCGCTATTCTTATCGGCGAGGTCGTGACACCGATTACGGAGACCGCGGCGCAGCGCGGTCGCGCTGAGGCGTTACAGCAGAACATCAAGCAACAGACAAACTTCGGCTTGTGGATGCGGGACAGCAAGACCTACGTCAATATCAGCGAGGTGCTACCCGACTTGTCGCTGCTGAAGGTGCGCCTATTCGAGTTCGATGATGACAGCCGGTTACGTTCCTTGGTGTACGCGGACAGCGGCGACTTCGAGCAGGACCGATGGCAATTGCGGGGGATTAAACAAACGTTCATTAATCCCGAGAGTGCCGAATCAACGACTGCTACCGCGGCTTATTGGAACACCGCCGTGACTCCACAAATTCTATCGGTTTTCCTGATCAAACCGGATCAACTATCAGCCTGGCAGTTGTGGCAATATATCAGCCATCTCGATGACAATAATCAGGACACCAGCGCCTACAGGCTTGCTTTCTGGAACAAAATCATCACACCGTTTTCCACCGCGGTGATGGTCATCCTTGCGATTCCATTTGTTTTTCGCCAAGCTCGAAGCGGCGGACTGGGCCGCAGCCTGTTTATCGGAATTATGCTCGGTCTGGGGTTTTTCGTGGCGGATAAAGGATTCGGCTATGTCGTGTTGGTCTATGATATCTATCCTTTGCTCGGTGCGCTGATCCCGACAATGGCATTTCTCGGCGTTGCGATGTTGATGCTGCGCCGGGTGTTTTGAACGCCGGCGGAGCGCGGGCATCGTGCTCAATTCTTGTGCCGACGCGCCTTCGGTAACAGTGTCAACCGGGTTTTTGACAGGCGGTCGTGCCACGCCATACCCCGGGGATCGAAACGGATCCACAAGAACCCCAGACCCGCGATCGCCCACGACAAGATCGCCGCCATGAAGCGCATCGCCGCGCGCGACCAACGCACGTTTTCACCGTCGTCCTGGACGACCCGGATACGCCAGGCGCGCATACCTAGAGTTTGGCCGCCATGCACCCAGAACCAGCCGAAGAAAAGGAAGCACCACGCGAGCAGATAGGTTTGTATTATCAGCCGCACCCACCACAGCTTCTGCGCCGACTCCGGCACCAGCGGAAGTGGAGCGCCGGCAATCAACAGCAGGCCGGCCAGCAGCAGGGCGTCGTAGCAGATCGCGGCCAGCCTTCGGGCCAGTCCGGGCACGCTCTCGTGTTCGTGATTCATGTCTACTGGTCCATCACACTGACAAACGGCCCCATTGTAGCTTGCCCGGCGTCCCGGCCGGTCGAGTCCTCATATTCCGCCGGCATCCGGAAAGCCGGTGCAGGATCGGTGTGCGGCCAACTTTAAAGGTAGGGCGGGGCCCCGCGTCGAGCCGGAGCGACGGCCCTGGCTCAATCGCGAACGCCTGCACTTGCGCTTCACTCAACCCATAGCCAGCTATGGGGTTCGCTCCAACGCGGCGTTCAGACGTCCGATACTACGACTACGCTCAGGACAAGTCTCTTCGCCAGCTTTCGCGATCCTTGGTGCAGTTTCCGGGCTAGCCCGCATATTGCACCAGTCGCCCAGCTACTATTCTTACATTAAGAGATTAAAGCGATTTTAAGATGTCTGTTCGTGGAAATGACGTTGCGGGTGCCGCCAGAACGGACTTCACTCAAGCCATAGCTACGGCTATGACTTTCGTTCCAGTCCGGCGTTCAGCCGCCCCTGTCCTGCGCCAGCTTCCCAGATACTGATGCAATATACGGGCTAGTGGCGGACACGCGCTCCGGCGCCGGTCCGACTTGTGCACAGATCGTTACGGATGTTGCAAATATGTGAAACTTAGCCGCAACTTTCTATTCGCAACCTTAATAAGATGCTGTAACTCTATGTAAATGCTGATGAAACCCAGATCGCTCAAAAATTAATCAAATTGATCAAGGTCAAGGCCGGCGCGGCAGATGCGCCGGTCAATAAGGGCTTTTCCACAGGCTTATCCACAGCTTGTGTGGATAAGCCGGCGGTGACATGCCGCGCGGGAGGTGGCCGCCAAGATCGCTCCCGGGCGTGCAGGATCGTTACGCGGCGTCGTGATTGCTGTTGAGCAACAGGGACTTACAGAGTGAATCCCTTATTCTCCGGCGGGTTTTCCGGTCAAGTCCGTGTGCCTGACACACCTCATTGGTGAACGACACGACGCGTAAAAACGGCGATTGTTCGAATTCCATCTGGTCGGCCTGCCATCTATCCCACCATTTGGCATGGTCTTTGTCTTTGAGATGCGGGCTCAGCGACTGGATGACCGCAGAATACTCGTGATCGGCGTTATCCTCCGATATGACCCGTCTGGCGCGCTTGCGCTTGAACATGTGACACCCCCTGGATCGATTTTGGCTGCACCGGAGCACCCGTGGCACCCCTGGGCAACTAGCCTATCGCAATGGCAAAATCGTATCTGTGAAACTTTGTAACGCGAGAACTCAAAAAACCCTGACGCTTGGGCTACCTTATAGAGAGTATAGATAATGACCCTCAATAAGCTAGCAAACTCTACCCGGGTCCCGGGTGAGCAGCAGGTCAGCCGGGACGCAGGGGTTGCTGAATCAGCGGCCGCGGCATGGCACGGCGCCGGGCTGGCGCCGGCGCGCGCACTCCCCAGTCAAAGATCGCTACGATTCGTGATAGTTATCGGTCTGGTTCTTCTTCAGGTCGTAACGGTTGCCGGCATCCTGTTGTCGCAGCACGTCAATGAGCAACAGGTGCTGCGGGAGCATATGAAGCGCACCATGGGGGGAGTCATCGATGAAATCAAAGAGAATGCGCAAGGTTTTCTCACACCTGCGCAAAACGTCGCCGAGCTGTCGCGGCGCCTGTTTGAAGCGGGGATGATCAGCTGGTCACGGCGCGCCGAGATGGAGCGGTACTTCATCGAGCAATTACAGGTGGTTCCGCAACTTGATTCGGTTTATTACGGCGACCGGAATGGACAGTTTCTGATGGTCAGACGGGAGCGCGACGCGGGGGAGCATGCGTATCTGGTCAAAACCATAGAACTAAGCGCCGGCGTGCGCGCGGTTGAAAACCGTTGGTTCGATGAGTCAATTAAATTGGTCGCGCGCGAGGACGTGACCGCCGATACTTATGATCCACGCACTCGACCTTGGTACAAAAATGCGCTGGCGAAGAAGGACGTGGTGTGGACCGATCCGTACGTGTTTTTTACCGCCAAAACACCCGGAATCACCACGGCGACACCGATATTCAATCGTGACGCCGCCGTCTCGGGGGTTGTAGGTGTTGATTTGGAGATCGGCAAGCTGTCGGAATTTCTCAGTGAGCAGAGTGTTGGCGCCCGCGGTGCGGCGCTCATAATCAACCGTCAGGGGGACTACATCGCCCACTCTCACGAACAGCGTGTCAGTCGCGACGCCGAGACCGGTGAGCTGCGCTTGACGCGGATCGAAGAACTCGAGGATCCCATCGAGAAGGCGGCGATCCGGGTATTCAGGGACCCGGGTGAGCTTCTCAACTTTGCGTGGTTGAATGTCGAAGACACCCTGCAGGCATCGTTTGATGTTGCCGGGGAGATGTATCACGCAATCTTCAGACCGTTTCCGAAGATGAGTCCCTGGCCGTGGGTAATAGGCGTGTACGTTGCGGACACGGATTTCATCGGACCCATACGCCGCAGTGAACGGAACAAGATCGTTCTCGCAATTCTCGTCAGCGGCGGGATTACGCTGGTGGCGTTCTTGATGGCGAGACGATTCATGCGGCCGGTGGTGGCGCTGCGTGACGAACTGGATCGTGATGTGCTGACCGGTGTGCAGAATCGCCGTGGCCTCTACGAAGTGGCCCCGCGCCTGGTGGAGCAGGCGCAAAGGAGCCAGTCGCCATTGTCGGTAGTCATCGCTGATATAGATAAGTTCAAGAACATAAACGATACCTACGGACATGCGGTAGGTGATCAAGTGTTGGCGGCGGTGGTAAATCGACTGCGGCGGGCTGTAGAAAAAGAGGATTTGTTGGCGCGTTACGCGGGTGATGAGTTTGTGTTGTTGTTGCCGCGGACGGAGATCGTGGTTGCGGGTCAAGTCGCGGAACGTTTGTGCGCCACTATTCGCGGCACACCGATTAAAACCACCGCTGGGGAAATAAACGTTACAGTCAGTCTGGGCGTCGCCGATCTAAGAACGCAGCAGGACAATTTCGAATTAATCTTCAACGAAGCGGATCGAGCACTGCGTTTCGCGAAGGTCAACGGACGTGACCGTGTCGGCGTTGCCAGTCAAATGCCGACATCCCAAGACACCGGTTTCGCCGCGCGCTAGCGCAGCTCGCATTTCTCACCGGGCGTCCAGCTACTATTCTCGGCAAGCAGTCCCAATAGTCTGAGTAGTATCTTCATTGAACCAAAATTGCGGGCGTCGTAACCACGTGCCATGAATAGTAGCTGGGCCGCACGAGCCCTGCGCCAGCATCCGGGATCCTGGTGAGAAATGCGGGCTGGCGACCATTCCGGGTTTGTTGCGGCGCAAACACTCGTAACCTCAGTGCCACGAAGGTACGGTGTCCGATCGTGATAGGTCTTTCCAGAAATAGTCGCTTGGCGCATTAGCGCAACATTGATCCGGCTAGGGTAATGCCAGTAACCGTGTACGGATTTGGTTTCGGCGTCAGCGGCCGGGTGGCTCATTGCCGATGGATGACCAGGTGCGGCCGATGAATGACATGCGTAAACATTCGCGACCGTCTCCGCGGGAACGGTACCACCTTGCTGCTGGTGACTAAGTCACAGTTTCTTCATTCGATTCGGAGACAAAGTCACAAACTCGCGTTCAACCGTACAAAAAATTTTGATCGTATTTACGGCATAGATCAAATTTTCTTCCATGTTTGCATCTTGGTGTCGACAAATCGACTTGACATCCACATAATACGTTACCCTCGAACACGGAAGATGGGACAGCGAGGTTGCGTCGGGCGCCATAGTGTGCTTCGAAAAATTACTATCGAATAATACTCACTAGCAGAGGAGATCAAACTATGTCGGGTAAGAAACTATTGAGCGCCATTGGTGCATTAATGATCACCGGAGTGTTCGCTACGGGTGTCATGGTGACAACGTCTTTTGCGCCGGTGCTGGCGGACGGCCCGTCGTTTGGGTGTAATGCCGGCGACGACGACACCAGCGGAGGCACCATGGGCGACTGTTCAATCATGCAGAATATCCCTGTGTGCGGTTTTCCAGGCAACACCGCCTTCGAGACTCATCGCGATTGTACCGAGAACTGGAGCCAGGCCGAATGGGATGCCTCTGGATGCGGTAGCTGCCACAGCCTCGAGCGCGGCGGGATGGGGATTGGACCCAACTGCCAGACTTGTCACGGTGTCAAGTGGGACTTCGGCGACGATGACGACGACAGCAGTAGTGGTTATCATCGAAAGGGAGGCGATGACCACAGCAGTGATGACCACAGCAGTTAAGCTGCAACCTCACGCGTTAACGCATTGATCAAAAGGCCGGGGCGATGACCCCGGCCTTTTTCATTTGCGCCGTTCCTCTTCGGTATTTTTGCCGGTGTCCATGGCGATACGGAAACTGATCCAGCGGCGCTTATAGCTCGGTTCCTTGCCGCTGCGCATGGTGGTGCGCACGATCAGCGGAACGTAATCCCATGCGCCGCCCTTATAGGTGCGGTAGTCGTTCTTGAGACTTTGTTCAGGGCCAGTTGGATTCACCTGGTGCTCGGCGGGAAACGGGAAATCGTACCGGTCGTGTACCCACTCCCACTGACTGCCGCTCATGTCGTAAATGCCCAGGCCGTTGGGCTTTTTAGTCGCCACCGGGTGGCTGCGGTCGTTGGAATTTTCCCGGTACCACACGTAGTCGCCGATTTCTTTCGGATTTGAGGTTCCTGACCATTTCTCGTCCTTGCCGCCGCTGCGCGCGGCGTACTCCCATTCGGCTTCGGTGGGCAGCCGGTAGCGGCGGCCGGTTTTTTTGTTCAACTTGGCCAGCCATTCCTGGATGTCGTTCCAGGACACCTGGTCCACTGGCAGATGCGGGCCGCGGAAGTGCGACGGATTGTAATTGGTGATGCGGGTCCACTGCCGCTGGGTCACTTCAGTCTGGGAGATGTAAAAATCGGACACCGTCACCGGGTGGACCGGTCTTTCGGAGGGGGAACCATCGCCGTGGGTATCGCCCATTTGAAAGGTGCCGCCCTTAACCAACACGAAGCCGATGCCGGTGGCGGGATCAACATAATCCGCCGTCGCCGCCAGGGCCGCCGCGTCGGCCACCGGTTCGTCTGCGGCGGTAGACTCCGGACAGGTGCACGGTGTGCGCACGCAAGCCGCCGCACTCAGAGCCACGACGGCAGCGAGCAGGATCGGCTGCGGCGCGCGCCAGACTCGTTGCACCGTGCCTGCGCCGTCGCGCTGACGAATCATCGACGCTTGCCGAAGCAGACGCATCAGTTCTTGCTTTCGCCGTCGCGCGCGAGGCGAAATCCGTGGTTGCCGGCGCGGAAACCCGGATCGTCCGCGTAACGGTTGGCGATGCGGGTAAATTTGCGAACGCTCCACCACGAGCCGCCGCGTGAATCGCGGCCCACGCCAGTGTCCGGCCCGCGGGGATTTTCGCGCGGGCTGTCCCGGTAGTAACGCTTTCCCCAAAGGTCAGACATCCACTCGTTCACATTACCGGTCATGTCGTACAGACCCAGGGCGTTGGGCTTCTTGGTCTTGACCGGATGAGCCCGGCCGCCGGCATTCCCCCCGTACCAGGCGAAGTCGCCCAGCTTCGAGGGGTCGTTGGTGCCGGCCCACTTCATTCTCAGCCCGCGGTCCCGCGCGGCATATTCCCACTCGGCTTCGGTGGGAAGCCGGTAGCGGCTGCCGGTTAATTTGTTGAGCCGGGCGATATAGGCCTGCGCGTCGTCCCAGGATACGTTCTCCACCGGGCAATCGAGCCCGCAGTCCTGGAAGTGTGACGGGTTGTCGCCCATGACCGCCATCCACTGTCCCTGGGTGACCTCATGTTCCGCCAGATAAAAATCATCCACGCACACTTTGTGTACCGGTCTTTCGTCGGCTTCGCCGTCGCCGAACACGTCCCCCATTTGGAAACAACCGCCGTTGACAAAAACCAGTGCCGCCACCGGTGGGGTGGCGCCACCGTCGCCGGTTCCGGTGGCGCAGCCCGGCACAGCTGTGGCGAAGATTGCCAGCAGGGTGATACCGGCGAGCTTGGTGGCGAACCCGGTCATCGCGTCGCGGTATCCGACTGCCCGCTGGAGGCGACTTGCACGCCGGTGGTCTTGGTCTCGCGGCGGCTCTCGATATCCGGGTCCAGCACCACATAAGTAGTCCAGCTCACCGACGGGGCGTCGGCCTCGGTGAAGTCGTGCTCGAATATGATGCGCTGCCGCCTTGAGCCGACGAAACAGATCATGTTGTTTTGATAGGGTTGGTTATTGCGCTCCAGGTGTACCACCCCGCAGCGTGTTATCCCCGCGCCGAGGCCGGCGATATTCACCACTACGTTGAAAGTGCGCCGCGCCGGCAGTCCGTCCGTCAGCGACACCTTGGCGGGCACCCGCAGTTTTCCGATTCTCGGCCACTCGCCTTTGCGAACCCTTGCCATGGCCCTCGCGGAACCAGGCAGTCCACGGTCATCCCACACCGTCAGTGTCGTAATGTAAGCACCCGGCTGCGCGTAATAATGCCGTGGCGCCACGCCGCTACCGGCATAGCCGTCGCCAAAATCCCATTCATACGCGACAATTCGTCCCTTCTCCATGCCGGGCCGCGAGTCGCCGGCATCGAACTGCACGGGATCACCGAACGCCACTTCATAAGGCCCCCCGGCCACCGCCGCGGGAGATTTTTCTTGATTGCCGGACGCCAGAGCGGTGATCTCAATCTGCGCCAGCGCCGAGCCGGTTGCGCCATCGTCGTCGGTGACCGTGACCTGCGGCGTGTACAACCCGGGTGTCTTGTATTCATGATGCGCGACCGGGCTCGCTCCGGTCTTGCTTTCGCCGTCACCGAAATCCCAGGCGTAAGAGACGATCTTCCCGTCCTCATCATTTGACTGCACCGCGCTGAACATGACTTTTTCGCCGATGGTGACCGCGGCAGGGAGCTGCAGTTGTGCGCGTGGGGGGTCGTTAGTGGACGCGCTGCGGTCGATGACGTTGACTTGTGTGCTGGTTTGCACCACGTTGTCGCCGGCCGGACTGCTGTCCGCGTTGCCCAACACCGCGGCGATATACAGTGTCTGCGGCCCGGGTTGCGGCGGCGCGCGCCAACGGAAGCCGAAGCGGACGGTTCCGGTGTCGTCGGCCACGCGGCTTGCACGTTGGGTCAATTCTCCATTGATCACGCGTGTGTCATCGTCGGCGATGCCCAGCGTCCCGGCGGACGCGGCGATATTGATACCACCAAAACTCCCGGGCTCACCGTACAT
Organism: uncultured Gammaproteobacteria bacterium; assembly: GCA_947259175.1. Lineage (GTDB taxonomy): Bacteria > Pseudomonadota > Gammaproteobacteria > Arenicellales > JAANXG01 > CALZGZ01. Next base: position 20,534 of record CAMYKW010000007.1, on the reverse strand, counting down.
TCTGATGGTATAGGTGACGGCGGAATCGATATCCACGCTAACCGGCCCCGCTACCGTAATCTGTGGTTCGCCGGCGCTGCCGTGGTGGCAGTCCGAACAGTCGTAGCGGGGATCCTTTCCTGAATGGCCGATCATCCCGCCGCTCGCCGCATCGGCCGCCGCGCCGCCGACCCACAGCGCTACGAACGCCGGCACCATCAGTACGGCACGCGACATCATGAGCCTAGCAGGCGGCGCGTGAGCATGCGGTTCCGCTCCTTGTGATTTTTTGCATCTTGCTATCGGATTGTTCCCAACTTTGCCCGGTCTTCGGTTTGCAGCGCGTACTGTTCGATTCGCGGGAACAGTGGCTCGCCGGACATCTTGGCACATTTTTGCAACAGTTCCGCCCCTTCAGACTAGCGGCCAACGGCGACATGCACCCTTTGTCCACGGCTACCAATCAGTTCCTTCCAGGTAATGTATAGCCGGGAATCGAACACCGTCAACTGCGGGTCGAGCGCCGAGCGCCGCGGATTCTTGTTGATGCCGTGTCTACCGCCGCCGTCGGCGAACGTCCATTCCGGCGCGCCATCGTCGCCGTTATAGACCGCAACGCGGATTTGTCCGCGTCCCTTGTGATCGCCCTCGTACCACGTGGCGTACAGTCTGGCGCCGAACGCGGTGAGCTGCGGCTCATAGGCCATGCGCTCCGGGTTCCGATTGAGACCGCTGACTCCGCCGCTGTCGACCGGAGTCCACGCCGGTGCGCTGTCGTCGTCGTTGTACACCGCTACCCGCACCTGGTTGGTATCATGCGCATCTTTTTCCGTCCAGATCGCGTACAGGCGCGCCGCGTAGACGGCCAGCTCCGGGTAGGCCGCGGACCTGGCGGCATCTCGGTTGATGCCGCTGTCTCCGCCGCCGTCGATGAAAGTCCACGCCGGCGCACGGTCAACGCTGTTATAGGTGGCGATGCGGATCTGGTCGGCGCTGCGGTTGCGCTCCACCCACGCGGCCACCAGTTTGTCGCCGAATGCGGTGAGCTGCGGATGAAATCCGCTGCGCGCGGGGTTGTAATTGATCCCGTCGGCGGTATCGCCGTCCACGAACCGCCAGCCGGGCGCCCGGTCGTTGCCGTTGTAGACCGCCGCGCGGATTTGGCGCGCGCGGCCGTATCGTTCATTCCAGACGGCATAGAGCTTGCCGGCAAAAGTGGTCAAATTCGGATAGGACGCGACAAACTTGGGGTCGTGGTTGAGCCCCGTGGGCCCATTGCCGTCGACAAACGTCCAAGCGGGATGGTCGTCATCACCGTTGTACACTGCGACCCGGATCTGACTCACGGTGACGCTGTTTTCTTCCCATATGGCGTACAACCTGCCCTCGAAGGCGGTGATCTGGATGGCGAACCCGTGCCGGTTCCGGTCCCAGTTAATACCCCCCGTGGAGGTGTCGCCGTCGACGAAACGCCAGGCCGGTGCGGCATCGTCGCCGTTGTAGACGGCGACGCGCAGCTGCATCGGTCCGTGCAGGTAAGGCATTTCCCGCCAGGCGGCGTAGAGCTTGTTACCGAGCGCGGTCAGCTGCGGGAAATAAGTATCCCAGTCGACGCTCCAGTTCAGGCCACCGCCGTCCACGAACTGCCAGGCAGCGACATCACGGGTAGTGAACGACCATTTGAGCCGCCTGGGGGATGCGCCACCCTGGCTCTGTCGCGGTAAAGTGAGCGTAGCGCTGTGAGCGGTCGACAGCGCCAGAGCGCGCGCCGGTGCCAAGCTAATGGTCCGCGCGTCCACATCGACACTGACGGCGCCCAGGATTTTTGTCTTGCCGTCGCTCAGTGTCAGCGAAAGGGGTGGCGAGTCGTCCACGGTGCCAGTCAGAATCGCGGAGATGTGAGTGTCTGGCTCCACGCCTTCGGCCCGGTCCGCCGGTTGCGTGGCCGCTATAGTCAACGGCGGCGGCGATAAATGGTGGCAGCTCACCAACGGCGGCAGTCCCGTGATGAGACACAGTGTGAGCAAAAGCTTGTGGCCGTGGCCGGTGAACACACCGGTTCTCTGCGGACAATGTCCGCGCGCCACCCACGTTTCGTGTATTAACGGCCTCTCCGGCGCCATCGAGCTGTCATCGGGGCCCGTCAACTTTTCGCAGCCCCGGACTGATCCCGCGGAGCCGTCTCGACCTGGGTTTGCTTCGTGCGATGCTTGCTCACCAGGTCCGGTCCGAGCACCAGGTACGCAGTCCATGTGACCGACGGAATATCGTTCTCCGTAAATACGTGATTGAATGTCATTAATCGCGGCTCCGCCCCAAGAAAGCAAACCGTTTGCTCCTGGACGGTTTGACTATTCCGCCGTAAATAAACGATACCACAGCGCGACGCGTCCGCTCTCAAGCCGACGACGTCCGCCGTCACGTCCAGCCCCCGTGGCTGAGGCTGATTGTCTTCAAGCACAATCTTGTGCGGTACTTTGAATTTCGCGATCCGAGGTAACTCGCGGCCCCGGACAGTAACGGACGTGATCGCCGAATGAGGCAGACCGCTGTCGTCCCGAACCGTCAGTCTGGCGATATAGGGTCCGGGATTTGCATAAAAATGGGTGGGCGCAATACCACCGCCCTGATAACCGTCGCCAAAGTCCCATTCGAACGACACGATTTGACCGTCCTCATGGCTGGCGCGGGACTGACTGCCATCGAACTGCACGGGGTCGCCGAAGGCGACGTCGTAATTATCCCCCGGTACGGCCAGGGGACGTTTCATCTCAGTTCCGTTATCGGTGTCGGTTATCTCGATCTGGCCCAAGGCCGAGACGGTGGCGCCGTCGTCGTCGGTAACCGCCACCTGCAGCGTGTAGACACCGGCCGCCGCATACTTATGCTGCAGCATAGGCGCTTGCCCGGTTGCTGTTTCGCCGTCGCCGAAGTCCCATGCGTAAGATACGATGTCGCCGTCGGAGTCCGCAGAATGCTTTGCGCTCAATAGCACCTTTTCTCCTACCAACGCCGCCGGCGGGACCTGCAGGTGGGCAAGTGGAGGCTCGTTGGCCGCCGCGCTGCGGTCGATAACTTGTACCCTCAATTCGCTGTGCACAGCGCTGTCGCCCGTCGGCCGGCCATCCGCGTCCCCCAACACACCGGCGACGTAAAGTGCGTAGGTGCCGGGAATGCGCGGCGCGCGCCAGCGGAATTTGAAGTAGACGGTGCCGTTGTCGGCGGCAACCCGGTTCGCGCGGTGGGTGAGTTCCCCATCGACGAGCTCCACGTCGTCTCCCGCTCCGGCCAGGGCGCCGGCGGCCGCAGCGACGTTCAAGCCACCCACATTCCCCGGTTCTCCGTGAAGGCTGAGGCTGTAAGTGACCGTGGAATCGGTATCGACGGTCACCGGTCCGGCGACGGTGACTTGCGGCTCCGCGGCCGTACCGGTGTGGCAAGTCGAACAATGGCGTTCCGGATCCTTGCCGGAGTAGCCCGTCGTTCCGGTACTCGACGCGTGCACCGGGATACCGCCGAACCATAGCAATAAGGATCCGCACAACGTCAATCTCACCAAGCTGTTCATACACCGACCCAAACGAGTTCTCAGTCCGGTCAATGTATAAATCGGTAAAATTGTGCAGTCAACCGCATGGCATGCTCGAAGCGATCGTCGCCGGGTCCGCCCGCTCGTACGTCCCCGCTCAGTCATCACACCCGCTTCTCGCGCCGTTGTCCAATTTTTGATTTCTGCTTTCGGCACCGAAGTATTTCGCCTCAGTAAGTTCGAACCTCGCATCGGAGATTCAAAATAATTCGGCGATTCTTGACCAGGATCATACCGCCGGTCTGATCATTTCGCAGTTGGTAGTTTTGGTGGATGACAAAACAGACTGGAATGGGTTATAACTCGCTGGTACTGTAACGACTTTAACCTTGCGGGCGTCGGAAGGTGAAAGTCGATCAAGTGATGCGCAACGGTGACTTAGTCACTATACAGTGAAATCGTCACTTGCGATAATACGCTGCAACGGTGAGCGTCCAAACGGAGAGATACGTGGGGCGAAATTCCAGACAAATGGAAGTTGGCGCCGAATGTCGGGAGCTTGATATTTAAACAATAACCGGGGAGGTTTGTGATGAGGCGATGTTTCACATTTACACACAGAGCCATGTCTGCGGGGATCGCGACACTCGCGGTTGCCGGCCTGGCGGCGACGCTCATGACGTGGAGCGCGCCGGCTTTTTCTTTTTCCAATTGGTCAAGTTGCGCGGGTTGCCACACGCTGTTTTCAGGCGGAACCGCCAACGCCTTACACAACACACACGCGGCAAACGCCAATAATAATTGCGGTACCTGCCACGTAGGCGGCGCTTTTCCACCCACTACATTGTCGGGCTGTACACAATGTCACGGCCGACAGGAAGACGTCGGAAACACTGTGGGTTTGCAGACGGGATCCGCCGGGCTGCGCCAGCATCATTTCAACAATGGAATTGAGACCTGCGCTGGTTGCCACGGGGACGCAAATCCCGCTAATTTTACGCCGGTGGGCGAAGACGTACCCCCGGCCGGTTATGCGACCGCGGCGACAGCGACTGATCCTTGCAGCGATACCGAGGACTTTTTGCAGCCTAACAATCCCGCTGACGGCAGCGGTTCTCGTACTTTGGGTCTCGATAACGACGGCGACGATCTAACCAACGCTGCCGATCCGGATTGTGCGGCGCCGACGCCGACGCCGACGCCAACGCCCACGCCAACGCCGATGCCGACAATGACGCCGACGCCGATGCCGACAATGACGCCGACGCCCACGCCGATGCCGACAATGACGCCGACGCCGACGCCGATGCCGACGCCGATGCCCACACCGGATATGTGCCCGCCCGACCACGATTCGGATTCCGATGATTCCCGATCTGATTCCCGATCGGATGACGACTCCAGGTCTGAGCGCTCTTCTGAGTCGTACCGGGATTGCAGGGACGACGATCACAAGAGTAAGAAATCCCGATCGCGGAAGAGGAAGTGGCGCTAATGGAGTAGCTGCGGGTGAATATCAGTCGTTCATAAAACGCGGTAATGAGAAAGGCCGGAGGGAAACCTCCGGCCTTTTGGTTCGATGTCTGCGTTTAGTTTTGATGTACAACATCCGCGTTACCACGCAGTTCAAGTGCAACGCGATTCAGTGATTAAGACACTTCACGGCGACCGGAGGAAGGGTGATAATCGCGCAGTAGCAGTGAAATGACCGGTTTTCCGAGTGATAAACGACAGCGCCAGTATAAAAGTTGATCTAAACGATTTCAGAATCATTCTAACCAGAACGTCATTCCGTCTTGGCAGGAGGGCTCGCGATGAAGCGATTTAGTACTTTCAGATTGTGGGGGAGCGGTATCGGGATAGTGCTGCTTGTCGTGTTTTGGACGTCCAGCGCGTCCGCGTATCAGGCTTACTCGGCCGGGTGTAACAACTGCCACGGCGGATTCACGGATATCCCCTACAAGAGGTTCGGAATCGACCAGGGTTGGGGTACGAGTTTGATGGAAGGCCACAAGAATTTCATCGACGGCGGTCAACTGGTCCAGTGCCAGACTTGTCACATGGATATAACGGTTAATCCGCCGGTGCCGGTCCTGACCGGCCAGTCGGGCGGCCCCGTCCGCGTGCAGGGGTGTGTCGGTTGTCACGGCCGCGATGAAGACGCCGGTCTCGACACGGGCGCGCCCGCGCTATACCCGATTACGCAGCGAGGCGCCGGTTTGCGCCAGCACCACTGGGGTGCCGGGATACAGATATGCGGCGGTTGCCACGCCGATGCCGACCCGGCCAATGTGATCACCGCCGGAGAGGACGTATTACCGTTTAATTATCGCGCGGACGGAGGTAATGTCATTACTCTGTTGGACGCGTCCTGCGCCGATGCGCAGGTCGGGCTGACTGGTCTGGACAACGATGGCGACGGTGTCGTCGACGGTAACGATATCGACTGTGGCGGCAACCAAGGCATAGACAATCCGCCTGTGGCCCAGCTGCCGCCGCCGACACCTACGCCGACGCCGACACCAACGCCGACGCCAACGCCGACACCTACGCCGACGCCGACACCTACGCCGACGCCAACGCCGACGCCAACAATGACGCCGACGCCAACGCCGACAATGACGCCGATGCCGACGCCAACGCCAACGCCAACGCCAACGCCAACGCCGACAATGACGCCAACGCCGATGCCGACAATAACGCCGACGCCGACGCCGACGCCGGATATGTGCCCGCCCGACCACGATTCGGATTCCGATGATTCCCGATCTGATTCCCGATCGGATGACGACTCCAGGTCTGAGCGCTCTTCCGAGTCGTACCGGGATTGCAGGGACGACGATCACAAGAGTAAGAAATCCCGATCGCGGAACAGGAAGAGGCGCTGATGGGGTAGATGGTGGTAGCGATTAGTTTGTTTAAAAAGCGCGGGTAACGACAAAGGCCGGAGGGCAACCTCCGGCCTTTTTTCTTATGTTTTATTTGTGCGTCCCGTGGCCGGCCGCGGTTACGTTGCTGCCGGTCGATCTCGTCGCCGGCGTCGTCAATGCGCGGTGCAATACCGGCCTTAAAGTGTACGCACCTTGATGGCTGGGTCAGCCGCTGGCCACCGACGGCAGGCCGGCCAGCGCCATCGCGACCTCGGACGGGTCGTAATCCTGATCGAACAGCTTGCCCGCGAAGTAGTCGGTGTAGGCCTGCATATCGAAATGGCCGTGGCCGCACAGGTTGAACAGTATGGCCTTGCCTTGACCTGATTCCTTGCACACCAGCGCTTCATCGATAGCTGCCCGCACGGCATGATTCGCTTCCGGCGCGGGTATGATCCCCTCCGCCTTGGCGAATGTGACACCGGCTTCGAAGCACGCCGCCTGCGCGTAGGCGCGAGGTTTGATTACGCCCATGTCAGACAGCTGGCTTACCAGCGGCGCCATGCCGTGGTATCGCAAGCCGCCGGCGTGGAATCCCGGCGGCACGAAGGTTGATCCCAGTGTGTGCATTTTGACCAGGGGGGTAAGATGCGCAGTGTCGCCGAAATCGTACGCATAGGCGCCCTTAGTCAGCGTGGGACAGTTTGCCGGTTCCACCGCCACCACGTCGACATCCTGTTCGCCGCGCAACTTACGCCCGATAAACGGAAATGCGATGCCGGCGAAGTTGCTGCCGCCGCCGGTGCAGCCGATGACCATGTCCGGATAATCGTCAGCCATTTCGAATTGTCGCAATGCCTCCTGTCCAATTATGGTCTGGTGCAGCAACACATGATTCAACACACTACCGAGCGAGTACTTGGTGTCCTCGCGCTGCGCCGCCATCTCCACCGCCTCGCTGATGGCAATACCCAAGCTCCCGGTGCTGTCCGGATCTTTTTCCAGAATTGCGCGCCCTGATTCAGTGCGATTGCTGGGACTGGCGATGCAAGTTGCGCCGAAGGTCTCCATGAACGCGCGGCGGTAGGGTTTCTGATCGTACGAGACCCGCACCATGTAGACCTCGATTTCCAGGCCGAAAAACGACCCTGCCAACGCCAACGCCGAACCCCACTGGCCGGCCCCGGTCTCGGTGGTAATTCGCTTTACGCCTTGCTCTTTGTTGTAGAACGCCTGTGCGATGGCGGTGTTCGGCTTGTGGCTGCCGGCGGGACTCACGCCCTCGTACTTGTAGTAGATGCGCGCCGGAGTATCCAGCGCCTGTTCCAGGCGCCGTGCCCGATGCAGCGGCGACGGCCGCCACTGTTGCAGCACGTCCCGAACCGGTTGGGGAATTTCGATTTCACGTTCCTGGCTGACTTCCTGTTGGATTACTGCCATGGGAAACAACGGCGCGAGGTCATCCGGTGTGATCGGTTGTCCGGTACCGGGATGCAACACCGGGGGCGGTGGCTCCGGAAGGTCCGCCGCGATGTTGTACCAGAATTTGGGCATATCGGATTCGTTCAGCAAAAATTTAATAGTGTCCGCCATGTCATTGTTACCTTTGGTGATTGTGGCTATGTATAACAAACCCACGCTGTTGTTACCAGCACGCGGTCGCTGGATTTTTTCCTCCCTTCACCCGGTTTGAGCTTGGGATTCACCAGCAAGTGGCGTGAGGACGAAATGCGGGACCGACGGTGGGCGGCTGATCAGGCTACTGCGATTGGCGGGCCGATCGTGCTCATCTTCCCGATTGGCAATAACGGCTGCTTATCCGTCCCTGGGAACACTGTGACAACGCTCACAGTTGCTGGTATTAAAAGCTACGGAGTTATGGCATACGCCGCAGTATTTGCCGTCCAAAATGGCGGCCATCGATATCGGATTGGCGCCGATCACGGGTTTGAAGATCTGCTGGTGGCAATTACTGCACTCCAGCCACTGAGTATGAGTCTTGTGCCGAAAGCGCACAAAGCGTGTCGATTTCGTGTCTTTCATCACAATGTCCAGGTCCATAACCAGCATTTCCCCGTTACGCGACAATGAAGTCCTGGGATCTATCAAGCGACTGCTGAGGGCCGTTACCCAGTCCAGGTCACCCCGCTCGTTGAGTGCCGGGAAGCCTTGAAGGGCCTGGTTTGCCTTCTGTAACGTCGAGAAACCCGGGCTGTCCTCGTCGTAGACGCTGTTCTGGTCGGGTATCGCTTTCGCGCTTCGCACGTTTTCCCAGCGCGGCCTTGTCGGCGCCGGCATCGCTTCAAAATCCGGATCCGGCGCGGCGCGAGCCGTTGCCGTAGGGCCGGGGCCGCTGGTCATGAAGTCGTCTGCCGGTGTCAGCTCCGGCGACAGCGGCGGCGGGGTGGCGCTGTCTTCAATTCTTGCGATCTCGCGTTCCACCATTCGTGGTGCCGGTGGCTCGGGTGGCGCCGCGGCGGTCGGATCCGGGCGGATTGCCGTCGCCTCGTCCAGGAGAGGTGGCGCCGCGGGCGGGGACGGTGCGGCTGGCGGGGGCGCCGTTGGCGCCGTCGCAGTTTCGCCGAGGTCCGGTGCGGTCTCCCCCGGCGGCGGTGGCTGCGATTCGGCCGCGGCATCGATTGCGCGATCGGTTTCGGTCTCCTCTGTGGGCAGTCCGCGACGGATATAGGAGAAGCCCGGTTTTCTCAGTCTGAGTTCACGATCGGTTAATGCTCTGCGCTCCGTTGCTCCACTTTGAAGCGGCGGCGGCGCCGGTGGCAGCGGGAGTGCCGAGGTTTGTGCTTCTGCCATCCGCGCCTGTTCGGGATCCGGTACGACAGCGGGTGCGGGCGATGCCGAATAAGTCGGCGCGACGGCGGCGCGAGGCTGACAGCCGGCAGCAGAAAGAATTGACAACGCCGCCAATAAGCCAACCACCCCCGTGCGTAGGACCGGTTGCAGTATGCTGAAGCGATGGGCTATGCGCATCATTCAGTTTCTTGTCACCTTTGATAGTGGTCTCGCCGGCAGACCGCCCTCCAACGCGGCAGAGACCGGGGAGATCCGCCGTTCATAATAATGTAATGTCGACGATTTATAGCGCTTTTACAACTCCTCGACCTGACGCGCGTCACGATAACGCTTCGCGGGTGAAACCGGCGTCAATTCAACGCCGTCCGAAGGCTGGTCGCAGTCCAAGTTGCGTACCGTCGATAACCGGCGCTTGCCGGCGTGAAATAGCCCGGTGACAGCGGTCAAATGATGCACGAAACACCCTTGATTTCAATGTGACAAATACCCAAACGTGGACTAAATTTATTAGTGCTAGGTAACAAAAAAGTCTGAGTTTTGGGGGTTGTCAAGCAGTGGCGGACCAGGTGTTTCGAAACACCGCGGATACCGTGGTGCCGTTTTGGCTTCGGGCGTTTCCAGCGCTGGCGCAAAGCCGCGATGCGGCGTGGCAAAAGGCGAGTATGGCGGCCAAGACCATGCGGCTACCGGCGCAGTCTCTGGTGTTTCGGCAGGGCGACGAGTGTACACACTACCTCTTTTTACTGGAGGGGTGCCTGCGTGTCTACCGGGTCTCGCGCAAGGGGCGTGAAATCGTATTGTACCGTGTCGGTGGTGGACAGACTTGCGCGGTGACCGCGGCCATGCTGCTGAGCGGGCAACGCTACCCGGCCGAGGCGGTAGCTGAACGGGATTCTCATCTTGTGTTGCTGCCGGCGAAGGAATTTCGTCATGCGCTCGATCAGTCTCAGACGTTTCGGCAGTTCGTGAACCAGCGTTATGCCGAGCGGATCAGCGAATTGATTGTCCTGCTCGAGGAAGTGGCCTTCGGCCATGTCGACACGCGATTGGCCCAGTGGCTACTCACGAATTGCGATGACAATCAGATTATCCAGGCCTCCCACCGGGAGCTGGCTACCGAGCTCGGTACGGCCCGCGAAGTAGTCAGCCGGCAACTGAAAGACTTTGAACACAAGGGCTGGGTCAACCTGGGACGAAGGAGCATACAGATTTCGGATCAAACCGGGTTGACGCATTTAGTCATGCGGCGACGCTGACGCCCCGGGATTCCCGAAAACGCGCACGGCGTTTAGCCGCGTCTCGGTTGATCGAGCGCAAGTTGCCGGCGCACATCGCCGGAATCACTCCATCACCGTTGATTTTTCTTAGACTTCAAACCCCAGCGGCCACCGCGGCTGCGCGCATGTCGCAGCCGTGAATCGTTCAGATTCAGGGGGTTATATTGCCCATTTCTTGACGAAACTCAAGAATTTGCCGACCCGGTGAGGCTAGTATGAAAACATCGGGCCGAAGGCTGGATGTCGTGGCCGTAGTTGACGATACTTGAACTCAAGCGCATTTCCAATATAGTCGAAATGGACGGTTTGTTCGTTCACCTATTCTGGTGCGCTGATTTATGGAATATTGTTGCTCTGTAATACTCGACCCGGAGATAAACCGAGAAGGAGAAGAAACTGATGGCGCTAACACTTTGTAAACGCGTATTGCTCGCCGGCTTGACAATGATGAGCTTGTTGTTTGTGACTCATAATGTGAGCCATGCCGAGTTTGGCGACGTGGTGATGAATAAATATTCCGATGATGCCGGTATCCGTCCAGTGGTATTCCCCCATTGGTTCCACCGCATCCGGTTCCGCTGCAAGGTCTGTCATGCGGATTTGGGTTTTAAGTTCGAGGCTGGCGGTAACGACGTCAACATGTTGAAAATCATCGACGGGGAGTACTGCGGCGCGTGCCACAATGGAGAAGTCGCGTGGTCGGTGGAAAACTGTGATTTGTGCCATTCGGGCCAACCCCAGACACCGACCCAGGTTCACGGAAGTACGTTACAAAAATTAGCCCAGCCAACCGGCGCCGCGAATTAAAGGGAGGTGACTACAATGCTACGCTCAAAGTTCCTTACATCTCTGCTGTCGTTGCTCGGAATTATCGCCTTGAATCTGGCCTGGATGCCCGTGCCCGATGCGTCGGCGGCCGATCCCAATACGTTCAACCGGTTGATGAAACCTCCATCAAAGCGAAATCCACCGCCTGTGGATGACGGCATACATGACCCACAATCGCCCGGTACCCAGGGATTGCAGACTCCCAAGGAAGCGTTTACGCCACTTCCCCAAGGCCCGTCCGGAAATTACGTTGACTGGGTCAAGGCGTTTGACGAAAAGAAAATCCAACCGCGTTTCGACCGCGATGATCCCAAGGCGCAGCCGGTGATCATGGATCTCACTATCGTCCGCGAGGTCAAGGGATCGATGCCGGATGTGATATTCCCGCACAAACAACACACGGAATGGCTGGACTGCTCCAACTGTCATCCGGCCGTGTTTGTGCCGCAGAAAGGAGCCAACCAGATGAGCATGGCTGCGATCATGCTGGGTGAATCGTGCGGCGTTTGTCATGGCAAAGTGGCGTTTCCGGTTGCCGATTGTCGTCGTTGTCACGTACAGACCAAGGGCAAGGCTAAGGCAAGCAAGGTTTCCGCGAAGCCGGCAGCCAAGCCGGCGGCGAAGAAGAAATAGACCGACGGACAGGTTTAGTAAGCCGGCGCGGATGACCCTAAACTTCGGGCTCCGCGCCGGGATCTTCCCGGTTATTGCACTAAAAACCCCGTATTACATATACTCTGCAGAGCGGTCGGTTCCCGCCGGGAATATTTCATAAAAGAACGTAAACGTTTGTTCGGTTTTTTCCAAAGGAGGCAGCTCATGGCAGTCAAGTGCTTTGTAGCCGGTTTGTTGTTGGTCGTGTCCCCCATGTTCGTATATGCGCAGTCCAACAAGATGCCGCCCGACAAAATGCCGCCCAAAGCGACGGTGCTTTGGACCGCCGAGGAACAACAAATTGTCGACAGCGGGGACGCGACACGAGGTAAAGAGCTGGCTGAGAGGTGCAGTCATTGTCATGGCGAGAACGGGATCGGCGTGGAGCCGGAGGTGCCGAATCTTGCCGGGCAACTGGCGGCGTATACCTACAAGCAGCTGCAACATTACAAGGCGAAAGGGCCCCGCAATCACAATCCCATGCGACGCCGCGTGCGCCGACTCAGTAACCAGGAGATGGCGGATGTGGCTGTGTTTTACGAATCGCTGCCACCCGCCGCACCGGACCTGTCGCAGCCGCCCGTGTCGGAGGAGATTACCAAGTTGGTAACGCACGGTGACCAGCAGCGGGGATTGACCGCCTGCGCGGCCTGTCATGGCGAGCGCGGCGAGGGCGCTCCCATCGATACACCGGCCATCGGTGGTCAGAAGATCGAATATTTCGTGACCACCATGCAGTTGTTTGCTCAGTTCGAACGTGCGCGCGACGTCTACAACAGCATGTGCGATCTAACCAGCCGCCTCAAGGACGATGAGCTGCAGGGTCTGGCGGGTTACTACGCGCGCTTGGGCGGCGCCAAACTGGCGACCCAATAAGCGCCGCCGGCGAGCAGCTCCACGCGTTCGGATCCGGATTGCGTCTATCGTTTCCGGCGTCAGCGCCGCAGCTATCGGGCGCTGTTCTCCCGCTTTGTCTCAAACCGGGCTACAATTGAGGTTTGAGCGCACCTTCGCGTGAGTATTGATAGGCCGTGGCGGGTCCATATAGGCTGGCTCCGCACCACAATCGGTGGCGTGTTGAAACGCCGTCACCAATATCCGGACATGATCTTTACACGCAATCGCGCACGACGCATTGATGGCTGCAACTAAATCACCAGTTCTGGAATTCGACGAGGCTTTGATACGCCGTTACGACCAGTCCGGTCCGCGTTATACATCCTATCCGACGGCCGTGCAGTTCGACGAGACCTTCGATGCGAACACCTATCGTGATCGCGCGCGCGCAACCAACGTCGGCGAAGATGCCCGGCCCCTGTCCTTGTATTTTCATATTCCATTTTGTGACACGGTGTGCTTTTACTGCGCCTGTAACAAGATCGTCACCAAGAACCGCAAACGGGCGGTCCCGTATCTGGCGCATCTGTACCGAGAGATCGCGGCGCAAAGCGAACTGTTTGACCAAGATCGGGTGGTCGACCAGCTGCACTGGGGCGGGGGCACCCCCACTTTCTTGAGTTCGGAGCAGATGAAAGAGCTGATGCGGGTAACAGCCGATCATTTTCAGTTGCGAAGCGACGATACCGGAGAGTATTCCATCGAGGTCGACCCCCGGGAGGCGGACGACGAGACGATGGCGGTGCTGCGGGAGATCGGCTTCAACCGGTTGAGCCTCGGGGTGCAGGATTTTGAGCCGGACGTACAGAAAGCCGTCAATCGTATTCAGACCGAAGAGCAGACTCTGCGAGTGATGGACGCTGCGCGGCGCGTCGGTTTCAAATCCATCAGCGTCGATCTGATCTATGGGCTGCCTCTGCAGAACAGCAACACCTTCGCGCGCACAATCGAACGGGTTATCGATGCCGATCCCGACCGGCTGTCGATATTCAATTATGCGCACTTGCCGGGCCGGTTCAAGACGCAACGCCAGATCAACGCCGATCAGCTGCCTCCGGCCTCGGAGAAACTGGCGATACTACGGCAGACGATCGCGCGTTTGACCGATGCCGGCTACCTCTATATCGGCATGGATCATTTTGCCAAGCCCGACGATGAGCTGGCCATTGCCCAGCGCGAACGCAAGCTCTATAGGAATTTTCAAGGCTATTCGACGCACGCCGATTGCGATCTCATCGCCATGGGAGTTACGGGCATTGGCAGCGTTGGCAATACCTATAGCCAAAACGTTCGCACCGTGGATGAGTACTACGAGGTTCTCGACGCGGGTGATCTGCCGGTTTTTCGCGGTATCGAACTCAACGACGACGACCTAGTGAGACGCTACGTCATCAGCGAACTCATTTGCCACTTTTTTCTGCATGCACAGGATGTCGAAACCCGCTTCGACATTGACTTCAAGACGTACTTCGCACCGGAAATCGAAGCGCTGGAAAAGATGGCGGCTGACGCACTGCTGACGATCAACGAAGACAGCATCGAAATATTGCCCAAGGGTCGGTTGCTGATCCGCAGTGTGTGCATGGTGTTTGATTACTACCTGAACCAGAAACACCAAACGCACACCTTCTCGAAAGTTATCTAGCCTGGACTGAGCCGCCGGGGCGTTCAGCCGCAGGCGTTCGACGCACCACGGTTCAGTACCTTAGTGTTACGGCTGAGTCGTGAACTTGGCTTCCTCGAGCAATACGGAGTATTTATAGCCGGCGCCGAGGTCGACATTGGTTTTCACTCGCCCTTCAACGGTAACCACGTCGCCTGGGAACACCTTCTCTTGCGTCGTCGCTATCAGTCGATCATTCGGGGCGTTACCGGTGCCGTCCTGCAGGGTGACCCAGTTCTTACCCATGATGTTAAGACTGACCTTCATGACCTTGGCTCGAATCCCGACCAGCTCGTCGTTCAGCGCCTCGCGGCGGTCCAGTAAAGAGGCCACGGTTTCGCCGTCCTCGAGCGCCTGAATTTCGCCCGCCTTGGGTGCGGTCAACGGCTGCGTCAGTTTTGTGTGGATATCGTCTTTGGGTATCGGCTTGTTCTTGATCGGATCAGGATTGCTGACGTTGCGGATATTATCGACAAAAACAATGGCTTCGAACGTCTGATCCATCGCCTTGCTGAAGAAATTGTTCATCACCGCGCCGCCGGTATACTCCACCTGATCGCCGACTTCCACCGTCACTTTGGACGGAAGCGTCGCCAGCCATACCTCCTTCTCATCAACGTCCGTGGTCTTGATATAAAGGTAATTCCCGATCGCCTTTGCAAACGTCACCGTGCCCAGCACCGGTGGCGGTTTGGCAAACCCCGGAGCGGCGGCCAGCGACAATAACACGAGCAGCGTTGTAGTCAGTTTGTTGAGCATCTTTCCGTTCGATAAAGAGTCTATTGATTCGGTTAAGTTAGCGTACTTTCTCGTAGTTGTCGATGTCATCCCGCGTATCCGGAGAGCGCAATCTGCGAACCGCATTGAGGCGAGAGCCATACGCATGGGCAAGCGACTCGGGTGGTGGATATGAGACTCACCGGCGCTTTGCCGGCAGCCGGTGTTGCCGCAAGGCGTGCAGACAGATGCGCCGCGGGCCCAGTGCCGAACGTGTGTGCGCGTCGCAGGAACGTCGTTTGCCAGGTGCGTCACGGTTCGCAAGTGTCTACGTGACGCTGCGACAACCTACTCTTTTGCTCGGTTAGTAGCAACGCATATCGATAGCGGCCGGTGAGTTGTGTGACCGAAGTCACAAATGATGCATGTCCACTGGGTTCGCGCTTCGTTTACGCAGCGGCGGGCCGTGGCCGCGTCCGGGTACGACGCAGTCCGAACGCAAAGACCGTGGAACACGCACGGTCGGACTTGTCCATAAATAAGGCGCGATCAATTCCCATGTTATTTGACTTAAGTCAAAGAAATTTAGCCGCGCATCGCACGATCCGGCGATTGATCTAGTGCGGGAACATTACAATCTTGTTAACATTCGCGTACGCGGTGGAACGGGATGAACACACCGGGGCGGAGTCGGCTCGACGTTACGGGTGCCGAAACGCCTAATCGATGCGGATCGCGGCTATACCATGCGCCGGGGACGGGCGCGAGCGAATGAATACGCTCAGCTACGGGCCTCGATCGTTGTCAGCGCGTCTGTAACGACTAAGAACAATAGCCTAGGTGGGGGAATCAGGCTGGGTGCGACCGGCAAGATTCGGTTTGGACGCGGGAAACCGCGTCTACGGAAAAGTGGTGTGGGTCATTTCCAAAAGTCGCTGTGTCGATGGGCACGGTGCCGCCCGTGGGTCCTTAAAGAGTCGAACGTGAGGAGTAAGGGGATGAATATGAAACGGTTCTGTGGGTTATTGTTGGCCGTTGCCGGCGTGGTCGTGATGAGCAGCGGTTACGCGAAGAACAGCGGGGTGCACCCCCATACTTCACCCGGCACGCCGGCCACGCCGATTTTTTCCTGCAACGTCTGCCACGACTATGTGGGTTTGGGCACGGAGCCGATTCTTGCCTGTCTGCAGTGCCACAAGGACCGCGACGGCGACGGAGTCGCCGACCCCGAACCGCTGGATCCGACGAAACCGAGCGCGGCGCAAATCACGCCCGGTACCCCACAAGTAATTCTGGATTGGAACGCCGCCAATCCAGCCGATCAGATACAGTGGCCGCCGCCGGCGGTACAGACCCACGGAAACGGGCGTTTCGCCTTCGAGTTGGACTGTACGCTGTGCCACAACCCGACCCGGCAGGACCAGAACAACGTCTGGGGCACCACCTACGGCAAGTACATCCGCCGGAATATCGGCTCGGCTGGCGGCGTAAGCACCGGCAATACGGTGACCGTCGACGGTGTCGAAAAGACCGTTAGTTCCGGAGGCCTGCGATTCACCGGAGACCAGACCAATCCGGGCGAGGGCGACTGGAACTTCGTGCCGCTCAATCCCAGCAACGACAACGCGGTGCTGTGCCGCACCTGTCATACGCTGACCAATCACCACCGCGATACGACGGTGACCAGCGACCCGGCGCCGGGCGGCCAGAATCACAACAACGGGCTCAAGTGCACCGACTGTCACACGCACATTGGTGGTTTTCTGCCCACCGGCGGCCAGCCTCAACCGCCGCATGACGCGGAGCCGTTTCTCAACAACTGCAACTACTGTCACGTCGAGGACCCGGGGACCGGGCAGATCAATTTCAGCCAGAAGATCCCGAACGAGAACTGCGAGCGCTGTCATACGCCTGACGGGTCGCTCAAGACCCAGTTCCCGCAAGATTTCGGCGCCGCGCCGAACGTGCTGACCCATGCCGACATCAACGGCTCCGGCAAGTATGCCTATAACAACGATTGTGTGGACTGCCATAACCCGATGTTTGAGGTGCCGAATATCCGGCTGATCCGTTCGAACTTGAGCGCCAGCGTGATCCCGGGCAGCAACATCGAATTTATCGCCTCGTCCGGCCCCGGCTCGTTTGCCGACGGACCGCCGTTCAATGAGAACGTGTGCGAGACCTGTCACTCGCAGACCAACCACCATTGGTACAACGGCCAGGCGCCTGCCGACCTCGACGCCACTGGAGCCTATGTCGGTCACAACGACGGCGCCACCTGTACCGGTTGTCATCGCCACGACAACGCGTTTTTGCCGGATCTGACACCGCCGCCGGCGCCGCATAACGCGTTCGGGTGCAATGTGTGTCATAGCGAGGATGCCAACGGCAATTATCTGGACATGCGGGTGGGCGCCGACATAGCCAATACCAAGTGTCTCGCGTGTCACGAATTCTTCCCCGGGCCCAATGGTGTACGCACGCACTTCAGCGACAATTACATCGATCCCACCACCGGGCAGTTGATGACGCTCAACTGCGTCGAGTGCCACAATCCGATGCGCGAGCAGATCAACTTCCGCAACAACACCAATCTGTCGTTCATCCGCAGTGTGATCCGCGGCAATAATATTGCTTTCGAGGATCGCAGCGGCCCGTACAGCTTCGCCTATGATCTGCCCGACCGTCCCCTGGACATGTCGACGGAGAACTACGTGTGCAACACGTGTCACACGCAGACCAACCACCACCAGAACGACGGCACGGCGCCGGGCGGCCAGGCCCACAACGACGGGCTGACCTGCACCAATTGCCACTCCCACGACGAGGGTTTTCATCCGGTCGGCGGGGGTCCGCCGCCGCCGCACAACGCGTTTGACTGCCAGGTGTGTCATGTCACGCCCGATACGTATGTGCCGAATGCGCCGATCCCCACTACCGCGTGTTTGGGATGCCATGGCGAGACGGCGCCGGGCACCGGCGCCGGGGGCTCGGACACCAAGGTGGACACGCACTACAGCGACCACTACACCGATCCCGTCACCGGTCAGCTCATGCGCCAGGAGTGCGTGACCTGCCATAACCCGATGTTCGAGCAGATCAACTTCCGCGGTAATACCAACCTGAAATTTATTCGCTCGGAGATTCGCGGCACACCGATCGCATTCGAGGCGCTCACCGGCCCGTACAGCTTTGCCTACGACCTGCCGGATCGTCCGGCCGACATGTCGACGGAGAATTACGTCTGTAACACCTGTCATACGCAGACGCGGCATCACCAGCGCGACGGCACCGCGCCGGGTACTCAGCAGCACCTGGACGGCGCACGCTGTACCAGTTGTCATTACCACGTCGAAGGTTTCCAGCCGCCCGCGGACGGCGGCAACTGCCTGCTGTGCCACAACCAGTCGCCGCCGGCGGGTTCCAATGATCCGGACCGGCGTCAGGTGGTGGAGGGCACCCCCGGTGACGGCGGCGGCGACTTCGTGCGCGAGTCCCATCACGTACAGGGACCGGACCTATCGCAGCAGATCGTGACGCCGCAGGATTGTCTGGTGTGCCACGACATGTCCAACCACACGCGCTTCGGCGACGGGGTGAGTGTGCTGCTCAATGACCAGGACGGTGGGGCGCCGTACACGTACGACGGCGCTGCCGGCACGGCCGAGCCGTTCTGTCTGAGCTGCCACGACGGCAACCATCGCACGCCGTTCCCGTCGGACCCCAATAATCCGCCGAACATCGAGAGTGGCTGGTTGATGGCCACCCACATGGCCACGGGTTTCTCCAGCTGTCTCGACTGCCACGCCCAGGCCCACGGTTCGGACTTCGAAAAGATCCTTCCGGAGGAGAACCAGCCGGGCTTCTGCTACAACTGCCATGGTGCGGGCGGTCCGGGCAATCCCATCGAGCCGGAATTCGCCAAGGCCCATCGGCATCCGGTGCAGGCGTTCAACAGCCAGTTGCAGTGTTTGGACTGCCACAATCCGCACAAGGCCAACGCGGACAACAAGATTGCCGGCGTCACCGGGGTGACGGCCGAGGGTAATCTCAAGTCCGACAACGTGTACGTGTTCGAGCTGTGTATGCGCTGCCACACGGACAAGCAGCGGGAGTTCAATCCGTTTGCGGTGCAGACTGCGACCGGGCTGCCCAACACCGGCTACCACCCGATTGCGGCCCCGGGCCGGAACATCAGCTCGGCGCTGTTCAACCAACTGCGCCAGCCGTTCGGGCTCAGCACCATGGATGACTTGAACAGTCTCACCATGCAGTGCACCGACTGCCACAACAGCGACGTCACCAGTTCGACGCGCGGGCCGGTCACCGAGTCCAACCTGCGTCCAACGGATAAGGACTCGCGCTACACTGGCGGCGGAGTTATCGGACCGCATGGATCTAATCGGTCCTCAAGCGGTGACGGCGGCACCGTCATGCTGCGCGCCCGGTATAACCGCACCCTGGGTGAACGGGACAGTATCAATCTCAGCGACTTCGACCTGTGCTTCCTGTGCCACGACCGCAACGTGTTCAGCAACGAGAACAGCAGCTCGACCCGTTTCCCGTATCACGAAAAGCACGTCCAGGGCGAGGGCTTCGGTTGTGTCAACTGTCACTTCAACACCCACAGTAACGTCGATGCCCAAAACACCATGTACATCGGGCAGGATCGGCTCGGTGGACAGACGTCGCTGGTCAACTTCGCGCCCACCAACAACATCCGGGCCACAAGTGGGTTCAATAAGCCCGCCTGGGGCCTGGTGAGTTCGGGACGTAGCGACAATGGTGGTGGGCCGACCATGGGCTGTTGGGTTGACTGCCACGGCAAGGACCACGATCCGAAGGACTACGACCGTGGCGGCACCGGCTATGTCGGTGGCCCGCTGCCGAACGAGTGTTTCGATGCCGATAACGACCAATACGGTCTGGGCAACACCTGCGTCGACTGGGATTGCAACGACAGTGATCCCAACGTAAACCCGGGCGCGGTGGAGATCTGTGGCAATGGCATAGACGAGGATTGCGACGGCTTCGATGAGCCGTGTCCGACGCCGACGCCAACGCCAACGCCGACGCCAACGCCAACGCCGACGCCAACGCCGACGCCAACGCCGACGCCAACGCCGACGCCAACGCCGACGCCAACGCCAACGCCAACGCCAACGCCGACGCCGACGCCAACGCCGACGCCAACGCCAACGCCAACGCCGACGCCGACGCCGACGCCAACGCCAACGCCGACGCCAACGCCAACGCCGACGCCAACGCCGACGCCAACGCCAACGCCAACGCCGACGCCAACGCCGACG
>CAMYKW010000006.1 GCA_947259175.1 uncultured Gammaproteobacteria bacterium | reverse complement strand
GGTGTTCGTGATTCCTAAGCAGTGGGTCAAGAATCGCGAGGATCGACTGGTGGTGCTCAACGATGTCGCGTGGAGTGTGATCAACGAACTCCGGGGAACTGATCCGCAGTTCGTTTTCACATATCGCGGTCATATCGTTAAGGCGATGAACAACTCGGCGTGGGTGACCGCGAGAACCCGTTGCGGATTGCCGCAAGTCCGGGTCCACGATCTGAAACACACATTCGGCAGACGATTACGTGCCGCGGGTGTGTCGTTGGAAACCAGGAAGGTTTTGCTGGGTCATCGTAACGACGATATCACCACGCACTACTCGGCGCCGGAGTTGCAGGAGCTGCTGGATGCGGCGAACAAGGTGTGCCGGAAAAAATCCGGCAAAATTCCGGCACTGACATTGATCCGCACGAGGCAGTCGTCGGGATGATTGGTAACCTACTGAATAAACAGGCTCCCCGGGACAGACTCGAACTGCCGACAGGGTGGTTAACAGCCACCTGCTCTACCAACTGAGCTACCGGGGATCAGGGTGAGGGCGCATCGTACTGGCGGAAGCTGGCGGTGGTCAAGTCACCAGCGGCATCGCAGCGGTTTTCCGTTCGCGCGGCGGGTTGCAACCCGCGGACGGCCGCTGCGATACAGGATTACCGCCAGGGCGTGGGCGGCGCCGCGCTGGTCGCAGATGGTAAACGTACCGTTTTTTGCAGTGCCCGTGGGCCGATAGTGCAACCAGCGGTCGCCGTTGCGACCGGCGCCGTTGAAATCAACCTGAATGCCGGGTCCCGCCGCCGCGTGCACGCGCAACCGCGGCTCGTCGGCGTCGCGGCGGTTGTTGCCGTTGGCATCGACAAACACGATCCAACCCAGGCTCCAGTCGGCGCCGCCGGTGCATGCGTCCAGGTCGCCGCTTTCGCACACCATCACCGTGTGGTTGCCGCGAATGGCCGCGGCGCGAGCGTGATGCAGTCCGGCCACGATCTCGTTGGCCTGGGTGCGGATGCGGTTGGTCTGCATCTGGCGGTAAAAAGACGGGATAGCCAGCGACAGCAGTATCGCGGTAACGGTGAGCGCGGTGAGCACTTCGGGAAGTGTAAAACCCGGCCGGCAGCGGCCGCTGGTGTGACTGCGGTCCATGCGTCATCTCCTTATGTTCCTTTCTTTTCCTTGAGGCGCGTCCTACGCACTCGTGGCATACCTTAGCGCCAATCAGCCCGCCGGCGCAACAACCGAGCGCTATTTGGGTTTCAGGATAACATGCACCCACAGCGTGCCTTCGAAGCGGCTGTAGAGGCGGATCTCGCCCTGCCTGCGGGTTACCGTAACGCCTTGCCGGTCCCCGGGGATGACACGCACGGCCTCGAGCAGCAAGGCCGGGTAACGCACGGTGACGTCGACATCCATGGGGAAATATCCATCGAGAAACCGATAGTAGAAGGGTCCTGCGGTCAACCGGTACGATCCGTCCGCCTCGCGTTGCAGCACCCGGTTCTCACTGTCGAAGCACAACGTCGATTGCGCAGTGACGCCGGCGAGTTGGACGGTGTGGCCGCGCACTTCGACGGCATCAAGATGCTCGGTGTCGCGGATCACGATGTCCCGGATTTTGCCGCTGGGAAACACGATGTCCAGCGACGGGGTCACGGAAAAGTGACGGTGACATTGGTGGTTGCGCACCCAGCCGCCGGTGAGAGAGTCCGGGGTGATGCTCAATACCTTGGTGTGCACGAACGGCGGTCGCTCCAGGGGCCGGTCGATAGGATGGAAATCCTCGTCGGCGATCTCGGACAGACGGTCCAGATCGTCCGGCTTCGCGGCCTGCGGCGCAGCGGCGGCAAGGCATGCCGCCACCATCGCAACTACCGCTGCCCGCGGCCGCAGCATCGGCTAGGCGCTGCCCAGCACCTTTTCCAAACGGTCCAGGGCGCTGTCCAGGGTATCCATATCGGTGGCATAGGACAGGCGCAGATATCCCGGGTTGCCGAACGCGGAACCGGGCACCATCGCCACGCCGGACTCATCCAGAAGATACGCGGCCAGTTCGACGTCGTCATTGATTCCGTCCAACTCTGCGATCGCCGCAGAGAAATCCGGGAAACTGTAGAAGGTTCCGTGGGAGGGAATCGCGTGCACCCCGCTAAGGCGGTTGAGCCGCTCCACCACGCGGTCGTGGCGTTGCTTAAACTCGGCGACCATCGGCTCGATACATGTCTGGTCTCCGGAAAGCGCCGCCAACGCCGCCGCCTGCGACACCGAGGCCGGGTTCGAGGTGCTTTGGGACTGTATCTTTTTCATCGCCGCGATGATCGGTGCCGGTCCGGCTGCGTAGCCGATGCGCCAGCCGGTCATGGCGTAGGCCTTGGACACGCCGTTCACGACGACGGTGCGATCGATTAGATCCGGACACGCATTCAAGATGTTGCAAAACGGCTCTCCGGTCCACATGATGTGTTCATAGATGTCATCGGTGACGATGAGGACATCCGGGTATTTGCTCACCACCTCGCCGAGCGCGGCGAGTTCGTCGCGGTTGTAGGCCCCGCCGGAGGGATTGCTGGGGCTGTTGATGATCAGCAGGCGGGTGGCCTTGGACAGTGCGCCCTCGAGCTGTGCCGGGGACATCTTGAAGCCATCGCCAATGCTGGTGGCAACCACCACCGGCCGTGCGTCTGACAACAGCGCCATGTCCGGGTAGGATACCCAATAGGGGGCGGGAATAACGACTTCATCACCGCTGTTAAGAAGCGCCTGAAACAGGTTGTATAAACTATGTTTCGCGCCCGATGACACCAGCACCTGGTTGGCGGCGTATTGCAGGCCGTTGTCACCGGCGAATTTTGCGATAATCGCCTCTTTGAGGGCCGCGGTACCGTCCACCGCGGTGTACTTGGTGTCCCCTTGACGAATGGCGTCGATGGCCGCTTGCTTGATGTGCTCGGGCGTATCGAAATCCGGTTCGCCGGCGCCCAGGCCGATGATGTCCTTGCCCGCCGCGCGCAGTTCCCGCGCACGTGCGGTCACCGCCAGCGTCGCCGATGGTTTGATCGCCTGAACACGAGACGACAGATTGATATTGGTCACGATATTAAAATTGAGGTTTATTGGTGTTAAAGCGCGCGTAGTTTAGCGGCTAACTTCCGATGCGGCCAGTGGCAAGATGCGAGAGTTCAACTTAGTCAGCGATTTTCAACCGGCGGGCGACCAACCCGCGGCGATCCAACAATTGATCGCTGGGCTCCAAGGGGGCGAGGCGTTTCAGACACTGCTCGGGGTTACCGGATCGGGAAAGACGTTCACCATCGCCAATGTCATCGTCCAGCTGCAGCGCCCGACCCTGATCATGGCGCCGAACAAGACCCTCGCTGCGCAGCTGTACGCCGAGATGCGTGATTTCTTTCCGCAAAATGCGGTCGAGTATTTCGTATCGTATTACGATTACTACCAGCCTGAGGCCTACGTGCCGAGTTCCGACACCTACATCGAGAAAGACGCCTCCATCAACGAGCATATCGACCAGATGCGCCTGTCGGCGACCAAGGCGCTGCTGGAGCGGCACGACGTCATTATCGTAGCGACGGTGTCCGCAATATACGGGCTCGGCGATCCCGCGGCCTATCACGGCATGATCCTGCATTTACGCGAAGGCGCGATGATGGATCAGCGGGCGGTGCTGCGCCGACTGTCGGAACTGCAGTACACGCGTAACGACATGCAGCTGCGCCGCGGCACATTCCGTGTACGCGGCGATGTCATCGACATCTACCCCGCGGAATCGGAACGCATGGCGGTGCGCGTGGAATTGTTCGGCGACGAGATCGACAAACTGTCGCGCTTCGATCCGCTGACCGGTGAAGTCGATGAGCAGTTGAAACGCACGACCATCTATCCCAAGACCCACTACGTCACCCCCAGGGAAACGCTGTTGAACACCATCGATGACATCAAGCTGGAGCTGAAGCTGCGCCTCGATGAGCTTCGCGGCGCACAGAAACTGGTCGAGGCCCAGCGCCTGGAACAGCGGACGCTGTATGACATGGAGATGATGCAGGAGTTGGGCTATTGCAACGGCATTGAGAACTATTCCCGGTACCTGTCCGGGCGGCAAGCGGGTGAACCACCGCCAACGCTGATGGACTATCTCTCCAAGGATGCGCTTCTGATCCTGGACGAGAGCCATGTGCTGATACCCCAACTGGGTGCGATGTATCGAGGCGACCGCTCGCGAAAACAGACCCTGGTGGAGTACGGATTCCGGCTGCCATCGGCATTGGACAACCGGCCGCTGCGATTCGATGAATTCGAGCAGTTGAACCCGCAGACGATTTTCGTCTCGGCGACGCCGGGTCCCTACGAGGAGCGGCGCTCATCCACAGTCGTGGATCAGGTGGTTCGCCCCACCGGACTGGTGGATCCGGAAATCATCGTGCGTCCGGCGGTCAGCCAGGTGGATGACCTGTTATCGGAGATCCGCAGGCGAGAGGCCGTCCGGGAACGGGTGTTGGTCACCACGTTGACCAAGCGCATGGCCGAAGACTTGACGGATTATCTCAGCGAGCACGATGTCCGCGTGCGCTACCTGCATTCGGACATCGATACCGTGGAGCGGGTGGAAATTATTCGCGATCTGCGCGCCGGGAAGTTCGACGTCCTGGTCGGCATCAACCTGCTGCGGGAAGGCCTGGATATCCCCGAGGTGTCCCTGGTTGCAGTGCTGGATGCAGACAAGGAGGGATTCCTGCGTTCAAAGCGATCGCTGATCCAGACCGTAGGCCGCGCGGCGCGCAATATTCACGGTACCGCGATCCTCTACGCCGACGTCACCACCGAGTCCATGCGTGTCGCGATCAGCGAAACCGAGCGGCGCCGCGACAGACAGATCGAATTCAACGAACGCAATGGCATTACCCCCAAGGGCGTCGAGAAGGCGATTCGGGACATCATCGACGGCATACCCGACAAATTGAAGCCCGCGCAGCAGATGTATCGCCACGAAGAGCGGCTGCGCGGTGAGATCGCGGAACGTGAGGCGGAATATGCATCGAAAACCCCCCAACAGCTGGGAAAAATGCTCGAAAAGATGGAAAAACAGATGTTTGAACACGCGCGCAATCTGGAGTTTGAGGAGGCGGCGCGAATCCGGGACCGGATCGAAGCGATCCGCAACGGAAATCTCGCTTTAGTGGCGGCGGTAAATTGAACCGTCGCCGACAGATATGGTATTTTGCCGCCGGTCGCCAGGCGCGTAGCTCAGTGGTAGAGCACTACCTTGACATGGTAGTGGTCGGTGGTTCGATCCCACTCGCGCCTACCATATTCCAGCGGTGGGTTGGGGCCGCGAGACGGCAAAAATCCTTTCTAGAACAGGGATTCGCGCAACATTCCGTCTTGAGAATCTGCTGAATCGGCATTACAATCCGCCGGCTTTGATGATCGATCATCCCAAAATCAACAACAGAGGTAATTAGGTATCGCAGCAGAAAAGCAGCAGCGCGTTAATCAACAAATCAACGCGCCAGAGGTACGCGTGATCGGCAGCGATGGAGAACAAGTGGGTATCCTGCCGATAAGAGATGCTCTGCAACGTGCTCAAGAGTCGGGCATGGACCTCGTGGAGATTTCGCCAAACGTCGAGCCACCGGTGTGCCGGGTGATGGATTACGGCAAATTTCGTTATCAGCACAGCAAGCGGCGCGCGGCGGCAAAGAAAAAGCAGAAGCTGATTCACGTCAAGGAAGTCAAGTTCCGACCCGGCACCGACATCGGTGATTACACTACGAAGTTGAAGAACCTGAGGCGGTTCCTGGAGAACGGTGACAAGACTAAAGTCACCCTGCGTTTTCGTGGCCGCGAAATGGCTCATCAAGAGTTGGGCCTGGAGCTGCTGAAGCGGGTTGAAAATGATCTGGCTGATCTTGGCAATGTCGAGCAGTACCCCAAGATGGAAGGGCGACAGATGGTCATGGTAATCGGCCCGAAGAAGAATTAGCGTATGCGGAGTAGATATGCCCAAATTGAAGACAAATCGAGGTGCGGCCAAGCGGTTTAAACGGACCGCAACCGGCCGGTTCAAACGGTCGCAATCGCATCTGAATCATATATTGACCAAAAAGTCGCAGAAACGAAAACGTCATTTGCGGTCGTCGTTGGTGGTGCATGCCGCCGACGAAGCGCAGGTGCGGCGTATGCTGCCCTACAGTTGAGGAATACACATGCCACGGGTCACGAGCGGAGTCGCCGCTAGAGCAAGACACAAGAAGGTTTTAGAGCGCGCGCGCGGGTACCGCGGAGCACGCAGCAGGACGTTCAAGGTAGCCAATCAGGCGGTGAATCGCGCGGAGCAGTACGCGTATCGCGATCGCCGCCAGCGCAAACGCCAATTTCGTCGCTTGTGGATCGTGCGCATCAATGCGGCGGCGCGGGAGCATGGTATGAATTACAGTCGCTTCATGGACGGGCTGCACAAAGCGAACATTGTGCTCGACCGAAAAATCCTGGCTGACCTTGCGGTGACGGATAAACAAGCATTCAACGACCTCGCGGACAAGGCGAAAACGGCCCTGACTATGTGATGAATCGGTGGATTCATTCCGTAAACAATAAATGAATTAAGCACGCAGACAGGGAAAGGCTTTTGCCTTTCCCTTTTTTGTTTCATTTTCATGAACGAAGCAAGCAATCAAGACCTGGACGCTTTAGTGCGCGAAGCGCAAAAGGCGATTCTCACGGTGGCGAACCTCGACGCCCTGGATGACATTCGGGTTCGGTTTCTGGGGAAAAAGGGCCTTATCACTCAACAGCTGAAACGCATCGGGGCGTTGGACGCCGCAGAAAGACCGAAATTCGGCAGCGCCGTCAATCAAGCCAAACGCACCGTCGAAGCTAAAATCGAATACCGGCGCGAACAGCTCCAGGAGCAGTTGGTGGCGCAACA
The DNA here is from genome assembly GCA_947259175.1 of uncultured Gammaproteobacteria bacterium. Lineage (GTDB taxonomy): Bacteria > Pseudomonadota > Gammaproteobacteria > Arenicellales > JAANXG01 > CALZGZ01. The sequence goes on along the minus strand of CAMYKW010000006.1, from coordinate 69,622 downwards.
GCTGGCGGACGACGTTCTCGACGTGACGCTGCCCGGCCGCGGCCTGGGGATAGGCGGTGTGCATCCGATAACGCGGACCATGCAGACCATGGAAGACATTTTCGTGCGCATGGGTTTCGACATCGCCGACGGCCCCGAGGTGGAAGACGATTTTCACAACTTCGAGGCGCTGAATATTCCCGAGGGTCACCCGGCGCGTGCGATGCACGATACGTTCTACATCGACGATCAGATTCTGCTGCGCACCCACACGTCGCCGGTTCAGATCCGATATATGCAGGAGAATCCACCGCCGCTGCGTATCATCGCGCCGGGGCGTGTGTACCGTTGCGACTCGGATGTGACCCACACGCCGATGTTTCACCAGATCGAGGGTCTGGCCGTGGATGAGGCGATCAGTTTTGCCGATCTCAAGGGCGTGCTGGTCCATTTCCTGCGCGAGTTTTTTGAATCCGAGCTGAAGGTCCGTTTTCGCCCGTCGTACTTTCCGTTCACCGAACCCTCTGCGGAGGTCGATATCAGTTGCGTGCTGTGCGATGGGGTCGGCTGCCGCGTGTGCAAACAGAGCGGTTGGATAGAGGTGCTGGGCTGCGGCATGGTTCACCCGGAAGTGTTCAATCACGTGCAATTGGACAGCGAGCGGTATACCGGATTCGCCTTCGGCCTTGGGGTCGAACGGCTCGCCATGCTGCGCTACGGGGTCGATGACTTACGTTTGTTTTTTGAAAACGACCTCAACTTTTTGCGGCAATTTCGATGATCATCAGTGAGAACTGGGTGCGCGATTGGGTTGACCTCTCCCTGGACGCCCACGGCTTGGCCGATCGGTTAACGATGTCGGGATTGGAGGTCGATTCGCTGGAGCGGGCCGGCCCCGAACTCCCCGACGTCGTGGTCGGCCGTGTGCACCAGGTGCGCCCGCATCCCGAGAGTCCGCAATTGACGGTGTGTGAGGTGGATATCGGCGACCGGTCGCCGTTAACCGTAGTGTGTGGCGCACCCAACGTGAAACAGGGGGTGCGGACGCCTACCGCGCTGCCCCACAGCAGCCTTCCCAACGGTAGCCGCATCGAACCCACCTCGATACGCGGCATCGATTCCCAGGCGATGTTGTGTTCAGGCATGGAGTTGGGCCTGGAGGATGACTCCGAGGGCCTGTATCTGCTGGACGATGACGCGCCCATCGGTCAACGGGTTGATGAATATCTGCAGCTCGCGGACTGGGTGATCGACATCGATTTAACGCCGAATCGCGGAGATTGTCTGAGTATGCTCGGGATCGCCCGCGAATTGGCGGTGCTCACCGGATCGCCGCTGAAGCGAACGGACGTGCCCGGTTGCGCCGCGGAAAGTTCACGCACGATTGAGGTCACGGTGTCCGCTCCCGAGGCATGCCCGCGATACCTGGGCCGCGTCATCGAAGGCATCGATGATCGCGCCGCCACACCGGTGTGGATGCGTGAGCGATTGCGGCGCTGTGGGGTACGGCCGATCAATCCGGTGGTCGATGTGACCAATTATGTCATGCTCGAGCTGGGCCAGCCCATGCACGCGTTTGACCGGGAGCGCCTGACCGGAGGCATTCAGGTGCGCACCGCGCGAGCGGGCGAGGTTATCGAGTTGTTGGACGGTTCGGAGTTGCGGCCCGATGGGCACACCCTGCTGATCGCGGATCATCGTCGCGCGGTGGCGGTGGCCGGCGTCATGGGCGGTTCCGAATCCGGAATCGATGCCGGGTCACGCCATATTGTTCTCGAAGCCGCCCATTTCACCCCATCTGCGGTCGCCGGTCGGGCCCGCCGTTTCGCGGTGAACAGCGAATCCGCGCATCGCTTCGAGCGCGGCGTGGATCCGGAACTGCCGTTCGCAGCGATTCATTACGCGAGCGCGCTGCTGATGGACATCGTAGGCGGCGTACCCGGTCCGGTAGTGGATAAAAGCGCGAAACGCCATATCCCCCGCCGGCGACCGGTGAAACTGCGTCATCGGCGCCTGGAGCAGGTTCTGGGAATGCGCTTGGCGGCAACAGAAGTGGACGCAATACTGCGGCGCATTTCCCGCGACGTGAAGCGGCGGCGGCAGATCTGGCACGTCGTCCCGCCTTCTTATCGCTTTGACATGCAGCACGAATGCGATTTGATCGAGGAGCTGATACGTATCCATGGTTATCACCGGGTCCCAGTGAGTTTCCCCGGGTCCAGTGAGAGCGGCGGCACGCTAACCGAATCACAACTTCCGCTCACCCGGGTTCGCACCCTGCTCAGTGACCGCGATTACCAGGAAATCATTACCTACAGCTTCGTCGACCACGCAGTCAACGGGCTGTTCGACAGTAATGAAGACCTAGTGCGCATTGCCAACCCCATCGCCGACAACATGTCGGTAATGCGCAGCAACATGTGGAGCGGCTTGGTGCAGACGGTAATCACCAATCTCAATCGACAGCAGCGGCGGGTGCGTTTGTTCGAGATCGGGCGCACCTTTCACGCCAGCAACGGTGAACGCCGGGAAATGTTGCGCCTCGGCGGCGCCGTATGCGGCTATGTGGCGCCCGAACAGTGGGGACAGTCGTCGCGCGAGGTCGATTTCTACGACGTCAAGGCGGATGTCGAAGCGTTGTTGTCGTTGACGGGTTACGGAGATCGATTTGCGTTTCGACAATTGGATAAACAAGGTCTGCAACCCGGCCAGTCGGCCGAAATCATTTTCTCTACCGGGACGGTGGGTTATTTCGGGAGGATGCATCCGCAGGTGCAACGCAAATTGGATTTGGAGTTGTCGTTATTCCTGTTTCAGCTGGATTTGGAGCCGTTGCTGCACCGAAGCATTCCTCGGTTCAGCAGACCATCCCGGTTTCCCGCCATACAGCGGGACCTGTCGATTGTCGTCGCCGACGAGATCAGTTCAGAAATGGTTCTAAATACCGTTATTGAGGCTGGAGGAAAACGTATTGTTAATCTAAACTTGTTTGACGTGTATAGCGGGGAAGGTATTGATCCGGGACGAAAAAGTATTGCATTCGGCTTGACCTTGCAAGACTCTTCACGCACCCTTACGGATGAGGATGTCGACAGCACCATCTCCGAAATCATAGCCGCGCTGGATCGTAGATTCGGCGCCCAATTAAGAACATAAGGAGTGATCGTGGCCATCACGAAAGCGGATTTAGCCAACGCTTTGTTCAACGAACTCGGTCTAAACAAACGCGAAGCGAAAGAGTTCGTGGAATTGTTTTTTGAGAAGATACGCGGCGCTCTGGAAGATGGAACCTCAGTCAAACTGTCCGGCTTCGGCAACTTCGGCGTAAGGAAGAAGAACTCACGTCCCGGGCGGAACCCGAAGACGGGGGAAGAAATACCTATTTCTGCGCGGCGGGTGGTGACCTTCAAGGCCAGTCAAAAACTGAAAGATCGCGTCGCGTCAAACGCCGACCAATTGAGACAACACTTGAACCAAAAGTAAGAATCAAGAATGCTCGACCCGGGCGATAATTCAATTCTGCCGCCGATCCCCAGCAAACGATATTTCACCATCGGGGAGGTCAGCGAATTGTGTGGCGTCAAGCCGCACGTGCTCCGTTACTGGGAGCAGGAATTTCCCCAGCTAAAACCTGTAAAACGGCGTGGAAATAGACGCTATTACCAGCGCCACGAGGTGTTGTTGATTCGCCAGATCCGGATGCTCTTATACGTCGATGGATTTACCATTAGCGGCGCAAGGAATAAACTCGAGCTGGACGTCAATGAGGCGAGCCCGACGGGCCGCGGCGTGCGCAAGGAAATCATATCTGATTTAATACGCGAGCTCGACGAAGTCGTCGCAATCCTAAGAGACTAGGGCTCTCCTTACTTTTCACTATTCGTCAAGCAGTCGTCGGGGCGTAGCGCAGCCTGGTAGCGCACCGCAATGGGGTTGCGGTGGTCGGAGGTTCAAATCCTCTCGCCCCGACCAAATTCCGCTTGTCGCGCCGGAGTGGAACGGCGTTAACCGGACCTGCCCGCCGTTCTCATCGTGACACCGGTTTGCATGCGATCACGGTGCGGCGTATGTCCGGATCGATACGATCGCGCCGTGCGGAAATTTCGCGGCGGGGTGCGGATTAACATGATGGTGATAATCACGCCAAGGAGAAAAGTTGCGCATCCTGCTGAGTAATGATGACGGTTATATGGCGCCGGGTCTCAGGCAACTGGCTGAGACCCTGGCGCAGCGGGCGGAAATCATTGTGGTTGCGCCGGAACGCGACCAAAGCGGCTCCAGTAACTCACTCACGCTACGCCGTCCGTTGCGTGTACAAAACGCCGCTAATGGTTTTTACTACGTGGACGGCACTCCCACCGATTGCGTGCATCTGGCGATCACCGGATTGATGCGTGACGAACCGGATATGGTCATTGCCGGGATCAACAGCGGCGCTAATCTTGGCGACGATCTTTTGTATTCCGGTACGGTGGCGGCGGCCATGGAAGGTCGATTCCTGGGTTTCCCGGCACTGGCGGTGTCGCTGGCAGGGGGCAGATTGGAGCATTATCCGACCGCAGCGATGGTGGTCGTCAGGATTCTGGAGATGCTGGCGGACAATCCACTGGCGCGGGACACGATATTGAATATCAATGTCCCGGATGTACCGATCGAAAAAGTAAACGGTTTTCGCGCCACACGGTTGGGAAACCGGCACAAATCCGAACCGGTCATCAAGTCCCGGGATCCCCAGGGGCGTACCATTTATTGGGTAGGACCCCCGGGGGGCGAACAAGACTCCGGACCGGGAACCGACTTTGACGCGGTGCGGCGCGATTTCGTGTCCGTCACGCCGTTGACGGTGGACCTGACCCGCTACGACACCATGGAACAGATCGGACACTGGGTAGAGGAACTCAACCCATGAGCAGCCAGCGCCGCCACGGCATCGGCATGACTTCGGCGCGCACGCGGGAACGCCTGCTGAGCCGTTTACGCGACAGCGGCATCGACAATCCCCGGGTACTGGAAGCGATTCGGCAGGTGCCGCGGCATATGTTCGTCGATGAGGCGCTGGCGAGCCGAGCCTACGAAGACATCGCATTGCCCATCGGTCACGGGCAGACGATTTCACAACCGTTGGTCGTCGCATTGATGACCCAGGCACTCAGCGCCGGCAAGCATCTGCAGCGGGTGCTCGAAATCGGCACCGGTTGCGGGTACCAGACCGCAGTGCTGGCTAATCTGGTCGATGAAGTGTGTACGGTGGAAAGAATCGCCGCGCTGTTTCGGCTCACCCGCAATCGATTGTTCGACTTGAAGTACCGCAATATAAAATTTCTGCACGGTGACGGCTTGCAGGGGTGGCCGGAGTACGCGCCCTATGACGGCATCCTGGCCACCGCGGCCCCGGAGGAAGTGCCGCGACCGCTTTTGGACCAACTCCAGACAGGCGGCCGCATCGTCATTCCCATCGGCGGACGCTCGCTGCAAAAACTGATGTTGATTGAGAAGACACCCACCGGCTGGGAGCATAGCGAGATCGAATCGGTCAATTTCGTTCCACTGTTGTCGGGGAAGATCTAGATGCGCATCTTTTCCTGGACTTACAAGAAAGCCTTGGAGTGGGCAGCACATCACCACGCGCCCCGGTATCTGGCCTTATTAAGTTTCTCGGAATCGTCGTTTTTTCCCGTGCCTCCCGACGTTATGTTGGCGCCGATGGTGTTGGCGCAACGCCAAAGAGCGTGGTATTTCGCCGCTTTGACCACCGTGACCTCGGTGTTGGGCGGGCTGTTGGGATATGCGATCGGATTGTATCTGTTTGATGAGTTAGGACAACCGCTGATTACCATGTACAGCGCACAGGACAGTTTTCACAGAGCGCAGAACTGGTTCAACGATTACGGCATTTGGGTGGTATTCCTGGCTGGATTTACTCCGATTCCATATAAATTGTTTACCGTGGCTTCCGGTGTGCTGGCGCTTGCGGTGTTACCCTTCGTGTTGGCGTCCCTGGTAGGGCGGGGCGCGCGGTTTTTTCTGGTTGCGGCCCTGCTTTATTGGGGTGGAGAGAGGTTTTCCCAGTTTTTACATCAACGAGTGGATCAGATTGGATGGGCGGTCCTTGGTGTCACCGTGACGGCTGTGGTGCTTACCCGCTATCTAAGTTGACGTTTCCCTGCGTCGCGTTGGCGTGCATCGCGCTGCTGGCCGGGTGCGCAGGAGGGTCTCCGGCACCGGTGAAGGACCACTCCCAGGGAGTCACACAACCAACCCACCGCACCGTACGCACCGGTGACACGCTGTACAGCATCGCCTGGGACGTGGGGTTGGATTTCAAAACCCTGGCGCGCTGGAACCAAATTGAGTCACCGTATGTCATAAGACCTGGGCAGCGTTTGCGGACGACACCGCCGGATCCTGCGAACCCGAAAGCCGCGACGCGGCGTTATCGTCCGCCGCCGAGCCCGACGCCAAAACCGCCGATAGCGGCGGCGCCATCCAGGAAACCAACGCCGGCGCGCGCTTTGCCGCGCAAGACCCGGGGCTGGGTGTGGCCCACCAACGGCCGGGTGATTGCCGGCTTTTCCCCACGCGCCGGTCGAAAAGGTATTGATATTTCTGGAAAATACGGACAAGCGATTCGTTCGGCGGCGGCGGGCCGGGTGGTGTATGCGGGCACTGGACTTAGGGGCTATGGTCAGCTTATTATAGTAAAACATGATGAAACGTTTCTAAGTGCTTACGCACACAACAGAAAACTCCTCGTGAAAGAAGGCAACGAGGTAATCAGGGGTGAACAGATCGCCGAAATGGGTCGCTCCGGTAGCAACCGGGTGAAACTGCATTTTCAGATTCGCCGGCGCGGCACGCCGGTGGATCCGAAGCGTTATCTGCCGCGGCGATAACTCGGCGAACCACGATTCAGGGGGTGACTTCCATGTCCAGATCTCGACAATCAGCCGAGCGCACGAAGGCTGAAAAGGCGCCCTCGGGCGTCACCGCGAAACAGACGAAACCCGGTAAAAAGAAGTCAACGGCGGGCGCACGGCGCACGTCTGCGTCCTACGCAGATGCCACCCAGATCTACCTGCGTGAAATCGGTTATTCCGCGTTGCTGACCGCGGAAGAGGAAGTCTATTTCGGCCGTTTGTGCCAGAAAGGCGACGAGGCCGCGCGCAAACGCATGATCGAGAGTAACTTGCGCCTAGTGGTCAAGATCGCCCGCCGGTACATCAACCGGGGACTGACATTTCTCGATCTCATCGAGGAAGGCAATCTCGGATTAATCAGGGCGGTGGAAAAGTTTGATCCGGAACGCGGCTTTCGCTTCTCCACGTACGCGACGTGGTGGATTCGCCAGACGATAGAACGCGCGATCATGAATCAGACACGCACCATCCGCTTGCCGGTGCATATCCTGAAAGAGATTAATGTCTATCAGCGGGCGGCCAAGCAATTGGCGCAGAAACTGGATCACGAGCCCAACGCCGAGGAAATCGCGGGGATGCTCGATGTGCCGGTGGAGAACGTCAAGCGGATGCTCAATCTGGACGATAGGATCGCCTCTATGGACGCGCCTTTGGAAGCGGATCCCGATCGCACCCTGCTGGACGCAATACCCGACCAAAAATCTTCGGACCCCGCCGACGTGCTGCAAAACGAGAAGGTGTTGCGGCACATTGATGAATGGCTCGGATCACTGAATGACAAACAGCGGGAAGTCGTAGAACGCCGCTTTGGATTGCGTGGTCGAGATGTCGCCACTCTGGAAAAGGTGGGATTGGATGTCGGCGTCACCCGCGAACGTGTGCGCCAGATTCAGGTCGAGGCATTGGCTAAACTGCGTACATTGCTGGAAAATCGGGGCTTCACCCTGGACAGCTTGTGCTGACTGCCCGATAGCGCCGACAAACGTCTCGAATCCACCCGCCGCGGGCGGCAGTGTCCCGGGGCGACCGAATTCCGGTGCCCCGGTGGGTTTTACCCCTCAGGCCGCTCGCCGTCGCCGCTAGCCTCAAACACCAACGCGGCCGCGACTTTTCTTCCTTCGCTCGCTAGAATATTGAACGTGCGGCATGCGGCGGGGGTATCCATGATTTCGAGTCCCATCGCGTACTGTGTGCACGGCGTGGTGATGTGCGGCGCGGGAAACCGTAAATGTTTGCCGGTTCCCAGCAATACCACTTCCGGCTCCAGATCCACCAACGGTAGTAAGCTGTCCGCCGACAAGTCCTCGAACCGCCTGGGTTGCCAGTCACTGATTATGGACTGCGGCGTAATGATCATGCTCGAGGTGTAGACTTGATCGTTGATGACGATGCGTTGCGCGGTAATCGACTGCACCAGGTATAAGTCGCCGCTATGGATGCGGTGTAACTTCATTCAGGGATACGATGGTTTGCCGGGCCCCATTCTAACCCGGGGGGGCGGCCGGCGGCACCGCCGGTCGGAGATGGGGCAGGTTCTCAGGATCAAATCTATTAAATATCAAAAGGTTGCAAAAGAAAATTGACAGACAATAGGAAACGCAATCTGGCCGATGCGCTGAACCAGTTTCCACGCATCAAGCGACTGCCGCCGTACGTGTTCAATATCGTTAACGAATTGAAAGCCGCCGCGCGCCAACGCGGCGAAGACATCATCGATTTTGGCATGGGAAATCCGGACCAACGGCCGCCGCAACCCATCATCGACAAGTTGTGCGAAGCCGCCCAGCGCGGGAACACCCATCGCTACTCGCTTTCCAAGGGCATACCCCGCCTGCGCATGGCGATTTGCGACTGGTATCGGAGGCGTTTCGACGTCGATCTCGACACCGACACGGAGGCGATTGTCACCATCGGCTCCAAGGAGGGCCTGGCGCACTTGGCCCTGGCGACGGTGGAACCGGGTGACGCCGTTCTGGTGCCGAACCCTTCCTATCCCATCCACCCGTGGGGATTCATTATCGCCGGCGCCGACATACGCCACGTACCGCTGACGGAGGAGGTGGATTTCTTCGCCGAACTGGAGGCCGCCATTCGCAACTCGTGGCCCACGCCGAAGATGCTGGTGCTGAGTTTTCCGAGCAATCCCACGGGTCAGTGCGTTGAGCTCGACTTTTTCGAAAAAGTGGTGGCGATCGCGCGTGAGCACAACATCTGGGTGGTCCACGATCTGGCCTATGCCGACATCGTCTACGACGGATACGAGGCGCCGTCCATACTGCAGGTGCCCGGCGCCAAAGAGATCGCGGTGGAATCATTCAGCCTGTCGAAGAGCTACAGCATGCCCGGCTGGCGGGTGGGATTCATGGTGGGCAACGAGGTGCTCATCGGCGCATTGGCGCGGATCAAGTCCTATCTGGATTACGGGCTGTTCACGCCGATTCAAGTCGCCTCCATTTTCGCTCTCGACGGTCCCGAAGAATGGGTTGAGGAAGTGCGGAACACCTATCAGCACCGTCGCGACGTATTGGTGGACGGCCTCAACCAGGCGGGTTGGCCAATTTCCAAGCCGAAGGCGACGATGTTCGTGTGGGCGCGGATTCCGCCGGCGTTCGCAACCATGGGATCGTTGGAATTCAGTAAATACCTGTTGGAGCACGCAAAAGTGGCCGTTTCCCCGGGGATCGGTTTTGGCGAGTACGGCGACGGCCACGTCCGGTTCAGCCTGATTGAAAATGAACATCGCATCCGGCAGGCGGTGCGGTCGATCCGGCAGGTGCTACGACGCAGCCAGCAGGTGACGGTCAGTGGCTGACGCACCCATGAAGCCGGTGCGTGTGGGGTTGCTGGGACTGGGCACCGTGGGCTGCGGCACGGTGAACGTGCTGGCGCGCAATGCTGGGGAGATCACGCGCCGGGCGGGACGCGCCATCGAGATAGAAATGGCCGCTACACGAGACCTTTCGCGCAGTCGCGGCTGCGACACCACCGAGTTCCAACTGGTGCAGGATCCCATGGAGGTGGTCGAAAATCCGCGCGTGGATGTCGTCGTGGAATTGATCGGCGGCGAACAGCGTGCCAAGGCCCTGATGCTGCGGGCGATCAACAACCATAAGCACGTGGTGACCGCCAATAAGGCGTTAATCGCCGTGCACGGCAACGAAATCTTCGCGGCCGCTCAGACCAAAAATGTCATGGTCGCCTTTGAAGCCGCCGTCGGCGGAGGCATATCGATCATCAAGACGATACGGGAGGGTTTGGCCGGCAACAGGATCGAGCAGATCGCCGGTATTATCAATGGTACCGCGAACTATGTATTGACCGGCATGCGGGATCAGGGCCGCGAGTTTGCCGAAGTGCTCGCCGATGCGCAACGCTTGGGCTATGCCGAGGCCAACCCCAGTCTCGACGTCAATGGTGTCGATGCGGCGCACAAGTTGACGATTCTCGCAGCGATTGCGTTTGGGATTCCCCTACAATTTGACAAGGTGTATACGGAGGGTATCGGACAGTTGACACGCGGCGATATCAAATATGGCTGCGAACTCGGATACCAGATCAAACATCTCGGCATCGCCCGGCGCAACGGAAACGGCATCGAAATGCGGGTTCACCCGACACTGATTCCCAAGCGGCGGCTGATCGCCAATGTTGACGGCGTGATGAATGCGATATTGGTCGCCGGCGATGCGGTCGGACCCACGTTGCATTACGGCGCCGGCGCCGGCGCCGATCCCACCGCCTCGGCGGTGGTTGCGGACATCGTCGATGTGGTCCGCGCTTTGACCACCGACCCGGAAAACCGCGTACCCCATCTAGCGTTTCAGCCCGGAGCCCTGGCGAGCGTCGACATCGTTGCGCCGGATATGTTCGAGACCGCTTACTTTCTCAGTCTGACCGCTGTGGATAAACCAGGCGTATTGGCCGACGTGACGCGCATTCTCGGCGATCTTGAAATCAGTATCGAGGCGATTTTGCAAAAAGAGCCCCCGGGCAACGAAAATACCGTACCCGTCATCATACTCACTCAGCGAACCAGAGAACGGCATATGAATCAAGCGGTGTCGAAAATCGAAGCGTTGGACGCCATCACCCGGCCGGTAAAACGAATTCGCGTGGAGCACTTCAATGACTAACCCATCGTCGGGGGTCCCCCGCTACACCGGGTTAATCGACCGTTACCGCGACCGCTTGCCGCTGCAACCCGGGACGCGCGCGGTCAGCCTCGGTGAGGGCGACACGCCGTTGATACAATTGACTGACATCCCGTTGTTGCGGGACCGCGAGGTACTGCTGTACGTGAAATACGAAGGACTCAATCCGACCGCGTCGTTCAAAGACCGGGGGATGACCGTGGCCGTGACCAAGGCGGTTGAAGACGGCAGCCGCGCCGTGATCTGCGCTTCCACTGGAAACACCTCCGCATCCGCCGCCGCCTATGCGGCGCGAGCGGGCATGACCGCGTTTGTTCTGATTCCCGAAGGCAAAATCGCTCTCGGAAAACTGGCCCAGGCGATGATGCATGGCGCCCTGGTGATACAGATCAAGGGTAATTTCGACGCCGGCATGGCGCTGGTCAAGAAAATCGCCGACGAGGCGCCGGTCACCCTGGTCAATTCGGTCAATCCATACCGCCTGCAGGGACAAAAAACCGCGGCATTCGAAATCATCGAGCAACTCGGCGATGTGCCCGATTATCACTGCCTGCCGGTCGGAAACGCGGGAAATATTACCGCCCATTGGATAGGGTACTGCGAGTACTCGTGCGCCCCGGGTGACGAAACCACCGACGCATGTGCTTATTGCCAGGGAAATTGCGCGCTACTGGCGGACAAGGTGGTTGCCGACCGGCCGAAGATGCTGGGCTACCAGGCGACCGGCGCCGCGCCGTTTCTGCGCGGCGAAATGTTGGATCATCCGGAAACCATTGCTACCGCAATTCGCATCGGCCGACCCCAGTCGTGGGATCAGGCGTGGAGCGCGAGCCGCGAATCTCAGGGGTGGTTTGACGAATTGACCGATGACGAAATTCTCGTCGCGCAAAAACTCCTTGCGGAGGGTGAGGGTATCTTTTGCGAACCGGCATCCGCGATCTCCGTCGCCGGTGCGATGCGGGACATTGAACGCGGCAAGATTGAACCGGGCAGCCGGGTGGTGTGTACACTTACCGGGCACGGGCTGAAAGACCCTGATACCGCGATTCAACAGAGCACGGCGCCGATAACGGTGGAGGCGGAAATGGATGCGGTTAACGAAGTGATATTGCAAAACATGAAATAATCGATTACCGGCGACACCCAGATTGATCAAACAATGATACAGAAAACTGCATCGATCTTTATTGCCGGCCATCGAGGCATGGTCGGGTCCGCTATCGAGCGACGATTGCGCGCTGCGGGATATCGCAACATCTTGACGCAATCGCGACGGGAGTTGGATCTCACCCGGCAGCAAGACGTTGAATCCTGGTTCGACCGCAGCCGTGTGGATCTTGTCATTCTCGCGGCGGCCAGGGTCGGGGGCATCCACGCCAACAATACGTATCGCGCCGAGTTCATCTATCAGAACCTGATGATTCAAGCGAACGTCATTCACAATGCCTATACGCACGGCGTAAAGCATCTCATTTTCCTCGGAAGTTCCTGTATTTACCCGCGTGATTGCCGGCAGCCGATGCGCGAGGAATATCTATTGACCGGCGCATTGGAAACCACCAACGAACCCTATGCCGTAGCGAAAATAGCGGGTTTGAAGATGTGTGAGGCATATAACGATCAATACGGTACGCGCTACTTGTCATTGATGCCTACCAATCTTTACGGCGCTAACGATAATTTCGATTTGCAGACCTCCCATGTGCTGCCGGCGGTGATACGCAAGATCCATGATGCCAAAGTGAGTGGCCAGAAGTCCGTATCCCTGTGGGGCACCGGGCGTCCATTGCGTGAGTTTCTGCACGTCGATGATCTCGCGGACGCGTGCCTGTACATAATCGAACGTGAACCCGCCCGGAATATCCTCAATGTCGGTTCCGGGGAGGAAATCAGCATTCAGGATCTCGGCAACCTCGTCGCCGATACTCTAAACTATCAGGGATCAGTGATTTTCGACCCGTCGATGCCTGATGGAACGCCGCGGAAACTGCTGGATTCGGGGCGACTGTTTGAAATGGGCTGGCGTCCGAAAATTTCCCTGCGCGAGGGTGTAAAACAAACGTACAATTGGTATCTAGACCACAGCAACGAGGCGGCATGAACATCAGCCGATACAAAAAACGACGAATAAGGCTCGCGGTCACGGTCTCCGGGATATTACTTGCCGGCGGCGTTACGGCGGGACACTGGCTGCGCAGCCAGCCTGACGAGGTCGCGCTGGCCTCCGCCATCGATGCGGTAGCCGCTCCGCAAATGGTGGCGCAGGCGCCGCCGGGGATAACGACCCAAGGCACCGCGGAACAGATCACGTTGAACTTCCAGGACGTAGACATCCGCGCACTGATCAATACCGTATCCGAGGTGACGGGTCGCAACTTCATTATTGATCCACGGGTCAAGGGCAAAGTGACCCTGGTGTCCGGTGGACCATTGGGTGCGGCGCAGCTGTATGACGTGTTTCTGTCGGTGCTGGAAGTGCATAATTTCTCGGCTATTCCCTCGGGAGACGTGATCAAGGTCGTTCCCAGCAATGTTGTGAAACAAAGGCCTACACCGCTGGGGGAATTGACGATTCGCGGCGACGCCCAGATTACCCAGGTGTATCAATTGAAACATGCGTCAGTGCAGGAGTTGATTCCCATATTGCGGCCGCTGTTGCCGCCAACCAGCCACTTTGCCGCCCATTCACCGACCAACACCCTGGTGTTCACCGACACCGCGGCCAACGTCCAGCGATTGCGCAACATCATCGAACGCGTCGACATCCCCGACCGTCGCTCCAACATCCACGTGGTGTACCTGAAATATGCGGAAGCCACCGAGCTGAGCACCGTTTTGTCCCAGCTGGTGACCTCGCTGGGAAGACCCAGGGATCCCAAATCGCCGGCGGGACAGATTTCGGTGCAGGCGGACAAGGCGATTAATGCGCTGGTGATCAGTGCGCCGGACAACGAGTTCCGCCTGCTTCAGGCGGTGATCGATCAGCTGGACATCGAGCGGCCGGCGGAAGGGGACGTGCACGTCGTTTTCCTGCGCTTTGCCACCGCAAGTGAACTCGTGGAACTGTTGAATCAGGTGATTCTCGCCGAGCGGGCTGGTGATAAAAAGCAGGCCGCCGGCGCCCAGGTGACGGTGCAGGCGGACGAGGCCACCAACGCCCTGGTGGTGCGCGCTTCGGATGACGATTTTCGAACCATTAAAAACGTCATCGAAAAACTCGACGTGCGGCGCGAGCAGGTTGTTGTCGAGACCATCATTGCCGAAGTTTCGGCGGATAAGGCAGCGGATCTGGGCGTCGAATGGCAAGCGACTTATGCCAATACCCCCACGGGGCAAACCTCATTCAATACCGAATTCAGCGATATCACCGGCGGCATGACCTTAGGCTTTATCAATGACCTGGTGCAGAACATTTTTGGCGAGGTCGTGCCGGACTTGCAGGTCGTACTGCGCGCCTTGAGATCGGATACGAGCACAAACATTCTGGCGACACCGACGCTGTTGACGTTGGACAACGAACCGGCCGAAATCATAGTCGGCCAGGAGGTACCGTTCATCACCGGCCAGTTCACAACCAATGTCAACACCGGCACCTCAGTGACCACCACCGACGATGCCATCGACGGCGGTGCCGCGGTAACCCAGGGCATTGTGAATCCGTTTCAAACGATCGAACGCAAGGATGTCGGCCTGACATTGCAGGTGACGCCCCAGGTGAACGAGGGCAATTCCATTCGCCTTGAGATTTCCCAGGAGATTTCCAGTGTGAGTCCGACCACTGTTCAAGGAGCTTCGGATCTCATTACCGACCAACGGTCGATCAAGGCGACGGTACAGGTCGAAGATGGACAGATCATCGTTCTCGGGGGTCTGATACGCGATGACTTTATTGATACCGTGGAATGGGTGCCGTTGTTGGGCAAGATACCGCTTGTCGGGGCGCTGTTCCGGCGCAAATCCAAATCCGCGATCAAGAGAAACCTAATGATCTTTTTGCGCCCCAAGATTATTCGCAGTGGCGGCGACCTCGACGGATTCACCAAAGAGAAATATGAGTACATACAGGAGCGTCAACGCTGGGGTCAGCCGGCAACGGAGCGTTTGATCCCGGAGGTGGAGTCGCCGATTCTGCCCGACTTCCAGTGGGAGCCGCAGAGCCAGACCCAGTAGGCGAGCATGGCTACCAACCCGCAAAATCTCTTTGCCACCGCTGAGCTGCGTGATTGGACGGATGAAATAGACGCCGAAGTCGTCGCCGCCGTCCCCTATCCATTTGCCAAACGCCACAACCTGCTCGTTGCGAAACGCGATCAACAACATTATCACGTCTTGTGCTCGTCGCCTCCGTCCCTCGACATCGTCACCGAACTGCGTCGAAAGTTCGGTCGTTCCGTGGTGTTTCATCAATTGGAGCAAAACAAATTCGACAGCTTGCTGCGTCAAGCCTATGACAAGAGTCAATCCGAGGCGACACAGATGGTGGTTGATCTCGGTGAGGAGCTGGATCTGGAACGTCTCACGCATGAGCTGCCCGAGGCGACCGACTTGCTGGAACAGGCCGATGAAGCACCGATTATCCGCCTCATCAACGCATTGCTTACCCAGGCGATACGCGAGGGTGCGTCCGATATCCATCTGGAGGCCTTCGAAGGCAAGTCGGTGGTGCGCTTCAGGGTGGACGGGATATTGCGAGATGTTGTCGAACCTCAGCGTGGATTACACGGCGCGCTGGTTTCGCGCCTGAAGGTCATGTCGCGGCTGGACATCGCCGAGAAACGACTGCCGCAAGATGGGAGAATTTCACTGCGCGTCGGTGACCACCCTGTGGACGTGCGTGTGTCGATTCTGCCGACCCAGCACGCCGAGCGGGTGGTGCTCCGTCTGCTCGACAAACAGACGGCACGGCTCGACGTCGGTAAGCTTGGAATGGAGTCTCCGCTGCAATCGCGGTTCAACCAACTTATCCACGCGCCCCACGGTATCGTGCTGGTCACCGGTCCCACCGGTTCGGGAAAGACCACCACCCTTTACGCCGGATTGATGCGGCTGAACAGAACACAACTCAATATCCTCACCGTCGAGGATCCCATCGAGTACGATCTAGACGGTGTGGGTCAAACCCAGATCAATCCGAAAATCGGACTCACATTCGCCAACGGCTTGCGCTCCATTTTGCGGCAAGATCCGGACGTGGTGTTGGTCGGGGAGATACGAGATCTCGAAACCGCTGAAATCGCCGTTCAAGCCAGCCTGACGGGACATCTGGTGTTGTCCACGCTGCACACCAATACCGCCGTTGGAGCGATAACCCGGCTCGTCGATATGGGGATCGAACCGTTCTTGATGTCGTCCAGCCTGCTTGGGGTATTATCGCAACGGCTGGTGCGTTGCCTGTGTGACGATTGCAAACAAACTTATGCGCCCACCCCGCAAGAAATGGCATTGCTGGGCAACTACGAGGATTCCGACACGGAAATCTTCAAGTCGAAGGGTTGCGATCGATGCGATTACACCGGCTATCGTGGCCGCACCGGCATTTACGAGCTCATCGTGATGGATGACGCGGCGCGGCAGATGATTCACGATCGCGCCAGCGAGGAGGAGCTATTGCGTTATGTGCGCCGGTCGTCACCCGGCCTCGCGGAAAACGGATTCGCCAAGGTATTCAGCGGTAAGACGAGTCTGGATGAGGTATTGCGCGTCACCATTGCCGATTAAGCGCGTGGCCGTACGATAGCTGGACATGGGTGCCTTCGAATACCAAGCCCTGGATGCAAAGGGGCGCACGCGCAAGGGCGTCTCGACCGGCGATACCGCGCGCCAGGTTCGCCAGCAACTTCGGGACAAGGGTCTTACCCCACTGTCGGTGGTGATCGTCGCTGAAGACGCGCCCAAACCGCGATCCGGCAGTCCGACGCGGCGCGTGCGAATCAAGGTCAATGATTTATGCGTGATTACCCGCCAGTTCGCAACGTTGATCAGCTCCGGACTTACCGTCGAGGAATCATTGTCGGCGTTGACACAGCAGTCGGAAGGCTATCAGATTAAAAGTGTATTGAGCGGCATCCGTTCCATGGTTGTGGAAGGGAGATCTTTGGCCGATGCGATCGCCGACTACCCCCGCTCGTTCCCCGGAATCTATCAGGCATCGGTCGCTGCGGGAGAGCAATCGGGCAATCTGGACGTGGTATTGGAAGGTTTGGCGGATTATATGGAGGCGCGGCAGGGTCTGCAGCAGCGCATCAGCATAGCGATGATTTACCCCCTCATCCTCACGGTGGTGGCGATATTGATCGTCGCCGGGTTGTTGACGTACGTAGTCCCGCAAGTGGTGAAGGTATTTGAGGACACCGGTCAGCAACTTCCCTGGTTGACCCGCGCGCTAATTGGATTGAGCGAATTTCTACAAGACTATGGACTGTGGATTGTCGGCATCTTATTCGTACTCGCGTCCGCACTAATGTTTATGTTTCGCGATCCAAAGAAACGATACGTATTTCACAATCTGCTGCTCAATATACCCGGTGTTCGCCGGCTAAGCAGGACATTGAACACCGCTCGCATGGCGCGCACGTTGGCGATTATGACCGGCAGCGGTGTGCCGTTGCTCTCCGCCATGCGTGCCACGGAAGGTGTTGTCAGCAATTTGGTATTACGTGGTAATCTGGCGGATGCTGCGGAAGAAGTGTCTGAGGGCGTCAGCATCAGCCGCGCCCTCGGCAAAAGCCAGAATTTTCCGCCGCTGTTGACGCAGATGGTGGCTAGCGGTGAGTCCAGCGGGCAGTTGGACCATATGTTGGATAAGGCGGCATCGGCCCTGGAACGGGAGCTCGAAAGCCGTGTTGCGGTACTCGTCGGATTCTTTGAGCCGGCGATGATCGTGGTAATGGGCGGGATTGTGCTGGTGATCGTGCTTGCGATCCTACTGCCGATCTTTGATTTAAATCAGTTGATTGGATGAGGTGATCAGGATGCGTAACAAAGGCTTTACGCTGATTGAAATCATGGTGGTTGTGGTGATTATCGGCCTGTTGGCGACACTGGTTCTGCCGCGTGTGCTGGGGCGCCAGGAGGAGGCCTTCGTTGTGAAGGCGAAAAGTGATATCCGGGCATTATCCAGCGCCCTGAAGTTGTACAAACTGGACAACTTCAACTACCCGAGCACCGAACAGGGATTGGAGGCTCTGGTGGGCAAGCCTTCCGGAGACCCGCCTGCGAAGAATTGGAAGGACGGCGGCTATATAGAACGCCTGCCGACCGATCCATGGGGAAATGTGTATCAGTACTTGAGCCCCGGTGAGAAGATGGACTTCGACTTGTGGTCACAAGGTTCGGATGGGCAGCCGGGGGGCGCAAAAGCGGCGGCCGACGTCGGCAACTGGAATCTGGATGAGCGCCAGTAGATGCTCCGCCGGCGGGTCGCCACCATGCAATGCTGAAATCGTCACATGGGCGCGGCGATCCGATTCAGGACGGTGCGTTTGCGCCGGTCGTTGTGACGATTCTTGTGGTCAGGCCCACAAACAAAAGATCAATTGATACTGTGCCCGCGGATACGGTCCCAATCAAGCAGCGCCGGTTTCGGGTGGTCGAGCAACGTGGTTTCACGTTACTTGAGATCATGGTGGTCATGTTGTTGATTGGCATCAGTGTCGCGGTTATCGCGTTGAATCTCGAACGCGATATTGACCAGGTGGCGGAACAGGAAGCGCGCCGTTTTGCGGCGCTGCTGGAACATCTGCGTGATGAAAGCATAATTACGGGTCGGTCCCATGGAATCGAGGTTGACGAGCCTGAACGCCGTTACACCTTCTTCATGTTTGACAAAAAATGGCTGCCTGTGGTCCAGGACGACTCGTTCCGTCCGCGCGTCATACCCGAATACCTTAACATGCAATTTAATCCGGGCCAGGAACAGAACAACAGTACTTTGGTTGTCGTCGACTCCCTCGGCGAAATTCAACCTTTTGTTTTGACCATTATAGGAAAAAATTTCGAATATCTTGTAAATCTCAACGCCAATCAAAATGTCGCAGTGGAGCGCAAACCCCATGAGGAAGGGTAAACCGACCTTGGGTTCCGCCGCCCGGCACCTTCGACATCGTTCTGCAACTTCGTTCCGATCGCGGGCTAACGCCGGCTTCACATTGTTGGAAATTCTTGCCGCGTTGCTAATCGCCGCGGTGGGACTTGGCGCAGTAAGCAAGGTGATAGGCAGCACGGCGACGGTGTTGCAGATCAGCGAAGAACGACTCACAGGGTCCTGGGTGGCCAGTAATCACCTGGCGGAACTCAGGTTATCCCGGGTATGGCCGGCGGCCACGGAAACCGATCAGCAATCATCCATGGGCGGACGCACCTGGTATCTGCGTCAGAAAGTCAGCTCTACCACCGACCCCGATCTGTTACGTATCGATATCGGAGTGTTCAGTGATAAAGATCACGAACGCGCCGCAGCACGTTTGTTCGGATATCTGGCCCGCTACGTAGCGCCACTGCCGCCTGTCCAGGGTGGGGCGCAAGCAAATTGATCACACACGATCATCGCGGTTTCACGCTCCTGGAGATGGTGGTTGCGATCGGCATCTTTGCGGTCATCGCCGCAATCAGCTACGGAACTTTGAATCGGTTCATTGACAATCGAGCGATAGTCGAACAGAAACACGACGAACTGCGAAATCTGCAGAATGTAATGCTGCTGCTGGAGCGGGATCTGAGGTTTGCGTTGTTGCGGCCGGTCCGGGATGGATTCGGTGATTTGGAAGCGGCGTTGGTGTCCGGAACCAGCTTGGAACTCGGGCCCGGTGAAATGCTTCGACTCACATCGTCGCAACCGAATGCGGCGGTGAACAACATCCAACGTCTGCAGCGGGTGGCGTGGCGGTTCAACAATGGTCAGTTGTCGCGAATCACATGGCGGGTGCTCGATAGAGATCAAGACAGCGCCGAATACGAAAGAGTATTAATGGAGGATTTGTCAGACGTCGTTATCGCTTTTTGGAGCTACAATGAAGAAAATGTTCTTGAAGTCCAATCGGAATGGCTGGAGACCGACGGAATGCCCGAAGGCATTGAGTTTCTTTTTACGTTGGATTCCGGACGGCAGTATCGCCGCCTGTTAGAGATTGCCGCGGGAAGCTGATAGGGTGCGAAATCCAAGACGAAGTCACCGCACTGCGTTCGAGCGAGTTGGAGGCGTGGCGCTGTTGACCGTATTGTTCATACTCGTATTGATTTCAACTTTGAGCGTTTACCTGGTGGAACAGGAACACCTCGCAATACGGCGGATCAGCAATCTCAGGGACGCGGAACAGGGATTTCAAATGGCGGCCGGTGCGGAACAATGGGCGTTGAAGATCTTGGAGCGGGACGGAAAAGAAACAGACGTCGATCACTTGCAAGAGTCGTGGAGTGTGTTGTTGCCCGAGGTAAATGTCGAGGAGGGGACCTTGCAGTCGGCGGTTTACGATTTGCAGGGTTTATTCAACATCAACAATCTTGCATCGGGCCGCGATGAGGTGTGGTTTCCGCTGTTTACCCGACTTTTGAGCGCTCTGGAAATTGATGAGAGCGTCGCCGACTCGCTCATCGATTGGATCGACGAGGATCAAGATATAACCGGTTCGAACGGCGCCGAAGACGCTGATTACCTGGGGCTGGAAGTTCCGCATCGAACGGCCGACCGGTTGATTTCCGACATTGGTGAGTTAATCTGGGTAAAGGGATTCGACGATAAGATACTGGCCGCACTGTCGCCCTTCATAACCGCGCTGCCGGCGAAAAACGTGAAGATCAATATAAACACATGCTCTGGGCTGCTGTTGCAGGTGCTGACAAAAGAGACCATGCCGGATTCAGCTGCTGAATCGTTGATGGTGGACAGGGGCGACGAGGGCTACCAGGATATTGAATCGTTTTTAACCCAGAGCGAACTGGCAGCCGAATCCGATAACGTAGAGCCGTTAGTAACGGTATCCAGCAAGTATTTTCAGGTTAGAAGCGAGGCGAAGTTCGGACGACTGACCACGGTTCTGCTGAGCACTGTGCAGCGAGCGGCGAACGGCGATAAAGTCGTCGTTGTGAGGCGGCACCGGGGGCTGTCTTGATCTTCTTTTTCTCAATCGAGCCACCATATCGGTGGTCTGTGTGCAAAGACAACGGCACTACAGAGAGCCGCGGCATCGCCGACTCGCTGGATGCATTGGAGATTTCCAAGAACGTCAACAAGGTTGTCGCCGTCGCGCCGGCGAATGACGTGACGATACGCAAGGTCGACGTTCCAT
Organism: uncultured Gammaproteobacteria bacterium; assembly: GCA_947259175.1. Classification (GTDB taxonomy): domain Bacteria; phylum Pseudomonadota; class Gammaproteobacteria; order Arenicellales; family JAANXG01; genus CALZGZ01. The sequence continues at coordinate 48,292 of CAMYKW010000006.1, read as the reverse complement.
CACGCAGTCGCAGCAAGACGCTGGCCGCGATCCCTTACGCTTTGGAGGACACACTCGCCAGCGATGTTGAGCAGCTGCATTTTGTACTTCTGGAATGGAAGCCCGGAGCCCAGGCCCATGTGGCGATCGTCGACAAGTCGAAGATCGCTGATTGGCACAAAATAGTCAGTGAACTGCCGTTTCAAGTGGACGCATTAATACCGGAATATCTATTAATTCCGATCCATCCCCAGACCGGCGTGACGATAGTGCGGATTGAGCCGGAGCTGTTGTACATCCGTACCGGACCGGACCAGGGAATGGTCCTGGACGTTCAGTCGCTGGACTGGTGGTGGCACGATCTCGAGCGCAAAGACATCGCCGTTGCCTGTCAGGACGCGGAGATAGCCCGGCATCTTGTGAGTCTCGGCGGAACCATGATCCGGGAATGGGATATCGGCTCCGATTTTACCGAATGGCTCAGGCATCATACTCACATCGACGTCACCGCCAACCTTCTGCAAGGCGCCTACACACCGCATTATCAAGACCGGGGAACCGGTCGATACAAAATCGCCGCTGTCGTGCTTATCACAGCTTTGGGTATCTATTTCATTGCCAATGGTTTCGAATATTTTCAACTCGCATCGCAGGAAAAGCGGCTAAACGGGCAAATCGAGACGGTGTTTCGGGATACTTTTCCCGATGCGCGACGAATAGTGAACCCGAAACTGCAAATGGAACAGCGGCTCAAACAGTTAAAATCCGGCTATATCGGGGAAGGGGAGTTCCAAGTATTGCTCTCCGCGGTTGCTCGCGCTATCCCCGCGGTGCAAGGAAAAATCGAGGAAATAAGTTTTCGTGACAATGCGTTGACCGTGAGCTGCATTACCAGGGATTTCGCCGGCCTGGATGCGCTCAAGAAGAGATTCGCGGAGGACCCGTTGGTGGCGGTAGAACTGTTGTCGTCCGGGTCGCGTGAGAATAAGGTCAGTGGTAGATTCAAGATCGCCAGGGCGCAGGGATGACATACTTGCAACAACTTTTCGGCAATCTAAACACACGTGAGCGTCAGGTATTGGCGCTGGGTGGTGTGGTGTTGGTGGTCATTCTTGTCTGGGCGCTGATCTGGGTACCATGGCACGATGAATTAAGACGTCTACGCGTACAGGTGCCGGCTAAACAAGCGACGCTTCTGTGGATGCAGGAGCAGGCCGAGCTGGCAACGCCCCTGTTGAGCCTGCAAAACCGGGGTGCTCAGAACGATGTTCCGCTGCTGACTATCGTCGAGTCCACGGCGACAAACGTAAAAATGCGCAACATGATTCGCCGCATGTCACCGGGGGAGGAAGAAGGGCAAGTCAAGGTGTGGCTCACTGACGCCAGCTTCGACGACTGGCTGTTGTGGCTGGAGCAGCTGCGAAAGGAGGCGGTGGAAGTGGTATCCACCACGATTTCCCGGAATGAAGGAGGGAAAGTCACAATTCGCATGACCCTGCAACGCAGTGTTTAGGCATCCGTGCGGCATTATTGCTTAACCGCCAGGCGGCGCGTGCCGCCGTTAAATCCCACCCCCGTGTTACGACGTACATTGCGTTTTTCGAACCCTATTTCCGGCGGCAGCGTGCATCAAACCGAGACCCATGGACGCCGGGGCTAGCCGTCTCAACGTATTGGTTCCGGGCTTGTCCCGAGCGATTCAAGCATGTGGGGCATCGGTGACGTCCAGCGTGCTGAACAGAATACTTGAACGCGGTCGATCGACCGAGTCGCAGCATAATTCATTCGAGTCGCTCGCGTTTTCCATGTTCGAACTTAAACCACCATCGGACAGTCGAGAATTACCGGTCGCCGCAGTCAGCTACTTTGGGGCAACCGATCAACGGCCGGACGGCTGGTGTTTACGCATTGACCCCGCGCATTTGCAGACACGGCTGACGAAGTTGTATCTGATTGCGGGCAAGCCGCTGGCGGTCAGCAGCGACGAAGCCGGGGCGTTGATTCGGGTCATTCATGAACTGTACCGGGAACAGGGTTGGCGGGTTGAAACCACTGAATCCGACCAATGGTACTTGCTCGTGCCCGACGACCCGGGTGTGACAACCACTCCCATCACCGGGGCGATCGGCAGGGACGTTGACGCGCTGTTACCCGCCGGCGCAAACGCTTCATGGTGGCACGCATGCATGAATGAGATTCAAATGGCATTTCATGCCGACCCCGTCAACACCGAAAGGGACACCCAAGGGCTTTATACCATCAATACGGTGTGGCCATGGGGTTCAGGTCGGCTGCCGAATTTGAAGAAAACGGTATGGCGGCGGGTATGGTCGGATGAGCCCTTGACGCGCGGCTTGGCCAAACTGAGCAAAGCTCGGTTGAGCCCCGTGCCCACAGACGCGGCCGATGTAGTTAAAGACTTGTCACCGGAATCAAACCTCCTGGTATTGGGGGATTCGTGGTCTGAGATCGACAGCAGCGATATGGACTTCGCGTGTTCCAGATTGCAGAACCTCGAACAAAAATGGTGGCGTCCTTTATTCTCCGCCCTTAAAGCGGGTTCGTTTTCCGCATTGACCGTCACCGATTTTGGCCTCGGCGCGGTCTCAGTGAGCCGACCGGACACTCGCGGCTGGCGGCAATGGCTGCGATTATTAACTTCGAAATAGGGGTACGATATCAAGACTCAGCATAGAACGATCGTCAGAAGGACCGCGCGGGAAAAACCCTTGGCGGGACTGCATCCTACGCTCGCACGCATTTACCAGGGACGCCATATCGCCAGTACCCGCGAATTGGATTATTCGCTCAATAATCTGCTCCCGCCAGCGAGCCTCACCGGCGTTGATGCGGCCTGCGAATTGTTGGAGCAGGCCCTGGACGCGCAGGCGCATATCTTGTTTGTGGGGGATTTCGATGCCGATGGCGCCACCGCATGCGCGGTGGGCGTGCTCGGACTGAACAGCATGGGGGCGGACAACGTCGGTTATCTGGTACCAAACCGTTTTGAATACGGTTATGGACTGTCGCCGGAAATAGTCGGTGTCGCCGCCTCCCGGCAGCCCGACGTCTTGATCACCGTCGATAACGGCATTGCGAGTATCGACGGCGTAAGTGTGGCCCAGGAGCTTGGGATGTCGGTGATTATTACCGATCATCACTTACCCGGAACGCAATTACCATCGGCTGATGTGATCGTGAACCCCAACCTTCCAGGAGATGAATTTCCGAGCAAGTCGCTGGCGGGCGTGGGGGTCATTTTCTATGTGTTGATGGCGTTACGCGCCCGGCTGCGCGCCATGGACTGGTTCAGTCGTCGTGGCGTCAAGGAACCCAAGCTTGCCGAACTGCTGGATCTGGTCGCCGTTGGCACCGTCGCCGATCTGGTGCCGCTCGATTACAACAACCGGGTTCTGGTGTCGCAAGGATTAGCGCGCATCAATGCCGGACGCTGTCGGCCGGGTATCCAATCGATTCTCGAAACCGCAAGCCGGACACCGCCCGGCCTTACTGCACGGGATCTCGGATTCGTGGTCGGGCCGAGACTCAATGCGGCGGGCCGCCTCGAGGACATGACGCGCGGAATTGCATGTCTATTGACGGAGGACGTCGATAAAGCGCGGGAACTCGCGGAAAAACTGAACAATCTGAACTATGAACGTCGTGAGATCGAAGCCGCGATGCAGCAACAGGCGAGTGATATCGTCAGTCGACTTCACTTGAACGGCGTGCTTCCGCCGGCGATATGCCTCTACGATGAAAGCTGGCATCAGGGAGTGGTCGGCCTGGTGGCCTCGCGGGTGAGGGAACGAACCGGCAGACCGGCGGTAGTATTCGCGCCGGATGACAGCGGTGTGCTCAAGGGATCGGCGCGTTCTATCAACGGGTTGCATATCCGGGACCTGCTGGAACACATCTCCACGCGGCATCCGGGGCTGATTAACAAGTTCGGGGGTCATGCCATGGCCGCGGGGTTGAGTCTGGAGAACGACTCGGTGGAAAAATTTGGCCGCGCGTTCGAGCACGCGGTCACCGACGTTCTGGGGGAAAAGCATACCCCCGAGGCGCTGCTCAGCGATGGCGCCTTGAACGATGACGATCTGGGTATCGAGTTCGCGGAATTGCTGCGCACCTCAGGACCCTGGGGGCAACAGTTCCCCGAACCGATATTCGATGATTATTTCGAACTTATTGAACAACGCACCGTCGGTCGTCGTCACTTAAAACTTCGCGTGCGGCGGTCCCAGGGGAAAAGCATACTCGATGCCATCGCGTTCGGATATTTCGACAACAATAAAGCGCCACCATCGGCGACCACGCTGCATTTGGCATATCGACTCGACGTCAATGAGTACCAAGGCGTGCGCTCACCGCAACTGATCATCGAGTACATCGAGCCATGTTAACATTGTCCTGATGAGCCATCTGGAAGATTTTGTCGGAAATACGCCGCTCATTCGGCTGCGTCGTTTGCCTGGTGAGACCACGAACGCCGTGTACGCGAAGCTGGAGGGCAATAATCCGGCCGGTTCGGTAAAAGACCGGCCGGCGTTGAATATGATCAACAGCGCCGAGGCACGGGGAGAAGTTCACCCGGGAGACGCGCTGATCGAAGCCACTAGCGGTAACACCGGCATTGCCTTGGCGATGGCGGCTGCGATCAAGGGCTATCCCTTGACCTTGATTATGCCCGCCCATATGAGCGAGGAACGCCGTGCCGCAATGAAGGCGTTTGGCGCGAATATCATCCTGGTGTCAAAAGAAGGCGGTATGGAGGAGGCGCGCGACCTGGCGCTGGAAATGCAACGACAGGGAAAAGGAAGGGTGCTGGATCAATTTGCCAATCCCGACAATCCCGCCTCGCATTATCTGGGCACCGGACCGGAGATATGGCGGGATACCGATGGGACGATCACCCATTTCGTGAGTTCGATGGGCACCACCGGCACAATCATGGGCGTCTCAAAATTTCTCAAAGAAAATAACCCCAAGATTGAAATCATCGGCGTTCAACCAATGGAAGGCGCGTCCATTCCGGGCATTCGCCGCTGGCCGAAGGAATATCTTCCGAAAATATTCGAACCCAGCCGGGTGGACAGGATCATCGACGTGACCCAGGCCCAGGCCGAACACACCATGCGAGAGCTTGCGCGCCTAGAGGGGATTTTTTGCGGGGTTTCCTCCGGCGGGGCGATGGCCGCGGCGTTGAGTATCTCGCAGCAGCTGCAAGATGCCGTCATCGTCAGCATTGTTTGCGATCGCGGGGACCGCTACATTTCCACCGGCGTTTTTCCGCCGTGAGCCGGTACCGCAGTGGGCGCGGCCCGGTCGGCGGCATTGGGTCGCGGAAATGATAACATCGGGCTGCTCCGATTCCCTGTTGGAGCTCGCGACGGCGCACCGGCGCATCCTATTCGGATTGGTTTTGTGAACGTACTGGCATTTGACATTGAAACTGTTCCCGATACTGATGGCGGACGCCGCGTATACGGGCTGGACGAACTGAGTGATGCCGACGTCGCCCGCATCATGTTCACCAAACGCCGGGAGCAAACGGATTCGGAATTTCTACCGGCCCATTTTCACCAGATCGTGACTATCTCCGCGGTTCTGCGCAAGGGCGACACCTTCAAGGTATGGTCCTTGGGTACGCCCGATTCCGATGAACCGGAACTGGTATCGCGATTTTTCGACGGTGTCGCGCGCTACACGCCCACTCTGGTGACTTGGAACGGGGGCGGATTTGATTTGCCGGTATTGCACTACAGAGCACTGGTCCACGGGATCGCGGCTCCCCGTTATTGGGACGTGGGCGATGACGATCGGGACTTTCGTTGGAACAACTATCTGAATCGTTTTCATTACCGGCATACGGATCTAATGGACGTGCTGTCCGGCTATCAGGCGCGACAATATGCATCTCTGGATCAAGTTGCATTGCTGCTAGGATTACCGGGAAAGATGGGACAAAGTGGAGCCGGCGTCTGGGAGCAGTATCAGGCCGGGCAAATCGAACAAATTCGGAATTATTGCGAAACCGATGCGTTGAATACCTACCTGATCTACCTGCAGTGGGAGCGCATTCGCGGCAATTTGGCATTGCAGGACTGGGAACAAGAATGTGAGAGGGTTCGTGACGCGTTACGCCGGCAAAACAAGACGCATTGGAACGAGTTCCTGCAGGCATGGCGTTAGGTCAGCGCGCACCCATGGAACGGGAAAGCCTGCCCAGCGCCGAAGTCACCTCCTTGAGCCATGACGGACGCGGGGTCGCCCGCGTTGACGGCAAGATTGTGTTTATTGAAGATGCGCTGCCGGGTGAACGGGTAAGATATCGGCCGGGAAAACGAAGGCGTGGCTTCGACACCGGAACATTGGTCGAAATATTGGCGCCTTCGCCCCAGCGGGTTGCCGCGAAGTGCCGTTACTTCGGAGTTTGCGGCGGTTGCTCTTTGCAGCATCTCGATCCCCGGGCGCAGTTGAACATCAAACAAGATCAGCTTTTCGAGAACCTGAACAAGATCGGTAAGGCCGAGCCGGACACGCTGCTGGCGCCGCTTCGCGGGCCGTGCTGGGGATATCGCCGTAAAGCGCGCCTCGGGGTGCGTTTCGTTCCCAAGAAAGGCGGGGTTCTGGTGGGATTCCGCGAACGCCGCAAGAGTTTCGTCACGCCCTTGCAAACTTGCGACGTGCTGGATCCCCGCTGCGCGACCTTATTGCCTTCGTTGACCGATGTGATCAGCGAATTATCCTGTCATGACCGCATACCTCAGGTCGAGGTTGCGGTGGGGGACAACGCGACGGCGTTGGTATTTCGCCATCTCCAGCCGCTGACAGATGATGACAGGGGTATCCTCGGTCGCTGGGGAATGGAGCATCACGTGCAGGTTTTTCTACAGCCGGGAGACTTGAACTCGGTGCACCCGTTATCACCGCGCAACCCCGAACCGCTTCACTACCACATTGACGAATTCGATGTCGATATCCAATTCGCAGCTACCGATTTCATCCAGGTCAATGCGGAAATAAACTGCGCCTTGATAGCCGAAGTCGCAAGGCTTCTCGATCCTGATGCGAACGATCGCGTATTGGATCTGTTCTGCGGGCTTGGAAATTTCACCCTGCCGATCGCGCGGCGCGCGGCCGAGGTGACCGGTTACGAGGCAAATCCGGTGCTCATCGACAAGGCCAAGCGAAACGCTCAACGTAACGGCTGCGCAAACACACGGTTTATCTGCGCCGACCTGGATGCCGAGGCATCAGGCGAAGTGTTCGCCGATCGCAAGTACGACAAACTGCTGCTGGATCCGCCACGAACCGGCGCGATGCACGTCGTTAAGCAGCTTTCCCAGGGCCAACCGCGGCGGATCGTTTATGTGTCCTGCAATCCCGCCACCCTGGCGAGGGACACCGAAGTCCTCGTGCATGTGCACCGTTACCGGTTGACGGCGGCGGGTGTCGTGGACATGTTTCCCCACACCCAACACGTGGAATCGATCGCCGTGTTCGAACGGGATTAACCCCGCCACCCGGCGCCGATACCCTATGCCGCCGGGTGAGGATTACGCAAGCCGGCGGACCACTACTCCCCGCTGCCGTCTCCCGCCTGTTTGACGTCCACCGGGGCCTCCGACGCCGCCGGTGATTTGGGCTTCAGTTCGCTGACGTTGCCTGACCCAGCCTGGGTAGTCGCATCTTCGGCTGTCGCCGTCGCCCCCTTGGGTCTGGATCGCCTCTGTTGTGTCCCGCCTTGACGCTCCTTGGCCACGTTCTCGCCTTCGGCAGGGTCGCGCCTCTGACCGGATCGCCGGGAACGACCGCCACGGGACCGGCGACCGCGTCCATCCCCCGCGGCTTTTTGCTCCCCGCTCTTCGCCTGCCCGGGACGCCCCCGGGACCGGCCGTTGCCGCGCTGTGGCCCGCGACCGCCGCGTCCGGGGCGCCCTCGTTGCGCCTGTGCGCCGCGCGCCGGCGGCCGCCGCTTTTGCGGCTGCGTTTCTTCGCTGGTGGCGATGCTCGCGGTCTGCTCGGTGGCGAACAACTTGTCCCACCACCGGCGGAAAAATCCCTGCAGTTCGGGTTTCGCCGGAATCGGCGGGCGTGCCGTCACCTGTGGGTGGTCCATGCCGACCGCGGCGACTTGTTTGGTCTGCTGGCGGGTTTGGGGTGAGGTGATATCCGCCTCGTCGAGCTCGGGTTCAATTTCATAGCTGGGGCGAATCGGCATAACCGCCATCTCTTCACTTCGCAGGCGCTTGATGCGGAAATTCGGCGTTTCCATGTCGTCCGTGGGGATGACGAAGATCTGCGTCCCCAGACGGTTCTCGATCATATTGAGCTCATGCCGCTTCTCATTCAATAGAAACGTGGCCGTCTCGCGGGGTAAATGCGCATGAATCGCCTCGGTGTTTTCTTTCAGCGCTTCCTCCTCGAGGATGCGCAGGATACTCAAGGCGGAGGACGAGATACTGCGCACATACCCGGTTCCGACGCACCGCGGGCATGGCTGATAATTCGATTCCCCCAGGGACGCACGCAACCGCTGCCGCGACATTTCCAGCAGCCCGAAGCGGGAAATGCGGCCTAATTGAACCCGGGCACGATCGGCCTTGAGCGCCTCGTGGAGCCGGTTTTCCACGGTTCGTTGATTGCGATTTGAAGTCATGTCGATGAAATCGATGACGATCAATCCCCCAAGGTCCCGGATTCGCAGTTGGCGGGCAATCTCATCGGCAGCTTCGAGGTTGGTCTGGAGTGCGGTTTCCTCGATGTCGGCGCCTTTGGTGGCACGCGCCGAGTTGATGTCAATGGTCACCAGGGCTTCGGTGTGATCTATGACCAAGGCCCCTCCCGACGACAGGCCGACTTCCCGGGCGAACGCGGATTCTATCTGGTGTTCAATCTGAAATCGTGAGAATAGCGGCACGTTGTCGCCGTAATACTTCAGCTTTACCAGGTTTTGCGGCATGACCTGTTGCATGAACTTCGAGGCGCGCTCATGTATATCCTGGTCATCGATGATGATCTCCGCAATATCGCTGCGCAGGTAGTCGCGAATCGCGCGTACCACCAGATTGGTTTCCTGGAATACCAGAAAAGGCGACGCTCGCGTTTCTGCGGCCTGGCTGATCGCCTCCCAGAGCTGGAGAAGATAATCCAGATCCCACTGCAGTTCGTCCTGTGATTTACCGATCCCGGCGGTGCGCGCAATCAGCGCGTGTTCGCTGGGTACGGCCAGCTCCGACATAATGCCCCGCAACTCGGAGCGCTGATCGCCTTCAACGCGACGTGATATCCCGCCACCCTTGGGATTATTGGGCATCAATACCAGGTAGCGGCCGGCCAGGCTGATGAAGGTTGTCAGCGCGGCGCCCTTGTTGCCGCGCTCGTCTTTTTCCACTTGTACCAGCAGCTCCTGGCCTTCCTTGATGACATCTTGAATGCGCACCTGCGCCATCGGTGTCTTGGGCGAATAATCCGTGAAATAAGCGCGGGAAATCTCCTTTAATGGCAGAAATCCCTGACGTTCAGAGCCGTAATCGACAAACGCCGCTTCCAGGCTGGGCTCAACGCGGGTTACGCGTCCCTTGTAGATGTTTCCCTTTTTCTCGTGCCGGGTTGCCGATTCGATGTCCAGGTCCAGGAGCTTTTGGCCATCGACGATGGCCACGCGCAACTCTTCGGGATGAGTCGCGTTAAACAACATTCTCTTCATGATTGTAACGTTCCTTCCGTCCCGCAACCTACGCGCGTCATGCACGAGGACATCGCTGCGTCGGGCCACCCCAAAGCCCGAGGCATGTTCAAATACGCTGTCTCGTCGTGGTCCGCCGCGCTGGCGCGGGACCCGTGATTTTGTGGCGCCCCTGCAAACGTGTTGGCTAGGGAGGGGCGCGGAACCCTGTTCGGCGCAATTCCGCCCAAGTCTGCCTCGGGGGGCGCCGGTGCATAGCTGAGGCACTGCTCAGCTTGATAAATTCTTTACTATCAGGTAGTTATACCTACCTATTGAAGTAGAAAATTACACCTGTTTCTTTTTAACCGAACCTACAGTATTTAGTCAAGGGGTGTAAAGTCGCGATTTAACGGGCGACCGGTTCAGGGCGCTTTAGCCGTTGATCGTCTACGCTGGCGATCGCTCCAAACTATAGCAGCGTCTTTCTACCCCTTCAATCTGATATCATCCGCGCGCCGATGGTCGATCCACACGAACACCACAGCCGTATCGTCCAGGTATCCGAGAGCCACGGCGGCCAGCGGCTGGACAATTTCCTTATCGCCCAGTTGAAGGGTGTTCCGCGCAGCCACATCTATCGGATCGTGCGCACCGGGCAGGTGCGGGTGAATCGTTCCCGGGCGAAACCCCAAAGCCGGCTGCAGCCCGGTGACCAGGTTCGCATTCCGCCGATCCGCACTGCGGCTCGGCAGTCTCCAGTCGCTACTGCCGGCCAACGGAAGCTGGCGCAACGGGTTTTGTTCGAGGACGACGATTTGTTGGTGGTGGACAAACCGTCGGGGGCCGCGGTTCACGCGGGCACCGCAATCGAGACCGGTCTGATTGACTGGTTGCGGGCGGCGCGCCCGGAGCAGCCGTACGTGGAACTGGTCCACCGCCTGGATCGCGATACTTCAGGTTGCCTGTTGATCGCAAAAAACCGTAACACATTGCTCGCACTACAGGCTATGTTCCGGCTGCACAGCGATCCGCAGACGCGAATCAGCAAGTCGTACCTGGCACTGGTGAAAGGGCGGTGGCAAGGGGGGCTGCGCCACGTCAATGCGCCACTGCGAAAAAATACGGTGCGTTCCGGAGAGCGTGTGGTGCGGGTCGCGGACGACGGACGACGCGCCCTGAGTCGTTTTCGGCCCCGGGAAACTTTTGCCGCATCGACCCTGGTGGATATTGAATTGATTACCGGACGTACGCATCAAGCGCGGGTTCACGCCGCGCACCTGGGATATCCGATCGCCGGCGACACCAAATACGGCGACAAGGCTTTTAACGCGTTATTGCGTGATCGCGGCTTGAAACGTTTGTTTCTCCATGCTTCTACTCTGGAATTTGAACACCCTGCGACGGGGCGAAACATCCAGGTGCACTGCCCCTTGCCCGACGAACTGGAGTCAATCCTGACCACGCTGAAGTCCGATGCAGATTAAACTCATCATTTTCGACTGGGACGGTACGCTGATGGATTCTGCCGCCAAAATCACGAATTGCGTGCAGGCGGCGGTGCGGGATGTCGGGCTGCCGTCGTTGTCCCGCGATGCCGTGCGGCAGATTATCGGTTTGAGCCTGCAAAACGCCTTTACCATTCTGTGCCCGAACGCCAATTCGGATCAGCGTCGCCAGCTGATCGAGCGCTATCGGTTACATTTTTCGTCACAGGACCAGACTTCCATGGAACTGTTCCCCGGCGTAGCGCAGCACCTCGGCGAGCTGCATGCGCGGGGATATGTGCTCGCTGTCGCCACCGGTAAGGCGCGACGGGGTTTGGATCGGGCCCTTAGCGACACCGCCACTGCGCATTTTTTCAGCGCGACGCGCTGCGCCGACGAGGCGCCGTCCAAGCCTGATCCGCAGATGTTATTCGATATTCTGGATGCAACCGGCGTCGAAGCCCGCGAGTCGGTGATGGTGGGCGACACAGAATTCGACCTGCGAATGGCCAATGATGCCGGGATACCGGCGTTGGCGGTCAGCTACGGCATGCACGACGTCGCTCAGCTGCATGCCCATGAACCTTTGGCGTGTGTGCACTCGTTTGCAGAGGTTTACGCGTGGATTCTCAACCAAAACCTGTAACTATCCGTTGTCAGACATGGCCTCCAGGTCACGGGTGTGTTCGTGTCGGGTAGTCGGATCGAGGTCGACTCATTGAGCAGCGCGATCATCTGCAGCAGCGCGACGCTGGTGGAGGGTGGCCTGGGCGTGCGTTTCACGATTCGCCAAGGCGACCAGACGCTGCCCGCATTCGCGGTCCGCTTTGCGGGGTGCGCCCGCGCGTACATTAATCGTTGCAGCCACATGGGCCTGCAATTGGACATCAAGCCCGCGTCGTTCTTTGACAACGACAAACAGTATATTATTTGCGCAACCCATGGCGCACGGTATGACCCGGTAGACGGCGCATGCCGTGTCGGCCCGTGCCATAGCACGGGATTATTGGCTCTGGCGGTCACTGAAACTGACGGATATGTGTTGTTGACCAGTGACCGCTATCAGTTGGTATCGACAGAGGAATTCGAGGAGTAATTCATGAAAGCTTGGTTCAAATCCACCCGAGACAGCGGCGGGATTGGTCCGCGCTCCGATCGCGACATCCTGGAGCGGCTGGCGTTTGAAAGTCTCAAGGAGCAACGGCGGGCGCGACGATGGAGTGTCTTTTTCAAGGCGTTTTTCGCGATTTATATGGTGGTCGTGTTGTTTTTGTTTCTTGATCGTGGCATTGCGCCAACCACCGAGGATCATACCGCGCTTGTCGAATTAGAAGGTGTCATCGCCGATGGGGGTGATGTGGATGCGGATCGTGTGGTCGGAGGATTGCGCGCGGCGTTTGAAAATGATGGTGCCAAGGGGGTTATCGTACGCATCAACAGTCCGGGTGGAAGTCCGGTCCAGTCGCGTTATATCAATGCCGAGATTACGCGGCTCAAGGCAAAGTATGCCGAAAAACCCGTGTACGCCGTGGTGTCGGATGTGTGCGCCTCCGGCGGTTACTACGTGGCGGTGGCGACGGATCGGATATTCGTCAACGAAGCCAGCATTGTTGGATCGATTGGCGTGCTGATGAATGGATTTGGTTTCGTCGACGCGATGAAAAAGCTCGGCGTCGAGCGCCGGCTGATGACTGCCGGCAGGTACAAGGGCATGCTGGATCCGTTTTCCCCCCGCGATCCTGTGGCGGAGGGCCATCACCAGGAAATATTGGACCAAATTCACGACCAGTTTATCGACGCTGTCAAAGATGGTCGCGGCGATCGGTTGGTCGATAACGAAGAAATTTTCAGTGGGTTGTTCTGGACCGGGGAACAGGCAAAGAAATATGGTCTGGTGGACGAGTTCGGTAGCGCCAGCTACGTCGCCCGCGAAGTCATCGGCAAAGAAAAGATTGTCGATTACACAGCAAAAGCAAGCATCATCGAGCGAATTGCCGAGCGTATCGGCATGGCGATCGTGAAAACGCTGGGCGCCGAGACGATTATTCAGCGCTTGACAATACGCTGAACGCTCATAGCAGGGGCGCCACGTGTTGCCAGACGTTTTCCAGAAGCACCGGCTGGGCTTCGGCGGTGGGGTGAATTCCGTCGCCTTGCATCATGTCCGGCACCGCCGCGACACCGTCCAGGAAAAAAGGGATCAACGTCACTTGATATTCGTTCGCAAGCTCGGCGAATACGCGCTCGAACTCCTTGGCGTAGCTGATTCCATAATTGGGAGGCATGCGCATGCCCGCGAGAACGATCTTCGCGCGTCCTTGACGCGCGGTCTGAATAATGGACGCCAAGTTGGCGCGTAACGCGGGTAATGACAGTCCACGCAGGCCGTCATTCCCGCCAAGCTCCAGGATCACAATTTCCGGGTTGTGCCGCCGCAACGCCGACGGCAACCGGGCCAGTCCGCTCGCGGTGGTGTCGCCGCTGATGCTGGCGTTTACCACGCGGTGAGGATAGCCTAGTTGGGTCAGACGACGCTGAAACAATGCCGCCCAGGTTTGGGTAGTGGGCACACCATGGCCGGAACTCAAGCTGTCACCGAACACCAGAATCACCGGTGGTTGCGGCCCGGGTGCGGAGCTCTTCGCCGCCGTATCCTGGGCCCAGGTGGACGCGGGCAACCACGGGTTGAAAACGGCAATCAAACACAGTAGACCGATTAGGCGCTGTAACATAAAGACAATGACTCCCGAAAGACAATGACTCCCGAGATAATTGTGCAGGCCGAAGCGCTGACGAAGCAAGTATCCAGCCCCGAGGGCGTGTTGACCATTCTGAGCGATGTATCGATGTCGGTGCGTAAAGGCGAGACCGTGGCGGTGGTCGGGGTGTCGGGATCGGGTAAATCGACCCTGCTCGGGCTGCTGGCCGGGCTCGACTTGCCGACCACGGGTCGGGTGATATTGAACGGTACCGATCTGAGCCGGGTCGATGAAGACCAGCGGGCACGGGTACGCGCCGGACGGGTGGGATTCGTGTTTCAGAATTTTCAACTGCTACCGAGTTTCACGGCAATGGAGAATGTGATGTTGCCGTTGGAATTGGCGGGGCGTGGAGTTGCGGAGCAGGAAGCCCGCCTGGGGTTGACACGGGTGGGCCTGGAGGATCGTATGGCGCATTACCCATCGCAATTGTCCGGTGGCGAGCAGCAACGTGTCGCCATTGCGCGCGCGTTCGCATGTCGTCCCCAGATTCTGTTCGCCGATGAGCCTACCGGTAATCTCGACGAGAACACCGGAGGGCGGATCATCCAGTTACTGTTCGACCTTAACCGCGAACGGGGAACGACCTTGGTATTGGTCACCCACGACCGTGAGATCGGAACGCGATGCGAACGTCGTCTGGAGTTGTCCGCGGGCCGTTTGGTTGGGGCATTGCATTGAAGTCGATCTCGCTGGCCTGGCGACTGTTGATGCGGCAACGGCGGGCCGGCGATCTGAAGGTAGTCATAGCCGCACTGGCGGTGGCGATCGCGGCCCTGGTTTCAGTCATGTCATTCGCCGATCGCCTGCAACGCGCGCTGAAGTTTCAAGGCAGCGAACTGCTGGCGGCGGACCTGGTGGTGCGCTCCCCCTATCCCGCCAAGGCGGAATGGACCGCGGAAATCTCCCGTTTGGGACTGCAAAGCGCGCCGACCGTCAGTTTTCGCAGCGTGGTTTTGCGCGACGAACACAGCCATCTGGCGGAGGTAAAAGCGGTGGGGGAGGGCTACCCGCTGCGCGGGCGCGTGCGCGTCGCCGCCGATATCAGCGGCGTGGATGCGCCGGCCGGCGGCATCCCCACCGCCGGCACCGTGTGGGTCGATGGGCAGTTGCTTGCTCTATTGAACACAACAGTCGGCGGGCAGGTGACCCTCGGCGCCCGGCGATTCACGATCGACAAGGTGATTACGCTCGAACCGGACCGCGGCGGCGAGGTGTTCGCCATCGCCCCGCGATTAATGCTTAATATTGCAGATCTGCCGTCTACGCAACTGATACAACCGGGCAGCCTGGCGAGTTACCGTCTGTTAATTGCGGGTGACGTGGTGTTGATTGACGCGTTTCGCAGCTGGATGCGAAAGCGGCGGGAGGCGGGGGTGGGCCTTCATGACGCGAGCAATGCGCAACCACGATTCCGCACCGCTTTGGACAAAGGGGAGCAGTTTCTGGGTCTCGCCACGTTGATCAGCGTACTCCTGGCCGGTGTCGCCATCGCGCGCGCCGCGCGCAATTACGCGCAGCGCCACTTGGACACGGTCGCCCTGATGCGATGCGTGGGCGCAACCCAGGGCACCATCGTGACCGTGTTTGTTACCCAGCTGCTGGTGCTGGGTACCGTGGGTGGTGCGATCGGCAGTGTCATCGGCTATGTCGCCCAGCAGGCGTTCGTGTATTTGCTTCCCGGGCTGGTGGCGGGTGAGCTGCCTTGGCCGTCTCTGACGCCGGCAGGCGTCGGCATGGCGGCCGGCGTCATTACTTTGATCGGCTTTGCGGCGCCGATCATTCTGCGTCTGCGCGGCGTACCTCCGCTGCGGGTACTTCGGCGTGAGTTGGGTACGCTGCCTAACCACATCGCCGCCGTTTACATTACGGCGATGCTCACCCTGGCTGCCCTGGTGCTGTGGGTGGGCCGCGATCTCGTGTTGGCCGGTTACGTCCTGGGAGGCAGCGCGGCAACGATCCTGTTGCTGTGGGCACTTAGCCTGTTGACGCTGCGGGCAGTCAGTGGTCTACGCAGACGAATGAACGTCAGCTGGCGTTTCGGAGTAGCGGCTTTGGCCAGACGGGCCGGTTCCGCTACCGGACAGATTGTCGCGATCGGCGTGGGCGTGATGGCGATCTTGTTGCTGACATTGGTGCGTGGCGACATATTACAGGCTTGGCGCAGCAGTTTACCGGCGGATACGCCTAATCATTTTCTTATTAATATTCAAGCGCGCCAGCTCGAGGATATCACGGTGTTCTTTCGCAAGTATGGCTGGCCCGATCCACAGCTTCGGCCGATTGTCCGCGCGCGGCTCATTGCCGTTAACGACACGCCGGTGGAAGCACAAGACTTTAAAGACGCGTTCGCCCAACGCGTCGTGCAGCGGGCTGCCAATCTGTCGTGGGCGGAGTCGTTGCAATCGGACAACAAGCTGGTAGCGGGTAATTGGTGGCGTGATCAAGAACGCGCTCTGCCCCTGGTATCGGTGGAGAAGCAGTATGCCGAAGCTCTGCGGCTGTCGCTCGGGGATACGTTGAGGTACCGCATCGCGGATCAAGAAATCACCGTGACCGTGAGCAACCTGCGCAGCGTGGCATGGGACTCGTTTCGCCCCAATTTTTTTCTGCTGGTGCCGCCGGAGCTGCTGCGGGAATATCCGGCCAGTTACATCACCAGTCTCCATGTCCCGCGCTCGCAGACTCATCAGATCAACGAGCTAATCAAGCAATTTCCAAATATTACCGACATCGACGTCGATGCGCTGCTGCGGCAGGTCAGGGGCTTGGTCGACCGCGTCAATCTGGTGCTCGAATATGTATTTCTATTCACGGTGCTCGCGGGAATCGTCGTGCTCTACGCGGCTATGCAGACCACACGGGCTGAACGCCGGCAGGAAGTGGCGATACTGAGGACTCTGGGCGCGACTCAAAGCCAGCTGTCCCTCGGTATGATTTCCGAGTTCGTGGTCATGGGGCTACTGGCCGGTGGCGTTGGCGCGTTGGCGGCGATGATGGTTGGTTACGGTGTTTCCGAATACCTGCTGGGCGTTCCGTATCGCTTCCAGGTCGGCACCTGGCTGGGGGGGGTCGCCGCCGCCGTGATCTTGGTCACCATGGCGGGGTTACTTGGCACCTACCGCTTGTGGCATACCTCGCCCTGGCACAGTTTGCGCGAAACCTAATACGTAATCCGCCGTGGGCCGATACGTTCACGGACGCAATACCCTGCGATCATTCGCGCCGCACGATTTCCTGGACGATTTTCCACTGATCGCCTTGCCGTTCGAGGTGCAAATCCTTCAGCGCGGTCCCCTGGTAGGTGTTCGACTCGTACCGCTGGGTGATGGTCGCCTGCGCGCGCTGCGGGTTCACGATTCGCGCTTCTACATTGAGAATCTTGACTCGAATATAGGCGGGGGCCATCACCCGGTAGCGACGGTCGGAACGCCATTGATCCAGCGTTTGACCGCCGTTGGGTAGAAAGTTATCGCTGTAATAGCCCAAGTACTTGTCCACATCTTGCGACGACCATGCGGCGGCCCAGGCGTTGACCAGAGTTGCGATTTCCTCGTACTGAACGGGATCCACCGGCGGAAGTGAGGAAGCGGACGCAGTCTGGGTTGAAGCCTCGGACGTCGCTCGCTCCGACACAGCGGGATCAGGCGGCGAGGGAATCAATTGCTCCAGCACCTTCAACTTGGCGCGGGCGGTCTTTTGATCCTGTTTGTGCGACGCCGCCTGCTGGTATGACAGCGTTGCCAAGGTTACATAGATGTCTCCCAGGTTTTCATGCGCGGACGCATACCCCGGATTGATCTGTAACGCTTCTTTGAGTGTTTCGAGCGCCCGGTCATACTCCCCGATCTCGGCGTACGCGACCGCTAGATTATTCAACGGTGCGGGTAACTCCGGAAAATCGTTCGCCAGGCTGCGAAATACATCAATCGCGTCCTGCCACCGCGACTTGGAGGTCAATATCAATCCCTTGAGAAATCGCATGCGCGGCTCGCCGGGGTTTTCTGCAATGAAAAGATCTGCGATTTCAAGGGCTTCGTCCAGTTTTCCGGATTCGACCAAAGCTTGAACCGTGTCGATTTGCGACTGCCCGGACTGAGCGGACGCCGCCGCGGATACGGCCAGGGTAACAACGAGTGCGATGGTGGATAGAACTTTCAAAGTGGATACGCTCTTGGTGTCGAAATTTGTTATCACAATAACTCCAGTCCCTCGGCGTTTAGCATATCAATTAATCGGATTAAAGGCAGTCCTATCAACGCGTTCGGATCGGTACCGTCAAAACGCTCCAGCAATGCGACACCCAGTCCGTCGGCGCGCAGGCTGCCGCTGCACTGATAGGGTTGCTCCTTACGCAGGTAGTTGTCAATTTGGGCCTGCGATAGTTTTTTGAATTTAACAGTGTAGGGCACGACGTCGGCCTGAACCCGACCGCTGTCGCTGTCGATGAGCGCCAGGCCGGTGAGCAGCGTAATCGATTGACCGGATGCAGTGCGCAGTTGCGCGACCGCGTGTGCGTGGTCAACCGGCTTACCCACGATTTGACCCTGATGGATTGCAATTTGGTCCGAACCAATCACCAGCGCGTGGGGCTGACTCGCAGCCACCGCTCGCGCCTTCTCTACCGATAACCGGGTGACGAGTTCCCGCGGCGTTTCGCCGTTTTTCGGAGTCTCATCGATGTCCGGTGAAACGACCTCGAAAGGAATCATCAGACGTTCCAACAACGCCTTACGAAAACGAGATGAGCTGGCAAGGATTAAACGACGCTGGGACACGGCGGCAGTTCAATCAAGTGTGTGATGCGAGGGCCGAAACCCGCCGCCGATTTGACGCAGGGTCATGGCGGTACGGCGCTCTCGATTTGCACCGTGCGCGAATACTCCCGATAACAAGCGTTCAGTTTCAATCATGGCCTCAGCCGTCTGCAATACCATCCTAAAGGTCGCGAGCGCGACACACGGCGGCTTCGGTAGCGTCCGGGGTTACCGGCCGGGTCCCAGTCGTCCGCCAGACTCGGTGAAGCACGGAAAATCTTCGTGATCACCGCCGCCGGCGCGATTCGGGATGCCCACCCACGCACCCCAATGTCGAGGATTTTAGCGCAAAGCGGGCTTGTCAGGAGCATTATTCACCGGCGCGTCCGCCGAATGCGATTGCCCCGCGGATTTCCGCCGTAGACAAGCGCTCGTGGTTTGCCTAGGCCGCGCTCGCGGGCCGGATGATCGCTTGACAGTAACGATGCTCCGTCATAGCGTCGCAAATGAAACACCACGAGGTGCCGCCAATGCCCATCGAATCCAATGACCGCCGCGTCGCGATCGTAGCGGGGTTGCGCACTCCGTTTGTCAAACAAGACACGGTGTATCGCTCCATGACCGCCCGGGACCTGGGCAAGATGGTTGTGTCAGAGCTGCTGCAGCGCACCGGTCTCGACGCGGGAGGGGTGGACCGGGTGGTCTATGGGCAGGTTATCCCTTCACCGACAGCGCCCAATATCGCCCGCGAAGTCGTCCTCGGGGCGGCGATGCCGGTCAGCGTCGACGCCTACAGTGTGTCACGCGCGTGCGCCACCAGCTATCAATCGACGGTAAATATCGCCGAATCAATCCACGCGGGCGCAATCGAATGCGGCATCTCCGGTGGCGCGGAGAGTGCCAGTGACGTACCCATAACGGTGTCCAAACCCCTGGCGCAGGCGTTAGTGAAAGCCGCCAAAGCCAAGAATTTGGGCAGCCGCTTGCGGGCGTTCAAGCAGGTCGGGCTGAAAGACATCGTGCCGGTGCCGCCGGCGCTCAAGGAGCCGTCCTCGGACTACAGTATGGGAGAAAGCGCCGAAAAAATGGCCAAGGAAAACGCCATCAGCCGGGCTGCCCAGGATGAATATGCACATCGCAGCCACGTCAACGCGTCCAGGTCATGGCAACACGGCTTTTTCGATCACCACGTGATGCGTGCCTATGTGCCGCCGGAGTTCCACCCGGTGTTAAAAGACAACCTGGTGCGCGATGACTCGAATCTGGACGATTACGCAAAATTGTCCCCGGCGTTCGACCGCCGTCATGGAACCGTGACCGCCGGCAACAGCTCGCCATTGACTGATGGCGCCAGCGCCTTGGTGCTGATGCGCGGGGACCGCGCCAAAGCGGAGGGTTTCGAGCCCTTGGGCTATGTTCGCAGTTACGCTTTCGCGGCGCTAGATCCCAATTGGCAGATGCTGATGGGTCCCAGCTTCGCAACGCCGATCGCTCTCGAACGGGCGCGACTGTCGCTTCAAGACATCGCAGTTATTGATATGCACGAGGCGTTCGCCGCACAGATATTGTCGAATATCCAGGCCTTCGAGTCCGATACGTTCGCGCAAAAATGGCTCGGGCGCGAGCGTGCTATCGGTGCGATCGATTGGGATAAATTTAACTTGAGTGGTGGCTCGATTTCTCTTGGGCACCCCTTCGCCGCCACCGGCGCCCGTCAAATCATGCAGTCGCTGTACGAATTGAAGCGTCGGGGAGGGGAGTTCGCATTGTGCACTGCGTGCGCCGCCGGTGGCTTGGGAGCGGCGATGGTGCTGGAGGCCGATTGAATGTCGCAACAGGCCGTATTTCGCTTGCAACGGCGCGACGATCGCATCGCCGTTCTGTGGATGGACGACCCGCAGGAGACCGTCAATACACTCAAGCAGGAATTGATTGCGGAGTTTGAGTCTGTGCTCGCTGAGGTGGAGAGCATCGCCGAGCTCGAGGTCCTGGTATTTGCCTCCGGCAAGGAGGAAGGCTTCATCGCCGGTGCCGATCTGCGCATGCTCCAGGACGTCGAAACGCCGGATCAGGGGCAGGCGCTGTCGCAAATGGCGCAAGCGCTGAACAATCGGCTGGCGCGCCTGCGCACGCGGACCGTGGCCGCAATCCACGGCGCGTGCCTGGGGGGCGGCCTGGAGTTGGCCCTGGCCTTGGATTACCGTATCGCCAGCGACGCGCCGCAGACCCGTC
This sequence comes from uncultured Gammaproteobacteria bacterium, assembly GCA_947259175.1. Classification (GTDB taxonomy): domain Bacteria; phylum Pseudomonadota; class Gammaproteobacteria; order Arenicellales; family JAANXG01; genus CALZGZ01. The sequence continues at coordinate 27,405 of CAMYKW010000006.1, read as the reverse complement.
TGGGCTTGCCTGAGGTCCAGCTTGGATTGTTGCCGGGGGGTGGCGGCACACAGCGATTGCCGGCCGTGATCGGTGCCGAGCGGGCGTTGGACCTGCTATTGACCGGCCGCCAGCTCGGTGCAAAACGGGCGCGCGACATGGGCGTGGTCGACGAGCTGGTACCCCAGCAGATCCTCATCGAGGCGGCGATCAAATTGGCGCGTTCCCACCCACGCCAAGGCGCACGGGCCAGCAACCGGGTGCTGGGCGCCGGGTCCATCAAAAAGCTGCGGGCGTGGATGCTGTCCGGCAACGCGATCGGCCGGCGGCTGTTGTTTGACCAGGCGCGCAAGCGCGTGCTGCGCAGGACTCGCGACAACTATCCGGCGCCGGAGAAGATTCTGGCGGTAACTAAAATCGGGCTGGAGCAGGGTATCGAAACCGGCTTGGCCGCGGAGGCCGAGGCATTCGGAGCGTTGGCCGTCACTCCCGAAGCCAAACAACTGGTCAGGCTGTTTTTCGCGAGTAACGAGCTCAAGAAAGATCGGGGCATCGACGACCCCGATATCGCGCCGGGAGCGATCCGTAAGGTCGGCGTATTGGGCGCCGGCCTGATGGGCGCCGGCATCAGTTATGTCACCCTCACCAGGGCAAACACCGCGGTGCGCCTGAAAGACAAGGACGACCCGGGCCTGAGCCATGGATTGGCTTACGTGCAACACTTGTTGGACAGCCGGGTACGCAAGCGGTCTATTACTCCACTGCAACGGGCGCAATCATTGGCTCTGCTCAGCGGCGGCGTGACCTACGAAGGATTCGCCAATGCCGGTTTAATCATCGAGGCGGTATTCGAGGACCTGACGTTGAAACAGCGCATGTTGCGTGACATAGAAGCGATAACCGACGGTGACACCATCTTTGCCTCCAATACATCGGCGATTCCGATCCGGGATATCGCCGCTGCCGCTCAGAGGCCGCAAAATGTCATCGGCATGCATTACTTTTCGCCGGTGGAGAAAATGCCGTTGCTGGAGATCGTGACCACCGACGTCTGCGCCGCGAGGGTGGTTGCTACGTGTGTAGAATTCGGGAAACGTCAAGGCAAGACGGTCATCGTGGTCAACGACGGTCCCGGTTTCTACACCTCGCGTATCCTCGGCCCGTATATGAACGAGGCGATACACCTGTTGACGGAGGGCGTTGCCGTGGAACGCATCGACGCCGCATTGCGCGATTTTGGATTCCCGGTCGGGCCGATGGCGCTGCTGGATGAGGTGGGAATCGACGTCGGCAACAAAGTCGCAGCACGGCTGAGCGCGGCATTCGGCGAACGCATGCGCCCGCCGCCGGGCATTGAACGATTGCTTCACGACAAGCGTCTGGGGCGCAAGAATCAGCGCGGGATGTACCGCTACGACCGGCAGCGACGCGGCGCCAGACAGGTGGATCAATCTGTGTATCGGCTGCTGGGGGTGGCGCCCGACAATCCGCTATCGAATCACGAAATCGCCGAGCGCTGTGCGTTGCCGATGATCAATGAGGCAGTGCGCTGCCTGGAGGAGGGCATCCTTAGAAGCCCGCGAGACGGCGACATCGGTGCGGTATTCGGCCTGGGTTTCCCGCCATTCCGGGGCGGGCCGTTCAGATACCTCGATGCCAACGGGGTAGGGCGGATCGCATCACGGCTGGAACAACTGCTCGACCGGCATGGCGAGCGCTACAGCCCGGCACCGTTGCTGGCGGAAAAGGCCAGCGACGCGAAAGGGTTTTATAACGCCTGAGCACTAATCCGGCGAGCGTATCCAGGGGGAGACAACGCACCGTGAATTGGCTGGGAGCGATTCTCTATACTGCGGCGGTTTGCGTCTTCATCGCCTGGTTATTGTGCCGCATGCGATCGGTAAACGACGCCGGGAGTCACGCCGCTGCCGTCAAAAACGCGACGTCGGCGCCCGGTCAATCTCCACATCGCGGAATGACAGCCGGTTGCGGCACGATCAGCGATCGCCCCCTGGCCCCGCCGCACGATGCGCGGCGAGACGACCTGACGCGTATCAAGGGTGTCGGCGCGGTCATCGCAGCCAAGCTCGATGCGTTGGGGATCGTCAGCTTTGCGCAATTGGCGGCGCTGGACGCCGGTGACATCGAGCGTGTCGACGCGGTGTTATCGTTCAAAGGGCGTATCGAACGGGAGGACTGGATCGGCCAGGCGCGGCGTCTATTGGCCGAGCGGCCGATCGATAACTAGAAAATGCTTGCAATAACTAAATTAACTTTATGAAAATCAAAAAGAATAGATTTAATTAAAGTAGTTTCTTAAGTTTTGTTGCGGGCTGTATCGTGACCCATTATACTGGATATAAAAACAGTGTATAAATAATCAGCCCATGTCCGATATCGCAACTGCCGCCGGAGGGTTCCGCTACCGCCTGTGGCGCGGTCTGGACCCTTTGCCGTCGGGCCTGCCGACGGGATTCGCCGCCCTCGATGCGCTATTGCCGTCAGCGGGTTGGCCGGCGGGATCTGTGATCGAAGTCATCACCCCGGCCTGGGGGATTGGAGAGCTGCGCCTGTTCCTGCCACTCATGCAGCGCTTATCCCAGCAGGACCAGTATGCAGTCTGGATTGCCCCCCCTTACACGCCCTATGCTCCGGCACTGACACAAGCCGGCGTCTCCGTGGCCGGGGTGGTGATCGTCCAACCACCGCAACCGCAGCAAACTTTATGGAGCATGGAAAGACTGCTGCGTACCGGCGCATGCGGGCTGGCCATGGCCTGGCCGCGGCAACCCACCCCCCGTACCACGCGCCGCCTGCAGCTGGCGGCACAAAGCGGCCACAGCCTGGGGGTCTTGTTTCGTCGGCAACATGCCGGTCCATGCCGGCACACGTTGCCGGTGGCCCTGAGTTTGCGCCTCGATGCCGCTGAAAACGGCTTGGCCATCGAAGTCCTCAAGGCCCGCGGTGGCGGCCAACTGCCGGCGGTGACGCTGGTGTGGCCATGACTGCCCACCCCGGCAGGCCGCCGGCGGCGCTCGGCGCGCCGACGGATTCACCGCTCATAGGCGTGCGGCAGGAACCGCAACTGCTGTGGTTGTGCATCCGATTCCCTCAGCTGGCCCTGGACATCCATACGCCCGGGAACGCCTCGGCGCGGGTGGTGGTCGATGCCGACAATTCCGTACACCGCGCTTCCGCAGCCGCCCGTGCCGCCGGTATCGCGACCGGCATGTCCGCCACTGCCGCCGCAGCGTTGAGCAGCACCCTGCAGAGGTTACCGCGGGATACGCGCCGGGAGCTGAGAGCCCTGCAGCGAGCGGCGGAAAGATGCTGCCGGCTTACCCCTACCGTGAGCCTGGCGCCGCCGGACGCCATCGTACTCGAGGTGCGCGGCAGCCTGAAATTATTCGGCGGGTTTGCGGGTATCCAGGACGCCCTGCGCGCGACCCTGGCGCCCCTGGGTCATGCTTACCACTGGGCAGCCGCACCGACGCCGGAGGCGGGTCTACTATTGGCCCGTTGCCGGCGGGAAATCAAAGTCGAAGACCGCGAACAATTGCCCTCGGCGCTGGGAGAGCTGCCGCTCTCCAGCCTGGGCATCGAGGTCAATTTGCTGCGGCGTCTGCAGCAAACCGGAATACGCAACTTGCGGGATTTGTGGCGCTTGCCTCGTGCCGGCTTGGCGCGCCGGTTTGGCCCCGAGCTGGTTGCATACCTGGACCGTATCCGCGGTGAACGACCGGACCCGCGGCCCCAGTATCACCCTCCGCTGAGGTTCCGGGCGCAATCAGAGCTAGCGGAAAGCACCGCAGAACATGCAACGCTGATGGTTGCCGGAAGCGGGCTGTTTCAACAACTGGGGCGGTTTTTGCGCGCCCACGACGCCGGTACGGCAACCGTGTGCGTGCGCTTGTTGCATCGGCAATCGTCGTTCACCCCCATCCATGTCGGCACCCGCCACCCGGTCCGCGACGCAAGCCATCTTTTACACTTATTCGACCACGCGCTGCAGTGCGCGGCACTCCCCGAACCGGTCACCGGCGTGGAGATACGCTGCACAGATGTTCGCCCCTTCACCCCCGGTTGCCGGGACTTGTTTCGCAATGCCGCGACCGAGGCGCAGGACTGGCAATATGCCCTGGAGGAACTCGAGGCGCGTCTGGGAACAGAGGCAATTCGACATATCGCCCCGGTGGACGATCATCGCCCGGAAAATGCCTGGATGTCCGGGGCGCCGGCGGGCCGCGGCGCCACACCACGACGACAACGGCCCTTGTGGCTGTTAGCACCGCCGCAGCGGCTCGCGCGCCGTGACCAGCGCCCGTGGTACCGCGGATATCTGACCTTGCACAGCGGTCCGGAGCGCATCGAGTCAGGTTGGTGGGACGGGCGGGAGTGCCGCCGCGATTACTACATTGCCAGTAACCCTGCGGGGGTTCGCTTGTGGGTCTTCCAGGATCTCAAACAACAATCCGACACCTGGTATGTACACGGCTTATTCGGCTGACCGCTTCTGCACGGTCTCAAGGAGTCGTTTACAATAGCGCGCCGCAAACGCCCAAGAATCACTGATAAATCGTGCGTGGACTCATTCCTTATCTAAAAATCGCCAGGTTTGATCACTGGTTTAAAAACATCTTCATGTTGCCGGGGATCATCATCGCGGTTTACGAACAGCCCGAATTATGGGAATGGACACTGCTGTGGCGCGTGCTGTTGGCATTACTCGCCGGCGGCTTTGTCGCTTCCAGCAATTATGTCCTCAATGAAGTTCTCGATGCCCCCCGGGATGCCTTGCATCCGGTGAAAAAAAATCGTCCGGTGCCGTCCGGCCAAGTCAACATCAAGCTGGCTTATGGGCTGTGGATCGCGCTGGCGATTCTGGGATTGGCGCTGTCTTGGTCGATCGGCCGCGCGTTCTTCCTGTCGGCCGCCGCACTGTGGATCATGGGGTGCGTGTACAACATTCCACCGGTGCGTTGCAAAGACAAACCTTACCTGGATGTGTTGACGGAATCGGTGAATAACCCTTTACGCCTGTTGCTGGGTTGGTATGCAGCGGGCATGAATGTGATTCCACCGGTGTCCCTGGTGGCCGCTTACTGGATGATCGGGGCGTTCTTCATGGCGGTAAAACGCTTTGCAGAATACCGCCGGCTCGATGATCCGCAGCTCGCGGTGCGTTACCGCAGCAGCTTCGGTCACTATAACCAGGAGCGCTTGTTGGTCAGTGTGACCTATTACGCGGTGGCGTTTGGCCTGTTTTTCGGGATCTTCCTGCTACGCTACCGGGTCGAGTTGTTGTTATCGATACCGTTCATTGCCGGGTTCATCGGCTGGTATATCCACCTCGGTTTTCTTGACGACAGCCCGACACAATATCCCGAAAAGTTGTACCGGCAGACCGGATTCATGGCGTATTCGGCGCTGTGCGTCGTGGTCATGCTCAGTTTGTTGTATGTTGATATTCCACTGATCGGCGAGGTATTCCAGCCCACCATACGTACCCGGTGATCTGAACACCGGGCTGTCGGCGGCAAACAAAATACTGTATATATATACAGTATGACGCCTGCCTATGCCGAACTCCACTGTGTGAGTAGCTTCACCTTCTTGCGCGGCGCCTCGCAACCCCGGGAACTGGTGGCCCGCGCCGCGGAGTTGGGCTATTGCGCACTGGCGGTGACCGACGAATGCTCGCTGGCCGGTGTGGTGCAGGCGCACCTGGCGGCCAGGGGCCTGCTGGATGCGGCCACGCCGGCGGGACGGGAATCCGGCCTCAAACTGATTATCGGCAGTGAGTTTCGTCTCGAGGGTGGACTCAAATTTGTGCTGCTGGCCACCGACCGCGCCAGCTATGGGAGGTTGGCGCATCTGATCACCGCGGCGCGTCAGACGGCGGAGAAGGGCGGGTATCGCCTGACGCGGCAACAACTGGAGCGCGACCTGCCCGAGGGCTGTATCGCCCTGTGGATTCCCGCTGAGGCGCCGGATCCGCGCGATGGCGAATGGCTCGTTCGCTGTTTCCCCGGGCACACCTGGATCGCGGTGGAACTGTTGTTGGCCGGAGATGACCGGCAACAATTGCTGCGTTTGCAGACACTGGGGCGGCGGCTGGGTCTCCCGCTGTGCGCCAGCGGCGATGTGCACATGCATATTCGCAGCCGGCGGGTGCTGCAGGACACCCTGACCGCGATTCGCCTGCGCAAGCCACTGCGTGAGCTGTGCGGCGCCTTGTATCCCAACGGCGAGCGCCATCTGCGGCCGCGGCAGCGGTTGGCGCAGCTGTATCCGCCGGGGTTGCTGGCAGAGACCGTGGCGATCGCCCAAAAGTGCCGTTTCTCCCTGGACGAATTGCGCTATGAATACCCTCAGGAGTTGGTGCCCCAAGGTCGTAGCCCCCATTCTTGGCTGCGCCGGCTCACCGTGGCGGGCATGCGCCGCCGTTGGCCGCAGGGCGCGCCGGCGAAGGTTCGCCGGCTGGTGGAACATGAATTGCAACTGGTGCGCGAGCTGCGCTATGAGCCTTATTTTCTCACCGTGCATGACATTGTGGCGTTTGCCCGCAGCCAAGGCATCCTGTGCCAAGGCCGCGGGTCCGCGGCCAATTCAGCGATTTGTTACTGCCTGGGCATTACCGAAGTGGATCCCGCACGAATGAACCTGCTGTTTGAAAGGTTTATCTCCCGGGAGCGCAACGAACCGCCGGACATAGACGTCGATTTCGAGCATGAACGCCGCGAACAGGTCATCCAGTATATTTATGGAAAGTACGGACGCCATCGGGCCGCCCTGGCCGCCACGGTGGTGACTTACCGCCCCCGCAGCGCGGTGCGCGACGCGGGCAAGGCCCTGGGAATGAGTCTGCACCAGGTGGATGGATTGGCGAAATCCATTCAATGGTGGGACGGCGGTGGCATTGACTTCGGTCACCTGGAGTCCATGGGCCTGGCGGCCGACAACCCCGTCATCAGGCGCCTGCGATACCTGGTGGAGGCGCTGATCGGATTCCCGCGGCACCTGTCTCAGCACGTGGGCGGCTTCGTGATCACTGCCGGGCCATTGTCACACCTGGTGCCGATCGAAAATGCCGCCATGCCGGAACGCACGGTGATCCAATGGGAGAAGGACGACCTGGAGGCATTGGGGCTGCTGAAGGTGGATATCCTCGGCCTGGGCATGCTCACCGCCATCCGCAAGGCCCTGGGTTATATCTCCGACCGCAGCGGGCGGCGGTGGACGATGGCGGACGTCCCCGCCGAAGACCCGGCGGTCTACCGGATGCTGCAACGCGCCGACACCGTGGGGGTGTTCCAAATCGAATCGCGGGCCCAGATGTCGATGTTGCCGCGCTTGAAACCGCGGTGCTATTACGATCTGGTCATCGAGATCGCCATTGTCCGGCCCGGCCCCATTCAGGGGCAGATGGTCCACCCCTATCTGCGGCGGCGCAGCGGCCGGGAACCGGTGGTCTATCCCAGCGAGGAGGTCAAAAAGGTGCTCGAGCGCACCCTCGGTGTGCCCATCTTCCAGGAACAGGTGATGCAACTGTCCATGATTGCGGCCGGGTTTACGCCCGGCGAGGCCGACCAGCTGCGCCGCAGCATGGCCGCCTGGCGCCGCCGGGGCGGATTGGAAAAATTTCAACACAAGCTCATGCGGGGCATGCGCGAGCGCGGCTACACGGCGCAGTTTGCCAGGCAAATCTGCCGGCAAATCGAGGGATTTGGCGAATACGGTTTTCCCGAGTCTCACTCCGCCAGTTTTGCATTGCTGGCCTATGTCTCCTCGTGGCTGAAACATTATCACCCGGCGGCGTTCACTTGTGCCTTGCTCAATAGCCAGCCCATGGGGTTTTACGCCCCGGCACAGCTGGTTCAGGATGCGCGCCGCCATGGAGTGCAGGTACGGCCGGTGGATATACGCTACAGCAGCGAAGACTGCACTCTGGAGCCGCCGACCGGCCCTGAACAACCGGCGCTGCGGCTGGGTCTGCGCATGGTCAAGGGATTGTCACGCACCGGCATCGCCCGGTTGCTGGCGGCCCGGGAGCGGGGCTCGACGCGCGGCCTTGAGGACCTCAAGGTTCGCGCCGGTTTGGATAGCCGGGACCTGGACAGCCTGGCTGCCGCCGGCGCCCTGGAGGGGCTCGCAGGACACCGGTATCGCGCCTTTTGGCAGATCAACGGCGTGGCACCGCCGACCCCGCTACTGCCGCACCTGCAATGCGCGGAAGGGGAGCCGTTGTTGCGCCGACCCCGGGAGGGCGAGGATATCGTTGCCGATTATGCCAGCGTGGGCTTGACCCTGGGGCGCCATCCCGTGGCGCTGTTGCGTCCACAACTCTCCGTGCACGGCATATGCCGGGCCGACGAATTCCGGCAACTGGCAAACGGCAGCACCGCGACCGCCGCCGGCTTGGTCATCTGCCGCCAGCGCCCCGGTTCCGCTTCCGGGGTCATTTTCCTGACCCTGGAAGACGAAACCGGCCATGTGAATGTTGTGGTGTGGCCACGTGTGATTGAGGCGCAACGCCGGCCCCTGCTAAAGTCGCGGCTGTTGGCCGTGACCGGTGCGGTCCAGCAGGAAGACGGTGTGCTGCATTTAATCGCCGGGCACCTGCGGGATCTCACCCCCTGGCTGGGGCGACTGCAAACACAATCACGGGATTTCCAGTAGTGATCAAGCACCGCGGTTGGTTTTGACACATCACAAGCCCATCTATATGATGCGCCGACCCCATTCCGGGGTCCCGGTTGGGCACCGACAATTTTTCTTGAACCAGGGCTAATCAATGGCTGTTCAGCAGAACCGAAAAACTCCATCCAAGCGCGGCATGCGGCGGTCCCACGATGGGTTAAAACCGGCCACCTTATCGACCGATCCAGTGTCTGGCGAATTGCATCTCCGTCATCACATCACCGCCACCGGACATTATCGCGGTAAAAAAGTCGTCGATACGAAGACCGACGACGAATAGGCCTCAAGGAGCCGGTGTGGGCTCGAAGCGCATCTTCGTCACAAGCGGGAGGACAGGGTCTTGACGGTAACCGTTGCAGTCGACGCGATGGGCGGGGACCACGGTCCCGAGGTGACCGTACCTGCTGCGTTGACCGCATTACAACGGGAGTCCGACCTTGATCTCATACTTGTAGGCCGGGATCGGGAGGTACAAGCGCAACTCAACACGCTGGGAAATCCGGCGCAGGATCGAGTGAGGCTGGTGAATGCGACCCAGATCGTCGGCATGGACGAGCTGCCGGCTCAGGCGTTGCGCTCCAAGAAGGACTCCTCCATGCGGATCGCCATCAACCTGGTGAAGAGCGGTGACGCGGATGCCTGCGTCAGCGCCGGCAACACCGGCGCGCTCATGGCCACCGCCCGTTTCGTGCTGAAGACGCTCCCCGGCATTGATCGCCCGGCCATCGTGAGCGCCATGCCGTCACTGCGCGGGCACATACATATGCTGGACCTGGGAGCAAACGTGGACAGCCCCCCTGAGCTGTTGCTGCAGTTCGCGGTGATGGGGTCCATTCTGGTGAAGTACGTGGAGAACAAACCCAATCCGCGCATCGGGCTGCTGAACATCGGCGTTGAGGACATCAAGGGCAACGATATCGTCAAAAGAGCGGCGGAACTCATGCGCAACAGCAGTTTGAACTATCAGGGCTTCGTGGAAGGCGACGCGATTTACACCGGGGATGTCGACGTCATCGTCTGTGACGGCTTCGATGGCAATGTTGCGCTGAAAACCAGCGAAGGCTTGGCGCAAATGATTTCTCATTTCACGCGCGAGGAATACGGGCGCAACTTACTGACGCGGTTGGCTGGACTGATTTCCTTACCGGTGATGAAATCTTTGCGCAAACGTGTGGATCACCGTCGCTATAACGGCGCCACCCTGGTTGGACTGCGTAGTACGGTGATAAAAAGCCATGGAAGCGCCGACACTTTGGCGTTCCGCCATGCGATACTGGAGGCATTCACCGAAGTGAAGAACAAAGTGCCTGTACACATCCGTGAAGAACTGACCGATATGATGCAGGCGGCGGACCGGTGACGTACGCCAAAATCATCGGCACCGGCAGTTATCTACCTGAAAAGACGCTCACCAACGGCGAACTCGAGCGCATGGTGGATACCTCTGACGAGTGGATTTTCTCGCGCACCGGCATTCGCGAACGGCACATCGCCGCCGATGACGAACGCACCAGCGATCTGGCGGAACACGCGGCGCGTCGCGCCCTGGAGAGCGCCGGTCTGCAACCGGAAGACATCGACTTGGTGGTGGTGGCGACCACAACGGCTGATCAGGTGTTTCCCAGTGTGGCGTGTCTGCTGCAGGACCGTTTGGGGATTCATAACGGTGGCCCGGCATTTGACGTGCAAGCAGTTTGTGCCGGATTCGTTTACGCCATGGACCTGGCGAACAAATTCATTCAATCCGGTGGCGCCGGACAGGCGCTGGTGATCGGCGCCGAGACATTTTCCCGCATTATAGACTGGACCGATCGCGAGACCTGTGTGCTGTTTGGCGACGGCGCCGGGGCGGTGGTGTTGCAGGCCGCGGAACAGCCCGGTGTGGTGTCGACACATCTGCACGCCGATGGTCGCTACCATGAACTGTTGGCCGTTCCCATGGGGGTGTCGATAAATTACAAACAGGTTCTGAGGGGCGAAGCCTACACCCAGATGCAAGGCAGCGAGGTGTTCAAGTTCGCGGTAAAGTGCATGGGAGACGTGGTGGACGAAACCCTCGCCGCCAACCGGCTCGACAAGTCGGACATTGACTGGCTGGTGCCGCATCAAGCGAACATCCGCATCATCGCCGCCACGGCGAGAAAGCTCAATCTAATCAAGGATAATGTGAGTGTGACCGTCGAACGACACGGCAATACATCCGCCGCGTCGATTCCCCTGGCATTCGACGAAGCGGTACGTTCCGGCCGCATCGTGCCGGGTGACACCATTATCATGGAAGGTTTCGGCGGCGGTTTCACCTGGGGTTCGGTCCTGCTGCGCATGTAGGCGGGTTCGCTTCGCTGAGCAAGTACCGGGACATGAATACAACAGTGGTTTATTGAGTCGGATAAAATTATATGGGCGCATTTTCGCTGGACAACGAAATTTGCTTAGTGACTGGTGCAACGCGAGGTATCGGGCGAGCCATCGCCGTGGCGCTGGCTGAGCATGGTGCCGCCGTGGTGGGGACCGCGACCACCGAAAGCGGCTCACAGACCATCGACGGCTACATGCGGAAGAACAATATCAACGGGTTTGGGGCGGTTCTGGATGTCACCGATGCTGCGGCGGGTGCGGATCTGGTCAAACGCATCAACACTGAACTGGCCCCCCCGACGGTGCTGGTGAACAACGCAGGCATTACCCGCGACAATCTATTACTGCGTATGAAGGAGCAGGAGTGGGATGAGGTGCTGAATACCAATCTCAAGTCAATCTACCACATGTCAAAGGCGTGTCTTCGTGGGATGACTAAACTGCGCCGGGGGCGGATCATCAACATCGCCTCGGTAGTCGGTGTTTCAGGCAATGCGGGTCAGTGCAATTATGCCGCGGCGAAGGCGGGAATAATCGGATTCACCAAATCTCTGGCGCGAGAAATCGCGGGCCGCAATGTCACCGTCAACACTGTGGCGCCGGGCTTTATTGACACCGATATGACCCGCCGGCTGGATGACGAACAGCGCGATGCGATGTTGGCGCAGATCCCTTTAGGGCGGCTGGGGAGCGTCGATGATATCGCTCACGCGGTGGTTTTCCTGGCGTCTCCGGCGGCCGGCTATGTTACCGGCGCCACCCTGCACATCAACGGCGGAATGTACATGGCCAGTTAGATATACCATATAAATCATATAGTTGTCGGGTATAACAGAGCATTCTCAAGAGCCATAGTGAAGATGTTTGGATTGGACTTGTAAGCTGGTTTGTTGTTAACTATGCGGCCTTCAAGGCTCGCCAAGATACGGAGGAAATAATACCGATGAGCAGTGTCGATGAACGCGTCAAAAAAATCGTAGTGGAACAACTCGGCGTGGGGGAAGAACAAGTGACGCCCGAAGCCTCGTTCGTCGATGATTTGGGCGCAGACTCTTTGGATACCGTGGAGTTGGTAATGGCTCTGGAAGAAGAGTTCGATACCGAAATTCCTGATGAGGAAGCGGAAAAAATCACCACGGTACAACAGGCAATCGATTACATTCAGGCCCACGCGACCGCCTGATGCATCCAGCGTAAGCATGCCAGCCGCCGCCTCATCGACGGGGCGGCGGCTTTTTATTTGAACCAGAGCAATGTATTGCACCCGGGTCTCCCGCCTTTCTTTTTTTGGATACCAAGCGGTCACATCCTCAGCGCTCCATCATAGAAATAGAACTGTTAGCGCCGGGTTCAGGCTAAGACCATGTCGAAACGACGCGTTGTCATAACCGGAATTGGTATTATCGCGCCACTGGGCGTCGGGACCGAGAACAATTGGCGCGACATTGTTGCCGGTAGAAGTGGAATTGGGCCGATCACCCGCTTTGATCCACAGGGCATCGCCAGCAGGATCGCCGGCGAAGTCACCGACTTTGACATCGGCGAGCATCTGACGAGCAAGGACGCCCGCCGTATGGATCGATTCATCCAATTCGGTGTCGCCGCGGGCATGGAAGCGATGCGGGACTCGGGGCTCGAGGTCACCGACGACAACGCCGACCGGATGGGTGCGCATATCGGCTCGGGTATTGGTGGCGTGGAGACAATCGAGAAAACAACATCCCTGATGAACCAGAAGGGCCCGCGGCGCGTGTCTCCGTTCTATGTGCCGATGGCGATCATCAACATGATCTCCGGAAACCTTTCCATTATCTACGGCCTCCGGGGACCGAATCTATCCACGGTCACGGCGTGCGCGACATCGACACATTCCATCGGTGATGCGGCGCGGCTGATCGAATTCGGCGATGCCGATGTGATGCTGGCTGGTGGCGCCGAAGCCGCGATTACACCGACCGCGGTAGCCGGCTTCTCGAACGCCAAAGCCTTGAGTTTCCGAAACGACGACCCACAGGCCGCCAGCCGCCCCTGGGACAGTGATCGCGACGGTTTTGTGGTGGGCGAGGGCGCCGGCGTCGTCGTGCTGGAAGAGCTGGAAAATGCCACGTCACGCGGTGCGCGCGTCTACGCGGAAGTCGCCGGTTACGGCATGAGCGCCGACGCCTATCACATTACCAGTCCGCAACCCGATGGCGCGGGCGCCGCCTTGTGTATGGCCAACTGCCTGCGCAACGCCGGGCTGAATCCAAGCGATGTCGATTATATCAACGCTCACGGAACGTCAACGCCTTTGGGTGATGTCGCCGAGACGTTGGCGATAAAAAAAGCGTTCGGCGATCACGCGCCGAAACTGGCGATTAGTTCCACCAAATCGATGATCGGCCATCTGCTCGGCGCCGCCGGTGGTGTGGAAGCCGCGTTTACGGCATTGAGTCTGTATCACCAGATCGCGCCACCCACTATAAACCTCGATTCCCAGGATGCCGAATGCGACCTCGACTACATTCCCCATCAGGCTCGGGAAATGGAGCTCCGCACAGCCCTGAGTAATTCCTTCGGGTTCGGGGGAACCAATGGAACACTAGCTTTCAAACGTTTCGTGTGAGCTCGATTCACTCGCGTACTGTAAACAGGCGCTGGTTGAACTGAAGCCGTGGTCAGACTAGCGCGGCACCCGGTCACAGGCGATCCATGACCCGTTCCATCATCGTCGAGGAAATCGATTTCACCCCGGGTTTGGATCGATTGTGTCAACTTGATCCTGAACGATACCCGTTTCTCCTGCAAAGCGTGCATCCTACCGGCGCCAGCAACCGCTTCGACATATTATTCGCCTTCCCCGGCAGGCGACTGAGTCTGGAGCGAGATCTGATTACCTATTTGGACGGCGCGCCCCAGGATGGTGCCGACTTTCTAAGCTGCCTGGATCGGTTGTGGTCAGCCGAGCGGGATGACCATGTTGCGGATATCGACGCGCCGTTTGTCGGCGGATGGTTCGTATTTCTCGCTTACGAACTCGCGCATCAGATCGAACCACGGTTGCGTCTTGCGCCGAACATTCCCGCCGCGGATGGATTGCCGACCGCGGCGATGGTTAGAATCGCCACCGTCGTGGTCAATGATCATCAAACACTGAAGACGTTTTTGATCACCGAACGCGGAGCTGCGGATCGGCTGAGCCAGTTGAAGTTCGACCTCGAGCGAATCAAAGACCTGAAACGCAACCAGGCACTGCGCGGCGGCGTTGCGATCGAGGAAGACGATGCGGCACGGTTCATCGATGGCGTCGAAAAGATCAAACATTACATCCGCGCCGGCGACGTATTTCAGGTAAACATCTCCCGCGCCTGGCGTGCCCAGATAGCATGTGAAGCCCGGCCGGTGGACGTGTATCGTCGTTTGTGTGAGAGCAACCCCGCTCCGTTCGCCGGTCTGATGCATTGGCGCGGGGACGCGGCGGTCCTGTCGTCATCGCCGGAACGGCTGGTACAAACGACGAGGCACCGCATACGCACACGGCCCATCGCCGGCACCCATCCCCGAAGCAAAAAACACAGTGACGATATCAATCAAGCGCGCAAACTCCTGCATCATCCGAAGGAGCGGGCGGAGCATGTGATGCTGTTAGATTTGGAGCGCAACGACCTCGGTCGCGTGTGCGAGACGGGATCCGTGGAGGTATCCGAGTTCATGACCATCGAAAGTTACCGGCACGTGCACCACATTGTCTCGGAGGTGCGTGGACGTCTGCGGAAGGGCACGTCGCCGGGTGCGGTGATTCGCGCCGTGTTCCCCGGGGGCACGATTACCGGTTGCCCGAAGGTGCGCTGTATGGAAATCATCCGGGAACTGGAACACGCCAGGCGCGGCGCGTACACCGGCGCCATGGGTTATTTGAACCGAAACGGCGATATGGACTTGAATATTCTAATTCGCACCATGACCTGGCGCCCGGGGAAAATCGAGCTGCGCGCAGGCGCCGGGATTGTCGCTGATTCGCAGCCGTACCGGGAGCTCGCGGAAACAAGAAGCAAGGCCGAGGGCATGCTACGCGCTCTCGGTTGACATCGATATGACGATAACACACTGGATAAACGGCGCACCGGCGCAGAGTCTGACCCTCACCGATCGGGGATTACACTACGGAGATGGCGTATTCGAAACTCTGGCCGTGCATCAGGCGCGCCCCCTGTTGCTGGACGCCCATCTCGAGCGGCTACAAATGGGCTGTGACCGGCTGTGCTTTGAATCCGTTCCCGACCTACAGGATGTCCGCCGCCAGGCCGAAGAAGCGGCGAAGCAAGTCGAGCAGGGAGTGATGAAGATCATCGTGACACGGGGCACGGGAAACCGCGGGTACCGACCGCCTGCGGGAAGTTCACCCGCTTGCATCTTGGGTCTGTATCCTTGGCCCGAGTTTCCAGACTCGCACACACGCAAAGGGGTGTCGGTGCGCATTTGCGATTCGCGCCTGGGCCATCAGCCCCGATTGGCGGGAATCAAACACCTCAACCGGCTGGAGCAGATCGTTGCTCGTGCCGAATGGGCGGACGAACATGCGGAGGGATTAATGCTGGATCAGGAAGGCACGGTCGTCGCGGGTACCATGAGTAATATCTTCATGGTTGCGGCGGGCGCGGTGGTGACACCGTTAGTGGATCGTTGCGGGATAAGAGGCGTTGTGCGCGCGGAAATCCTGCGGCTGGCTCGCGATCTGGGATTGGCTGCGCATGAATGCCGGATCCGACTTGAGGACCTGTTACAGGCCGAGGAGGCGTTTGTGACCAACAGCCTCATCGGAATTTGGCCGATCAATCGCATTGCCCATCGCCGATTCCTCGTCGGGGCGGTTACCCGGCAGCTACAGGATAGAATTCGTGACGGCCATGTTGCGATCGTTGCTTAGTACTCTGGTCTTTGCGCTACTGGCGGCGTTACTCGCGGTCGCTGGCTACGCCTACTGGGCGGGCACCCGCTCACTGGATCCCGGCGCAGAACCCTATGTGATCCCGCCGGGCAGCGGTGTCAGGCAGCTTGCGCAACAACTGATGGCCAGGGAGGTGATCGAAGAACCGTATTCGCTTATCGCCTGGGCGTACGCCAAGGGATACACGCGCGATGTCAAAGCCGGGGAATATCGTTTCCAATCCGGCATTACCCTGGAGCAACTGCTGCGCCAGACCGTAGAGGGGAGGGTGGTGCAGTACGGGTTGACGTTTATCGAAGGCTGGACCTTCGCGCAGCTGCGAGCGGCGCTACGGGCGGCGTCCAAGCTGCGGCAGACGTTGACCGACGTCAGCGATCAGCAGATCATGGCATTGCTGGGAGCGTCGTCGCAGCATTTCGAGGGCCGTTTCTATCCGGACACGTATTTCTACACGGCGGACACCAATGACCTGGACATATTGCGCCTGGCCCATCGGCGCATGCACGAACGTCTGACCCATGAATGGGACAATCGCCCGCCGCAGACACCGTTACGATCGCCTCAAGAGGCCCTGGTGCTGGCCTCGATCATCGAAAAGGAAACCGGCGTAGCCGAAGAACGGCATTTGATCTCAGCGGTATTTCACAACCGATTGACAAAAGGCATGCGCCTGCAAACGGATCCAACGGTGATATACGGCCTGGGAGAGGAATTTGACGGCAATTTGACCCGCGAACACCTGCGCACCGACACCCCCTATAATACCTACGTGCGCAAAGGGCTGCCGCCGACACCGATCGCCATGCCCGGTGGCGATGCGTTGCATGCGGCGCTGCATCCCGCTGAAACGTCGGCTTTATATTTCGTAGCCCGCGGCGACGGCAGTCATGAGTTCTCCTCGACATTGGCGGCGCATAACCGGGCGGTGGCTCAATATCAACTGGGTGGAAAATCGACGGTAAATTCCGCTTCCCCCGAAGTCGAGAGGAATTAATTCATGTCACAAACGTCCCGCGGACGATTCATCACCGTGGAAGGGCAGGATGGCGCCGGGAAAACAACAAATTTGCCCGTAATCCGCGATATCCTCGAACAAGCCGGCGTCCGGTTCATTGAAACCCGCGAACCTGGTGGCACGCCATGTGGCGAGGCGTTGCGCGAGATCGTATTAAACCGGGACGATATGGACATTGCACCCATCACCGAACTGTTGACGATTTTTGCCGCCCGCGCGCAACATATTTACGAAGTGATCGAGCCGGCACTGGATTCCGGCAAGTGGGTATTGTGCGATCGCTTCACCGACGCCACCTATGCCTACCAGGGCGGCGGGCGGGGCATTCCTGTGGATTCCATCGCATTACTCGAAGCTATGGTCCAGGGAACCCTGCAACCGGATCTCACATTGTTATTCGACGTCGATGTCGACACCGGCAACGTCCGCGCCCAGCAGCGCGGCCAAGCCGATCGCTTCGAAGCGGAGCAAGATGCATTCAAACAGGCTGTTCGCAGAGAATACCTTGAACTCGCGGAAAGACATCCACGACGCATCAAGGTAATCGATGCTTCCCGCCCGCTGGAACAAGTGGTGCATCAAGTACAGTCGCACGTAGCGGCATTTTTGAGGTCCGTGGGTTGTGAGTAAATCCATCCATCCGTGGAATCGTCCGATCTGGGATACATTGATCCGGTATCCTGGGCGCACCACCCATGCGTGGCTGTTGATGGGCCCGCCGGGTGTAGGCAAGACCACCACCGCGATCGAATTCGCGCGGTATCTTTTGATGGAGGGCGCCGCCGATGCGGCAACGGCACAACGCTTGTTTGCCGCAGGGTCGCATCCGGATTTTCACGTGCTGATGCCGGAACAACAGTGCGTAGAAGCGGAAGGCCCGCTGGAACAATATGCGTTGCGTTACGTAAGCGCGGGGAAGGGCAAACCAAAGTCCGTGATCAGCGTCGACCAGATACGGGAATTAATCGCGCGGGTCGCAACCCGGGCGCATACCGGGGAGAACAAATGCGTGCTAATTTCACCGGCGGAGTGCATGAATGCCAATTCCTCCAACGCCTTGCTGAAGATCTTGGAGGAACCGCCGGAGCGAACCCTTTTTCTGCTTGTCAGCGCCAAGCCGCACCAGCTTCCGGCCACGATCATCAGCCGCTGCAGCCCGGTGGATTTTCCGGTGCCGGATGCCGCGGCGTCCCGGGCGTGGCTGCTCGATCAGGACTTGCCGGGCGCCGACGCCGACGTGCTGCTTGCGCTGGCCGGCGGCGCGCCCCTGCGCGCCAAACAGCTCCACGATGCCGGATTCTTGGCGCAACGGAGTGAATGGATGAACGATGTGCTACAGTTGATGGAGGATCGGCAAGATCCTCTGGGGGTTGCTGCCAAATGGCATCGATCCGACGTAGCCATGAGCCTGGACTGGTTGCATCGGTTTTTGGTGGACATGGTGCGGGTTGTTTTTTGCGACGAACCCGTGACACTGTACAACCCGGACGCGCTGAGACGCTTGCAAGAGATAAAGAATCGCATTAACGTGACCGCCCTGTTCGATCTGTGTGATCGCCTGGGGCGAACGAAGCAGCTTATCGAGTCTCCAGTCGACCAGAATCTGATAATGGAAGATATGCTGATTCGCGTCGGCGGGTTGGGTATGAAGCTGCGACGGTAACATGGCGGACGACAAAACCAACATAACCATAGACAGCACCAACGGCGACGGTGGTCCGCGGCCTACCGTGCTGTCATTGACAATAAAGGACAAAAGCGCCCTGTACGCAGCATACATGCCGTTCCTGAAGGGTGGCGGACTGTTCATACCGAGCAATAAACAATACAAGCTGGGCGAGGAGGTGTTCATGCTCCTCACCTTGCTGGAGGAAAAGGAGAAGATTCCGGTCGCGGGCCACGTGGTGTGGCTGACTCCGATTGGCGCACAGGGTAACCGCGCCGCCGGGGTGGGAATTCAATTCAGCCAGAAGGACTCCGGCGTAGCGCGCACCAGAATCGAGGCGATGCTTGGCGGCGCGCTGAAGTCGGACCGGCCCACACACACGATGTAGCGATACGGCCGGCCGGTGGGTGCCATGGAGCTTGTTGACTCACATTGCCACATCAACTTCGAGCCCTTGGGGGCGACGTTGCCCGCCGTACTCGAACGTGCGCGCCGGAACCGCGTCGCCTACATGCTATGCGTATCCGTCAACATGGAAGACTTTCCGCAAGTGCATAAACTGGCGCAACAACATGAAAACATCTTTGCCTCCGTCGGCGTGCATCCCAATGAACAGGGCGGGGCGGACCCGGATGTAGAGGAACTCGCGCGCGTGGCCGAGGACGACGACATTGTCGCCATTGGCGAAACCGGACTGGATTACTTCCGCAGCCGCGGTCAACTGGATTGGCAGCGCGAACGGTTCCGGCGACATATCCAAGCCGCGAGACTGGCCGGTAAACCCCTGATTGTCCACAGCCGGGACGCGGCGACCGACACCATGCGGTGGTTGCGCGATCATCGCGCCCGGGAGTCGGGCGGGGTGATGCATTGTTTCACCGGCGATTGGGAAATGGCGACGCAGGCGCTGGATCTGGGGTTTTATATCTCGTTTTCCGGCATCGTCACCTTCAACAGCGCCACGATCCTACAGGAAGTGGCGCGTAAAGCGCCGTTGGACCGCATCATGGTGGAGACCGATTGCCCATATCTCGCGCCGGCGCCGCATCGCGGCAAGACCAACGAACCGGCGTTCGTACGCCACACGGCGGAATTTGTCGCGCAATTACGGGGCATGGAAACCGCGGAGCTGGCGGCGGCGACAACGGAGAATTTCTTCGCGCTGTTCTCCCATGCGAAACGGTAGTTCTTTTGCTGAAGCTAAGGTGAATTCCCGTAAGTATGCGGCACCCGACTTAGCTGGGCGACGGTCCCGGAAATCTCTGCTTACTCCTGAGCTGGTACACCTATGAGACTGTCCAGGGAATGATATGCGCAAGCGACGGGCGGGTGCGCGGAACTGAGTGGTCAGCCAGGAATCGCCGCCAGCGCCCGGTCGAGGTGTTCGCGGGGGGTGTAGAAGTGGGGAGAAAAACGAATGCCGCCGCCGCGAGCGGCGCAGATGATACCCCGGGCGCGCAGTTGTTCGAATAATTCCGGCGTCGGGAGTGACTTCGAGCGAAACGTTATGATTCCCGCGTAACGCCCTGTTTTTAAATCTGTAATACAAACCAGATCTTCGCGCCCCTGGATCACGTCGAAGACGTGCTCGGCGCGTGCCAGGACCTCGCGCTCGACCGCGGGCATGCCGACTTTCGCAAGCAGATCCAGGGTCGCGGATAACGCGTGGATCCCGATCATATTCGGGCTGCCGCATTCGAATCGGCGCGCCGAGCTTGCCGGCCGCCAATCCCGGGTCTCGTAATCGCTGTAGTTCTCGCGCATGTGCCAGCCGAACTGGTGCAGCGCTAGGCGCTCCCGCCACGCCTGTGCGCAGTAAAACACCGCGATTCCTTCCGGACCCAACAACCATTTGTGTGCGTCAGCCGCGAGAAAATCGATGTGCGCCGCCTGCACGTCCAGCCGAATCGCTCCCACCGCCTGGATTGCGTCTACGCAAAACGCAATGTCCCGCGCGCGGCACGCCGCGCCCAGGGCCGCCAGATCGAGCCGCAGCCCGCTGGCGAACTGAACCGCACTCACGGCGATCATACGCGTGTGCCTGTCCGCGGCGGCGATCAAGGCGCCTTCCGGGTCCGCGGCGCCGCTCAGCGCCACCTCGCGCACCGTGACGCCGCGATCGCGCAGCGACTCCCACACGACGCGATTGGAGGGAAATTCCTCATCGCTGATTATCACATTGTCTCCCCGTTGCCAGGGAAACCCGCAGGCCACCGTCGACAGGCCTTCGGAGGTGTTTTTCAACAGGGCGATATCGTCCGGCGAGGGCGCATGAATGAGTTGCGCCAGCTGCTCGCGAAGGCGGGCCTCCATAGCAATCCAACGTGGATAGAAACGCGCGCCCTGGGTCTCGCACTCGTGCACGAAGCGCCGAATTGCGTCCGCCGCGCACTTGGGAAGCGGGCAAACTCCCGCATGGTTGAGATAAATCACCTCGGGACTCAAGGGAAATTCGGTGGCCAGGTCTCCTATTTCGTGCGTCGTGCGTGTCTCGTTCATGTGCGCTGCCGTTAGCTGGAACGCGGGATGGCTGATCGTTAACCGACTCGAGGGAAACATAACACGACGCAGCCAATCCGCCTAAGGCGCCGCGGACTTCGCGCGTGACCACGCGCCTGGTGCTCTTTCTCCGTGCCCCGGGTGTGGCAGAATACCTCGGCTTTAAGCGGTCCTCGCCGCCGAGCCATTATTCATTTGAGCTATGATCGAACAACGGGAGTTTCTGCGTATCGTCGACCTCACGCCGCTGGTGGCGAACCGACGCGCTGCTGCAGGATCCGGACGTGCATGCGAACACCAAGGCGTATTTCCGTTGATACATCCGAGCCGGAAGCGGCATGCGCGGCCATGGCCGTTGGGTTACACGCTCGATGAATAAGGTAATAGTAATAACCGGCGCGGGCCGCGGCATCGGCGCAGCGGCCGCGCAGCTCGCCGCGAGCCGCGGTTACGCCGTGTGCGTCAATTACCGCAGCAACCAGGACGCCGCCGATGCGGTGGTCGCCGCCATCGAGGAGGTCGGGGGCACCGCCATAGCGGTGGCCGCGGACGTCGGCTGCGAAGACGAGGTGAAGCGACTGTTCGCGGTGGTGGACCGTCGGCTGGGACCGCTCACCGCGCTGGTCAACAACGCCGGGATACTGGAAACGCAGATGCGGGTCGACGAGATGGATGCGGCGCGCCTGACCCGCACCTTTACCACAAATATCACAGGGTATTTCTTGTGTGCGCGCGAGGCGGTGCGGCGCATGTCCACGCGTTACGGCGGCGCCGGCGGCGCCATCGTAAATGTGTCGTCGATGGCGTCGCGTCTCGGTTCCGCTGGCGAGTATGTCGATTACGCAGCCTCAAAAGGCGCGGTAGACAGCTTGACCCTGGGTCTTGCGCGGGAAGTCGCGCCCGAAGGCATCCGCGTGAACGCCGTGCGCCCGGGTGTGATCTACACCGACATTCACGCCAGCGGCGGCGAACCCGGGCGCGTGGAGCGCGTCAAGGACACGGTGCCGATGCGACGCGGCGGTCATCCCGCCGAGGTGGCGCAGGCGATTTTATGGTTGTTATCGGACGACGCCGGGTATACCACCGCAAGTTTCATCGACGTGAGCGGCGGCCGCTAGCGCGGCTAAGGGGCCATCCACCGGCCAGGCCTACTTCGTATAATGTATATTATGTTAAATTTAATCCGCGGACCGTTTCCGAACCAAGCTCGCATCGAAAGGATTTATACCCGTTGCGCTACTCGCCGATCGCCCTCTGAAACCGGGCGGACTACGGACTTAGCGGCTGCCGAATTCAGTGGGTATGGGCGATCAGACGCGGCGGCAGCGACGGGAAAATGGATTTGCCGCCTTTGGCGTAGCGTTGGGTCGCGCGCCGAGGCGTGTCGTCGGGATTGAGCTCCACCGACAGCCAGTGATAGCAATCGCTGCCGGCGCGATAAGGTACGATCGGCCCATTGATCAATTCGGGATGTTCGTACAATATTTCGTCTGTCAGTGGAACAAAAACAAAACGGCTCATGCGATACCTCGACCTGGTCGGAAAACAACCTTTTCTGACTTGTAATTAAAGACAATCCGGGTGTCTAAAAAAGGTTGAAACTATGGCGATTAGATGGCTATACAGCCTAACTATTCAGGTTCAATATGTGTTGTAATAAGCTGTAAATATTAACTATTTTGTGAATTAACTCATTTTATGTCTCGTACGATTGCGATAGTTGAAGACGACCCCGACCAGCGCGAGAATTATGTCGATGCACTGGTTGCCAATGGCTATCAGGTTACCGCCTACGGTAACCGTCCGGAAGCGATGGCCGGTTTGCGACAAAAGCTCCCCGATTTGGCGATCCTCGACATCATGCTTGAGGACGAGATGGACGGCGGATTCGACCTGTGCCGCGATCTTCGCGCGCTGGCGCCGAAGTTGCCGATAATCTTTCTTACCGCGCGGGACAGCGACATAGACCGTGTGTCCGGCCTGCGGCTGGACGCGTGGGACTACATCACTAAACCGGTTAACCTGCAGTTCCTGTCGGTGCGTGTCAGTTCGCTGTTTCGCATCGTCGATACCCTGCACACCAAGACCGCCGAATTGGAGGCCGTTTTACGGCTCGGTCCGTTGCAGCTCGATCCCAACAGCATGTCGGTACGCTGGGATGACAAGGAGATCAACCTGACCTTGACCGAGTTCTGGCTGGTGGAGGCGCTCGCACGCCGGCCGGGGCACGTGAAAACCTATGAAAACCTGATGCAGATAACGCGGCAAAGCTACGTAGAGCGCAATACCATCAACGGTTACGTGCGGCGGATTCGTAAGAAATTCAAGGAGGCGGACCCCGCGTTCGCGATGATTCAAACCGTTTTTGGCGTGGGTTATCGCTGGCAGCCGGAGTAGCCGCGCCGTTCGCCCGCTGGTTGCACCAACATGGCGGAAACGGGGACTTCAATCTCCGCCCGATGTTACACTTGGCGCCGAAGTATGTGCGGTTCCGGCCCCATGCGCAGTTTAGGTATGTAATCGTGCGCGTCATTCAGTTTTCACCATCGTCCCTGGATAGCTCCCCGACGCGGCGTCCAGGCGCTTCCCTGCCCCTTGGCTCGGATGCCTGGGAGCACACTCCGGCTTAACTTATGGCGAAATCGGCACACGGATTCAGTATTCGCACCAAGCTACTGCTGGTCGCGGTCTCGTTGCTGTTGATTCCCTGGATGGGGTACCAGTATGTGCGTGAGATGAAATCGTTCTTGCTCCAGGGGCAGGAGAACGCGCTGAATCTGACAGCGCGCGCGGTTTCCACGGTGCTGCACGACCGACCGGAGTTTTTTGACCCGGACACCGGCGCATCAAAGTTAATCGGCGAGCCCAACGATATGTTCGCCTATCCCGTGCCCACCTATGTGCGCCTGGACGGACGCCTGGGGGATTGGGGCGAGCAACTGGATCAAGCGGTCACCTATGACGGCGCCGACCGACTGCTTTGTGGGCCTGAATACGATCCCTACTCGTTATCGTTTCGACATTTGATTGGGTATCGCGGACCGTATCTGTATGCATTTTTCGACGTCACCGACGACCAGGTGATTCCGAGGAACCTGAAACGTCGGCGCCTGGACCTCAGTGACCATCTGCGCGTCGCCATGCAGGACCCGGGCGGCCCGGTCAAACGCTATCTGCTCACTGTCCGCCAACCCGGGCGCATGAGCGTCTACCTGGTGGACTCCGAGTGGCGCCTGCCACTCACCGGCGATCCCAATTACGACATCGCCGCGGAGTTTCGGCCTACCGAGAGCGGCTACGTCGTGGAGCTGCGTATCCCGCGGTTCATGGTCAGTTCACAAACACGCCTTGGATTTCGAGTTGCCGATATCGACGATCCGCAGACCGACGCCGGGCTCATCCTCAACGCGTCCCAGGACGCGGCCAAGGAACCGCTGAATCGGTTGCTAATCCACTCACCGGAGATCGCCAAGATCCTGCGCGGTCTGGACCGCCCGGTGGCGCGCATCTGGGTGCTGGACGTCAAACAGCGGGTGCGTGCGGTAGTGGGGAAACTGTCGCGGGAACCGGAGCACAAGAATGAACCCGAGAACTTGAGCGACCGGCTGAGCGCTTGGTATGACTGGGCGTTGCGCGGCATCTACAACCTGATACTGGAAACGCCGTCCGGGAAAATCCTGGACGTATCGACGGATGTATCGCATCGTAACGATGAAATATTCAAGAAAGCGCTGTCCGGTTCCGCGCAAACTGAACGCCGGCCGTCTTTAGATGGAACCACGCAAATATTGATGGCGGCGCATCCGGTTTGGTCTGGAGATGAAATTCTCGGCGTCGTGGTGGTGGAGCAAAGCAGCAATGAGGTCCTGTTCCCGCAAAAACAGGTGCTGGAAAACGTGATCAGCGTAACCCTGTTGGTGTTGATCATCGTCACCGGTGCACTGCTGGTATTCGCGTCACGCATCACCATGCGAATTCGCCGGCTGCGCAATGCGGCGGAACATGCCATCGGTCCCGAAGGACGGGTACGGACGGATCGCATCACCGCGGAAGCGAACGCAGGGGATGAGATCGGCGACCTTTCACGCAGCGTAACCGGAATGCTCGGGCGTCTGGGAGCCTATACGCGGTACCTGGAGGGCATGCCGGACACGCTCGCCCACGAACTCAGCAATCCATTGAATGTCGTGAATTCTTCGCTCGACAACCTACAGGACGAAATCCCGGGAACGCAGCAGAGCAAATACATGCAGCGTGCCAAGAACGGCATCATCCGTCTGGGCTCGATACTCACCAACCTCACCGAGGCGGCGAACCTGGAAGAAGCGATGCAGGCGGAATCCCGGGAAGAATTTGATCTGGTCCATCTGGTATCCAGCTACGTTGAGGGCTATCGCCTCAGCCATCCCGACCGTGCGTTTCAGCTGGACGTCCGGGCCGCGCCTCTGCATGTCTCGGGCACACCGGATCACATTGCGCAGATGCTGGACAAGCTGGCCGATAATGCGGTTGATTTCGGAACTGAAGGTACGCCGATCATGGTGCGGCTGGATCGAGTCGACGGCTACGCGAATTTGAGCGTACTGAATGAGGGATCGAATTTACCGGTGACCATGCGCGACCGTCTGTTTGATCCCATGGTGTCGATCGGCAAAAAAAACGCCAAGCAATCGCGCCTCGGCCTGGGCCTGTATATCGTGCGCCTGATTGCCGAGTTCCACCGTGGCAAGGTGCAGGCCGTGAACCGCCACGACAGACCAGGGGCAGTGTTTACCGTATCACTGCCCCTGGCCAAAGCCGCTTGAATCTATTCGAGCAGACTAATTCAATTTGTCTTTGTCGATGCCGGTGTCGAACGGCAACAGCAACTCGGCCGCACCCTCCGCGTGTAATTGTTTGACTCTCCGCATTTCCCGTCGGGGCGCTGGAACTTCGACATCGTTCGTATTGTCTATGTTCTGGTCAACGAAGTCGTTAATCTGTTGTAATAAGGTCTTGGTGCGTTGATACTCTTCGGAGTATCTGACCTCATCGTCTTCCAATTCGGTCTGCGCTATCCAAGTCGAAATTCTATGTACACCGGCGCACTCACACACCGGGCAGTTCACCAGATCGAAGTCTTGTTGACGCATGAATTCGTCTTCGCTCCGGAACCAACCTTCGAACTCGTGGCCGAGTTCACAGCACAAATCGTACTTGACCACCATGACACCACACCCCCTAAACACATGATTTATATTCGCGTGTCTACATAAATAACTATGGCCGTTATTTGCTGAATTGCAAGGGAATATGCAGGGGTGGCGGCGCCCGGAGAGCGGCGCCGGCGTTCAGCAAACGGGCACGATTTCGCGTTGCCGCACCCGAATGTTATGCGCTGATTTTCATGGTGCCGGGGCCGGATTCGTACCCCTTGTTTTATCAATTAGTTATATGTCCTTGGCGTAGGTTTGGCGTAGGCGTAAATCGGGCGTAATCGATATCAAGTTGAGTCCGCGTCGCACCGGTTCACGCAATGGGGCCTGGGAAACCAGAACGGAGTATACAGTTTCGCCTCACTAGATCCCACGCGTTTTTTACCTCCATGGTGTTTGAGATCTGAAGCGCTGTTGACACCGTTACTCCTTGTCGTCGTGGTCCAGGTATTCCCACATTTCATTTTGATGCAGCCATACGGGATCCGCATTCCTTCTGATGAATTCGTCCACGTCCATACCGTCAATCGACTCGGGCCGCTTCACCCGGACTTGCTTGCCATCGCGAAACACGGTCATGGTCTTCTCTTGCCTGGCTTTCTTTGCCGCCTTTTGGGCGCGAGTCAGTTTTTTCTTTCCTCCGGCCACGTTATCCCGGCTCATGCTGTGGTGAGCTTGAGGCAGCCACGTTGGGTTGTGTCGTGCTGCAGTGATGTAGGTAAGAGGTTCGCGAATATGCCAGCTGGCACCGGGTCCGTTAGCAATCCATAACCTCTTCGCAGGTTGCTGAAAAAGTAATGATTTCCACAGGAATGGCTATCATGTCTGCAGAATCTAGTGAGCGTCCAGCACACGTTCCACTTTCTTTGCTGCCTGGGCCAATTCGGCTTGATCGAGTTCTATATTAAACGCTTCGGTTAGCACCTGGGAGATGGCTTTTTCTACTTTATTCGGGCCAGAAATCAGTTCAATGGTCGAAATAATGTCAATGGCCTCGTACCGATATCCATCAAGCTCACCGACGGTATTCTCAGCGTCCCCAAGTGGATTCCACTTTTCAAGTACC
>CAMYKW010000005.1 GCA_947259175.1 uncultured Gammaproteobacteria bacterium | reverse complement strand
TGCCGAGCACCTGCGATTGCGCCGACCCGGCAGCGATCATCGGCACCGACGGTGACGATGTCATCACCGGCACCCGGCGCGCCGATATCATCTGCGCCCTGGCCGGCAACGATGAAGTCTTCGCCCTGGGCGGCGACGACTGTATCGACGGCGGCGCCGGCATCGACGTCATCTACGCGGGTCGCGGCGATGACGCAGCCTTCGGCGAAGGCGGCGACGACACCATCCTCGGCGGCGGCGGATCCGACTCGATCGACGGCGGCGAGGGTAACGACGTCTTGAGAGGCGGGCGCGGTATCGATACCTGCACCAACGGCGAGTTGTTGGATAGCTGCGAGTTACCGTAACGAGCTCGCGTGATCTGCAACGGGGTTGCGCGCTCTCTGTCTTTTATGACGGCGCGCTTCACCTTGCGATACATCGCGGATTGATAATCCACCCGCCGGCCCGCCCTATTGACCAGGGCGGGCCGGCGGGTGACCCGACCTGGCTTATTTTCGATGCCTGGGGCGTTTTGCTGATATGTGGTGTATCGGCTTTAAACTATGCCGCGCGGCGCGCGTAAGCTGCGGCGGCGATACAATGCGGCGCGCCGCCAGCCGCGGCGTTTTGGTTGCCTTTCTGACGCTACTGTCCCCTGCCTGGGTTGAAGCCGGTAACACGACGGCTGGCACGCAGCCCCCCCGCATATCTAATGTCAACGCGCCCGTACCTTCCTCAGTACGCGCCGAGGCGCCGCGCAATGTCAATCTTCGGCTGTGGGGCACCGTGTTGCATGCCAACGGTAAGGGGATCGCGATTATCGAAGAGGTTGCCACCGGTGAGCAGAAGGGCTATCACGTGGGCGACAGGGTTAACGATGGGCGGCTGGTCCAGATCCTGCGCGACCGCGTGATCCTGGCGTTTACCGGCGGGCAGTTCGAATTGTTGTTGAACGCGGGTGTCGGTGGCGGCGCCGAAGAACTGTCGGAACCGATCGATACCGGTCAAGACGATCACTTCGGTGAGGTGGACAGCGAGGCGCTGGACCGCTTCAGCAGCGATCCGGACTTGCTCACCCGCGTGACCCCGGCGGGTGACGAGGGGATTAAGATCGGTAAATTCGAAACCAAGGGGGTGCTCGACACCCTCGGTTTACGCCCCGGCGACGTGATTCGCAACGTCAATGGGCAGGTGCCCGTCGACGGCGAGACCTTGAAAAATGAAGTCGCGAAACTGGCTGCAGTCGGCGAAGGCATGCTGCGCGTTGAAATCATGCGGCAGGGCCGCATGCAAGTCCGCTACTTCCGTGTCGTACCCTAGGAGCCTATTGTTCCGGCTATGCACCTGCCGTGAGGTAACCATAGCCCAGTCCGGCACAGTGCGGACATTTTAAGATTCAGGACGATCTATCCTCACTACACTCGCCCACTGGCGTCATCCGGATTACCGAGGTCGATAACTTCGATTTCCCAGTTCACCGCCTAGGTATCTATTTCCAGCCAATTCTAGAGCCAATTCTAGATATCCATTTCCATCCATTTCCAGACATCCATCATCCACTTCTCGGAAGCTAATTCTAGACACCCATAAATCTAACCACATCGTCAATCCTTGATTGTTTCCCAAGCTCACGTCTCCGGGCTGTCCGTCTATCGTGCTTCATTGAACTCCCAAGCCCGCAATTCGATAGTTACGAATCACCTTTCTTAACTCGCGGTCAGCGGTTGGTTGTGACTATTTCCCGAGCAGAATAGTTGGGTGAAAAATCAATAAGTTAGGAATAAAATCGGAGGCTCAAGTCATTGGCTTGACCGGGTGTCGATGACGGCAAACGGAACGTAATGAAAACAACGAGTTTGCATGGTGTTATAGCTTGGGGGAAACGCTACGATTGGAGTGAAAAAAATATAATAGAGCAACGTCTACGGTTGCCGCCGTGGCCATCGTGAGTGTGTGAGTCAGTCAGCGATGGCGGGTTAATTCATCATGCGGCCCGGCGCAAGGACACCGCAACCGAAGCGTTTTTCGCAGCGTCCACCCCGGACTTGGAATGCACAGTAGTTTGCTGGAGCGAACTCGAGCAATCGAAAGGAGGGGTGATTATGACAAGATTTCCATTTTTTAGAGTGTTGCCGATTTCGGGGGCCGCGCTCGCGCTACTCGTGGGTCTCGGCGCATCGTCGCCGGTGTTCGCGGTGGATGCCAAGACCGTGCCGTGGGTGGCTAACAATCCGTTGGTACCGCACGATACCTGGAGCGGCAAGTCGATACGCCTGAAGGGTACCGCCGATATGCAAGGCGCGACCATCCAGTACGAATGGGATTTTGGTGACGGCAGTGCGCCGGCAACCGGCACCGTCGCGAATCAGTATGTCATCGAGGCGTCGCACGTCTATACCGGCAGTCCCGGGGATCTGTTCACCGCCCGCTTGACGGTGACCGACACCGCGACCGGCGCCAGCGACAGTGCTAGTTACTTTGTCCAGATCCAGGCGCCGCCGCCGAATCTTCCGGTGGAGGTCAACGTCGCCATCGACGAGGGGCTGTGGTATTTGCACAAGACGATGAACCGGTTTGATACTCGGGGAGACTGGTTGCAGGGTACTTCGTGTGGCTCGCGTTGCGCCTCAACCGGTTATTACGCCGGGACCGCGGCCAACGTCAACGCGTTTCTCGCCAACGGCCATGCGGAGACTGGGGATGCTTCCAACCCCTACACCGAGACCGTGCAACGCGCCATGCGCCGGGTGTTCGAGATGCTGCGCACGTTGTCCATCTTCAACGAGACCTACCCGGATGGCACCGCCGGTCCGCCGGACGGAAGCCTAGACGTCGTGATTCCCGACTCGAATGGCAATGGATTGGGCGTGGAAGTCGCGAATACGGACCCACCTTACCAGGGCGGTATGTTTATGGATGCCATCGTCGCTACCCGCACACCGGGGGCAACCGCCTCCACCGGCCCAGCCGGCATCGTCGGCCGAAGCTACGCGGACATCGTGCAGGACATGGTCGATGCCTATGCCTATGGTCAGGGTGAGGCCGGGACTTACTACGGCGGTTGGCGCTATTCGTGGGATTACGGCTGCGGTAACTGTAACTCGGACAACTCCACCAATCAGTGGGCGGCCATCGGCATGATTGCCGCCGAGCGCGAGTGGGGCCTTACGGTACCGGACTGGGTGAAGACCGCCAACATCAACTCCATCAATCGCACGCAGAACGCAAGCGGTTATTTCGGATACACGAATAGTAATTCGAGTACTGCTTGGGGACGCTATGCCGTGACCCCGTCCGGCATGGTGCAAATGGCCATGGACGGGATCGGGCGCGTCGATCCCCGTTGGGATCTGTCCGAGAATTACATGCGAAACACTTTCTGTAACACCGGCGGTCCTGGGAATGCAGTGCGTGATTACTACTACGGGCTATTCTCCTTCACCAAGTCGATGCTGCTGCATGATTCAGATGCCATTGGCACGCCGGGACACGGCGCGGCGGAGTCCATAGATTTTCTGCGCAACCAGCCGGGAGGAGCTAATCCCCTCGACTGGTACAACGCCGAAGCGGCTGCCTCAGATCCCTGCGATGGAGTGGCCCGGACACTGGTCAACGATCAACATACTTCGGGTTATTGGTACAATCATAATTATGATTCGCGTCAACGGCCGTTCGAAACCGCATGGGCCATTATCATGCTGAACCGCACGGTATTTGATCCGGTGCCGGTGGCCGTTGTGGACGCGGTGCCCAATCCGGCGCTCGCCGGGGACACGATCAACCTGGATGGTACCGCGTCGTTCCACCAGAATCCCGATCGTTCCATCGTGCAGTACGAATGGGACTTCAACAACGATGGTATCTACGACGCCGTGGGGCCGATCGTCAGTCACGTGTTCCCCGTGGCCGCGCCGCCACCGCCGCCGGACGTGACGTTCCCGGTGATCTTGCGGGTCACAGACGATGACACGCCGCCTAAGACCGACACCGCGACGATTGATGTGGTAATCACCGTGCCGCCCGCGGCACCGACCGCCAATGCGCGCGGTCCTTATGCGTTCTGTCTGGGTTCGGAGCCGTGGACCTTGGACGGCACCGGCTCGGTGAATCCCGATGAGGGAATCAGCGAACTGGGTGCTCCGGGAGACACAATCCAGGAGTATGCCTGGGAACTGGACGGCAACAACACTTTTGATGATGCCCTCGGGCCCACGCCCGATGTGACCGCCTACTTCAGCGGGCAGGGAATCGGCGATTATCTGGTGCAGCTGCGGGTAACCGATACCACGTCGACCTCATACCCAACCAGTGGCGAACCCGATCTGAGCGACACGGATATTGCCGAGGTGCGCGTGCGGCCGGGTGATGACCCGCTGTGCGTGGGCGACGACGCCGATCAGGACGGCGTTCCCAACGAGTCGGATTTGTGTCCGGGCACGCCGGCGGGCACCCTGGTGGACAACACCGGCTGTAATGTCGACCAGGCAATCCTATGTGATGCCGACTGGCGCAATGCACGCCAGTACCATCGTGCGGTGCTGCGTTGGGCGCGGCGGATGTTGCGAACCGGATGGTTTACTACGGAAGAACGGGATCAAATCATGGATGACGCGGTAGCATCCGACTGCGGCACATAGTCACTGCAATCAACGATGTAACCAGGCGCCGGTGTTCCCTTGCGGGCACCGGCGCTTTTTTTTTCTTTGGGGTCAAGTCTTTCATTGACACATTCATGCGCGGATGATTTCCTCAATAACAGATTACCAGTGTGCTAATTCACGTATAAGTGGCGTTACGCACTTTGCCGGCTGTAGATGAATACCCAAGGCGAACTAGACTATAGGTGACTTCAACACTTGACCCCTTTTCGGGCGCACGGTTAGTCTGCACTTTGTAGGACGCACTAGTAAGGAGATTTTCTTTTGGCCATAGCCGATCCAACAACGATCAATAGCGACATCGTGTCCGCCGAATCGGAGAAACTGATCCTGGTCAACCCGGCGGATGAGGAGGTTGGTTATCTGAGTAAAGATAAATGTCACGATGGAGACGGGGTTCTGCATCGCGCGTTTTCGTTGTTCATTTTCAATGAGCGCGGAGAGTTGCTGTTACAAAAGCGCAGTGCGCAAAAAAGATTGTGGCCGTTGTATTGGTCGAACAGTGTTTGCGGTCATCCCCAGCGTCAGGAAAGCATGGAAGAGGCGATACACCGGCGGCTTTATCAGGAAGTGCGTATGACTTGTGAATTGGAGTATTTGTACAAGTTCATATATCAGGCACACTATCTCCATGTCGGATCGGAACATGAACTCTGCTCGGTTTATATCGGCAAGTGTTTAGATTCGGTCGCAGCGAACACCAATGAAATCGCCGACTGGCGTTTTGTCAATCCAACACAAATGGACAACGACTTGGCAAACAGTCCGGAGGCGTTTACACCGTGGACGACTTTGGAATGGAGACGAATCCGGAGCGATTTTCAAAACCAGATCGCTGCGCTGTAGTAAAGCCGTGTACCAGCAAATGGTCGATCCAAATAATCGACCCGGCGCTAGCTGCAATCTAAACATCCCTCAATTCCATTGAGTATCACGCTGCCGGGTATTCACCCGGACCGGGTCATTGCTGCTGCAATACACCGAGTCAAACCCTCCAATTCTATGGGAGTCCTGAATCAGGCTTAGGAGTTTATGGGTGTCCCGAATTTGACCCATAGAGATTTATGGGTGTCTAGCCCGCATTTCTCACCAGGCGGCGCCAGGCTTCCAATTGGCGTGATGTATAAGGCGATGTACCGAATCCACTCAATACACAGTGTAACGTCAGTCACGCTTATCCCGGCCCTGGCTGGTCCTCGCGCACCTGCGCTTGGCCTTCACTCGACCCATAGCTCGCTATGGGTCTCGCTCCAGGCGCGGCGCGCAACTGCACGAGTCCTGCGCCAGCATCCGGGATCCTGGTGAGAAATGCGGGCTAGGATTGAAATGCGTATAGAGATTCATGGGTGTCTTGGATTGAATTGACTGCAGAAATGATGGGTGTCTTGGATTGAAGAATTCATGGGTGTCTTGAATTGAATTGGAGAATCGGTTGCTCTTGGGGCGGGGGCAAACTAGAGTCTCGTGCTTTTGCACGTACCGGTGGGTAAGAGAGTGACGCGTGATAAGCCGCTAAAGACGAGCAATCAACATTTTCCGCCTTTGACCCTGGCATGGATGGTGTGGGGTCTGGGGGCGATGCTGTATCTCATTGGATTCTTTCAACGCGTCGCCCCGGCGGTGATCAGCGACGAGCTGTCGCTCGCCTTCGACCTCAGCGCCGCGAGTCTCGGCAATCTGTCGGCGTTTTACTTCTACAGCTACGTGGCGATGCAGATCCCCACCGGTTTGTTGGCCGACCGTTGGGGGCCGCGCCGGTTGCTGAGCCTGGGGGCGTTGGTGGCGGCGATGGGAACCGTGGTGTTCGCCGTTGCCCCCAACGGCGGCATTGCCGGCATTGGCCGCCTGCTGGTCGGCGGCTCGGTGGCGGTGGCCTTCGTCGGCATGCTCAAACTGGCCAGCCACTGGCTGCCGCTGAAGCAATACGCTATGGCCAGCGGGGTGGCGTTGTTCGCCGGCATCTGCGGCGCGGTGTTTGCCGGCGTGCCGCTGCAAATGAGCGTCGCCGCCATCGGCTGGCGCGCGGTGATGGTCGCCATGGCCTTGTTCACCGCCTTGCTGGCGGTCACCATCTGGTGGCTGGTGCGCGACGACCCGCTCGAGCGCGGCTACCGGTCGCACGCGCCGGAGCACCACGAAAGCAGCGTCCAGTTGGGGGTGTGGGCTGGCCTGCTCGAGGTCATGGCCTACCGCAACACCTGGTTGCTGGCCCTGGTGCCCGGCGGCATCGTCGGCTGCCTGCTGAGCTTCGCCGGCCTGTGGGGGGTGCCGTTCCTCACCTCCCACTACGGGTTGACGCCGGTCGGCGCAGCGACCATGACCTCGACGCTGATGGTGGCCTGGGCGCTGGGCGGGCCGGTGTTCGGGGCGCTCTCGGACCGCATCGGGGCGCGCAAACTGCCGTATGTATTCGGCACATGGGTGGTGCTCATCGGCTGGGTGGTGGTGGTCTATGTCCCGGGGCTGCCGGTGTGGCTGCTGACGGCGGTGTTGGTAATCATCGGGTTCTTCTCCGGCTGCATGATCGTCGGCTTTGCGTTCGCCAAGGAATCGGTGCCGATTTCGCTGGCGGGCACGGTCTCCGGCGTCGTCAACAGCGGCGTGATGAGCGGGCCGATGCTGCTGCAACCGGCGGTGGGCTGGATGCTCGACCGCATGTGGCAGGGACAGGAGCAGGCCGGTGTGCGCGTATACGACTTGGCGGCCTATCAGGCGGGTTTCAACCTGATGCTGGCGTGGGCGGTGCTCGCTGCGCTATTGATCTTATTTACGCGCGAGACGCGATGTCGACAGACGCAGTAACCGCGCGTCGATCAAACGTTTCTCGTGCTAAACGTCCACACCTTCGGCGGCCGCCTCTTTCACGCAGCGCAGGAACAGCTCACCGGAAATCCACAGTACGTTTGCCTTGTGTGCGATGGTGGCTTTATGCGCGCCGCCGGCGCGACGGCGCAATCCCCTGCCGCGCGATGCGGCACGTTGACCATGACGTCAGGCATCGGGAGATTGTCCGCTTTTTAACCGGTGTTGTCGCGAGCGTATTGCGAGCACCGGGGAAAACGAAAGGATCAGCAGCACGCGGAAAATGTGGTGCGCGGCGACGAAGATGGGATCGATGTGCAGCAGGACGGCAATCAACGACATCTCCGCGATGCCACCGGGAATAAATGCCAGCAAAACGGCGGCGAATTCGAATCCCATCGCCCAGCTCAAGGCCCACGCAATCAATCCCGCCCAGGCGAGCAACAATAAGGTGAGTACCGAGGACAACGCGAGAATCCTCAGCAAGTCGGCCGCCCGGCTGTTGGCGAACTGGGCGCCGACATAAGCGCCGACCACCAGCTGAACAATGTCCAACAACCAATTCGGCGGTTTCGCGCTGGTCAAAGAAAACAGGTGGGCCGCCACACTGAAAATGAGCGGACCGAAAAGAAATGGATTGGGCAGGCGCAGCAGCCGGGCGGCAAACGCGCCCAGCACCGCGCAGCCCAGCAATATTGTGGCGTCCACCGGCGGCATCAGCGACCAGGTACTGAAACCCGGACGCGCGCCGGCAATGTCGATGCCGGCGACGAGCCGCATCACCGGCGCGATCAGCAGCAGGATCAGCGCCAGACGCGCGGCGTGGGCGAGTGCGATGCGCCGCGGATCGCCGCCGAGCGCGGCACCGGTGAAGATCATCTCGCTGAGCCCGCCGGGGATCCCGGCGAAAGTCGCCGACACCATGTCGAATCCCATGACCTTGCGGCAGTAGACGATGGCCAACGGCGCGGCGGTGGCGACGAACAATGCCATCGCCGCGAGGGACAACCACCAATCCTGGGCGCGGCCGATCAGGTCCGGCGTCAGGGCGCTGCCGATGGTCACCCCCAACACCGTGAGTGTTGGACTGCGCACGTAGGAGCTCAGACCGAGCCGCAGACCGGAGAAACTGCCGATCAAGTTGAACACCAAGGCGCCCAACAGCCACGGCAGCGGTAGATGCAGGATGGCGAACAGGGCGCCGCCGACAAGACCTAGAGCCAAGGTTTTCAGGGTCATGCGCACGTCGTCATGCATGGCTGCCGGGTTGCTCGTATGTTGTTAACAGCGTCGTGGGTAAATAGCGACACGGTGGTCAATCGCGTACCGTCTGAACCCCCGCGCGGCGGGCGGTGATCGCGGCGCACAGAGCGGTGTTGCCGCCGCTGATGACCAACACGTGTAGTTGCGGTTGGTGGCAATCACGTCTGGTAACCGGAGATCGCGTGGAGAGGGTGCCGCATGGAACCTATTCTAAGCCGCCGGGCGCCGGATTTGTCCAACCGCCGCTCCGGGGGCCTTGAAACCCGGTTTTCCACCCCTACATACAACGCGTTGGCTTGTTACAACCTGACCTACAACAAACGGGAGAATTGACATGGTATTTCGAATCGCAGACCCCTTCGATGCCCTGTTGGACTGGCAACGCGCATTGGATTCGGTTCGACACAGCGATTGGTTCGGTGCCGGCACCGCCAGCAGCGGCGCGTTTCCCCCGATCAATGTGTTCCGCAAGGAAGACGACATGGTCCTGATCGCGGAAATTCCCGGCGCCGATAAAAACAAGATCGATATTCAAGTCAAGGACAACCAGGTGCGTCTTAGCGGCAAGAAGGAGATCACCCGTGGCGACGGCGTCAGCGTACATCGCCGTGAGCGATCCTCGGGAGAATTTGACCGCGTGTTGACCTTGCCCGCGGAGATCGACGCCGGCAAGGTCAAAGCCGAGTATCGTAACGGCATTCTGGCTGTGTTTCTGCCGCGGGCCGAGAGCGATAAGCCTCGTTCCATAACCATCGGTTGAAAAACGACTGCAAGACATTGAATATCCGGAGGTAGTTATGAGTCCCCAGGATCTAGAAGTGCAACAGAAGAAAGAACTCGAATCACGTGAGGAAACGACCAAGACCGGTCGCTATTTCGTGCCGTTCACCGATATCCACGAGACCGCCGACGCGTTGACGGTGACCATGGAGATGCCCGGTGTCGATAAGCAGAATATCGATATCAATTTAGAGAAAAACATATTGGCGGTGACGGGAAACGTTGATTTCTCGGCGTATGACAATCTCGAGCCCTTGTATGCCGAATATAATGTCGGCAATTACGCGCGCCGTTTCACGATCTCCAGCAAGATTGATCAGAACGCGATTGCCGCAGCCATGGAAGACGGCGTATTGACGATTACGCTACCCAAGACGAAGGAAGCCGCTGCCCGGCACATCAAGGTGCGGTGATTAATCGCATTTACGCGGTGCGGCCGGGCTGGGAAAGCTTGAGGTAACCGTCGCGGGTCTGTGGTGTTTTCATGTCCAGCACGGATCCCGCGATCTGGGTCTTCAGGATCTGGGCGGTGCCGCCGCCGATGGTGAACATGCGCGCGTCGCGCACCATGCGTTCCAGCGGCAGGTTGCGCGAGTAGCCGCTCGCGCCGTGGATTTGCAGCGCGTCGTTGGTGACTTTGATCGCGGTCTCCGAGGCCAGCACCTTCGCCTGCGCCGCCGCGCGCATGTCGGGAAAGCCTGTGCTTGACCCCGCCGCCGCTTTGTACACCAGCGCCTGCGCCGCAGCGAGGCCGACGGACATATCGGCGATCATCCACTGCAGGCCCTGAAATTCGGCGATCGGCCGCCCGAACTGTTCACGCAGCCTGGCGTATTCGACCGCCAGTTCAAAGGCCCCTTGGGCGATCCCCAGGGCCACGGTGGCGGCGCCGACGCGCTGCGCGTTATACGCGTTCATCAGACCGGCGAAGCCGCGCTTCAGTCCCTGGGGCGGAATCACCGCCATGTCCTCCGCGATCTCCAGGTCCTGGCACACGACCTCGGTCTCGGGGATGCCGCGCAGGCCCATCGCCGGCTCGCGCCGGCCGATAATCAGGCCCCGGTCTTCCTCGCGCACCGCGATAAATCCGCCGATGCCCCGGTGTTCGCCGTCTTCCATCACCCGCGCGAAGATCAGATGCAGCCGTGACACCCCGCCGCCGGTGATCCAGTGCTTCAGGCCGTTGATGACGTAACGGTCGCCTTTTTTCACCGCCGTGGTGGTCATCTCGGTGGCGGCGCTGCCGGCGCCCGGTTCGGTGATGCAGATCGCGGGTTTGTCCCCGTCCAGCACCAGCGCCGCGGCACGGTGCTTCTGCTTATCGGTGCCGTATTTCATGATCGCCCCGATGGCGCCCATGTTCGCCTCGACCACGATGCGCGCGGTGACGCCGCAGCATCTGGCCATCTGCTCGATGACCAGCACCGCGTCGAGATAGCTCAGTCCCAGCCCGCCGTACTCCTCGGGAATCGTCATCCCCAGGAAACCGGCGTGTTTGAGTTTCTCGACGTTATCCCAAGGGTATTCCTCGCTGCGGTCGACCTCCGCGGCCCGCGGTCGGATGGCGGTCTCGGCAAGCTCGCGCGCCGCTTCCTGGATCTGCCTTTGGTCGTCGGTCAATTCAAACATGGTCTACTCCGTTGCAGTGGGCGCCTCGTCCACGGCGTCTTCGCCGAGGAGTTCGCGGATTGTGTCGGCGGTGTCGGCGCCGCATACCGGCGGCGCACGGCGATAAGTTACCGGTGTACGCGAGAGCCGCAGCGGATTGCCGATGAGATCCACCGACCCGCTGCCGGCGAGGGGGTGGGGCAGGGTGATCTTCATATGGTGCGCCCGCGCCTGATCCGAGGCGAACACCTCCGGCAGCGTATTGATCGGCCCGCCCGGCACGCCGCGCGCTTCCATGCCGTCGATCACCATTCGTTTGTTCAATTGTCGTAAACGCCGCGTGAGCAGCGCAATCAATTCCTCGCGGTGGTGCAGCCGGCGGGCGTTGGTACGATAACGTTCGTCGGCGGCAAGTTCCGGCAGGCCGATCAGCTCACAGAAGCGGGCGAACTGGGTATCGTTGCCCACCGCAACGATGATGTGGCCGTCGGCGACTTCGAACACCTGGTACGGCACGATGTTGGGATGCTGGTTGCCGCGGCGTTTGGGCGCTTGCCCGGAGACGAGGTAGTTGGTCCCTTCGTTGATCAGCCACGCCATCTGCGTGTCCACCAACGCGATGTCGATGTGCTGTCCTTCGCCGGTGCGGTCACGATGCCGCAGCGCGGCGAGAATCGCCGTCGCGGCGTACATGCCGCACATCACGTCGGCGATGCCCACGGCAACCTTCATCGGTTCGCCGTCCGGCTCGCCGGTGATGCTCATGATGCCGCCGTAGCCCTGGGCCATGATGTCGTAACCGGCGCGGTGCGCGTTGGGTCCCGTCTGGCCGAATCCGGTGATCGAGCAATACACCAGCGCCGGGAGCTCGTCTTTGAGGTCGTCATAGCCGAGGCCATACTTGGCGAGCCCCCCGAGCTTGAAATTCTCGATCAGCACATCGCATCGGGCGGCGAGCCGGCGCACCAGCGCCACGCCCTCGGGCCGCGCGATGTCGACGGCCACCGAGCGCTTGTTGCGGTTTGCGCACAGATAGTAGGCGCTCTCACTGGTGTCGTGGCCCTGGGCGTCGGTGACAAACGGCGGGCCCCAAATGCGGGTGTCGTCGCCGGTGCCGGGGCGCTCGATCTTGATCACGTCGGCGCCGAGGTCACCCAGCAGCTGGGTGCAGGTGGGCCCGGCAAGGATGCGGCTGAGATCGAGAATCCGCAGGCCGTCCAGGGCGCCGGCGGTTGCGTCGTTGCGGGTGCTCGGGTTGGGTTCCATGCTGTGGGGTCCTGCTAATCGCTTGCGCGCTTGCTGTTGCTGTAGATTTTTATGCCGATGGCCGACATTCTACGTTTTGATGCGGCCGGATGCTCACAAAAAATCACTTGCCGCACCGTGTGTGGCAGCGGCCTAGAGCCGCCGCGCGTTGATCGCGCTTGAAAAGCGCTCCCACATTGTCGGAGTTTCTGTGGAAGCGGTTTGCACCGCAAACAGATCGCGGCACAAGCACCGTAAACGGAGCACGGCACAAGTACCGTAAACGGAGCACGGCACAAGTACCGTAAACGGAGCACGGCACACGTATCCGCGAACAAGGGGCGGTGCGTATTTGTTGTGCTATCGGGTGGCCGCAAGATTCAATTCCTGCTTTATGATAGCCGGTGTTGTTCTTACAATGCTCAGGCATCTTGGCGCTTACCGCCTCTGATGTTGTTGTGGATGAGCGAATGGAATCCGTAAACCAGTGCCTGGTAACACGTATAATGACACGCATGACATCGATATTTCACATCAGGATCCTGCGCGACGGATGTGACACACCAAGGGGTGGGCGGCCTGCGTTGATCGTACCGGGCACGGAGGTTGGGCGCGCATTGCGCCTTGGCGCGTTGGTGCTGATGGTGCTGGTTTCCGGATGTGCGTCACTGAAGGATACGTACCATCCGCCGCAACGGCCCGGCGCCGGGTATGACACCTTGTATCCGCAGTATGTCCAACTGTGTGCGGTCAGCCAGATCCGCGCCAAGTTCACCAAGGAGGGTGGCAGTCCCGGTCATGCGGTGATGTATCTCAAGGGCGCCTGCAAAGACCATTCCGCGCCTTATCCGCGCATCAAGTTGTGCGATGCTGACTCCGCGCAGACCGGCGTCGGCATCAGCGTCAACAAGACGTTCAAGAATATCAACTGGATCGCGGTGCCGGGGAAGCCGTTGTTCTTTTACGGCAACCTCAAACCGGGCCAGTTCTTGGAGAAGGAGCAGGCGCGCGCCGCGATCCAGTCCGCGGCGGATCAAGACGTGTTCGAGGGGATCGACATCCACGCCCAGTACGAACCCCCGCAAGGCGATGAGTCGGCACTGGAATATTTTCTCGCGTCGGAAACACTGGGCACCGACTTTGCCCTCACCTTCGGCCGCAATGTTTACTGCGCCAACATGCCGGTCACCCAGCCGGTGTTGAGCGACATTGTCGATTACCTGAACGGCCTCAACGACCAATATGCACGCGGTGAGGCGACCTATAACTGGAGCGGATACAGCGACAACTGCGTGCATACACTGCGCAATGCTCTGGCCGCGGGTAATGTCTGGTCACCGAAATCGATCAATCAGATCAAACTGCTGCAGCTGTTCCATCTGGCGGTGCCGGCCAATGAATTCGCCGAACTCGCGTTTCGCAGCAACCGCTTCGAGATCGAGGATTTCGACAGCGTC
This sequence comes from uncultured Gammaproteobacteria bacterium, assembly GCA_947259175.1. Lineage (GTDB taxonomy): Bacteria > Pseudomonadota > Gammaproteobacteria > Arenicellales > JAANXG01 > CALZGZ01. The sequence continues at coordinate 103,351 of CAMYKW010000005.1, read as the reverse complement.
TACCAGGACCGGTATATGCGCGAGGCGCTGTTGCATTACGGATGGCTCCCGGCGCGGCATGGTGCGGTGCTGGAATATATTCCGGTGCATCAGAATAACGTACTTTACGATATCCGCTACCGGATCTTCGTATTGGAGGCGCCGGTATTCAGGTTCAAGAGCCGGCGGATCGGCAAGATGTTCGATGACTTGCGCTACACGGACACGGAAGAAAATCTACGCTACTACCGCGACCGCTACGAAAAGATCCTACGCAAGCGGCCATCGGACTGGGACAAGGTGCGAGCCGGGGATCCGCGTTCACGCGCGCGCCGCGCTTATTATCAGTACATCGCAGATCAACTCGCGGACGTTGAACAAAAACTGCAGCAGCTCGGTGAGAATCTCAAGGCTGAGAGAACATCGGTGGAGCGCTAGATTCGCGCTTAAAAAGCGTTCCCACATTGTCCGAGTCTCTGTGCGAGCGGTGTGCACTGTAAACAGAGCACGGCATAAACAACCGCGAACCGGGTAATCGCGCTTGACACGCGCTCCCCCCGGTCACAGAAACTGCATCTCCTCGCGCATTCTGCGCTTGGTCTTCGCATCGGGGAAACGGCCGAAGGCGGCGGCGAGGTTTTCGCGCAGATGCTTGGGTTTGGTGGTTTCGGTCAGCACGCAGGTGACCGCGGGATGGGCGAGAATGTACTTCAGAGAAAAGTGCGCCCAGCTTCGGCAATCGAACTCCGCCGCCCATTCCGGCAGCGTGGCGCCGCGCACACGGGAAAAATACCCGCCGTTCATGAACGGTCGATTGACCAGCACCGCGATCCCCAAGTCCGCGGCGAGCGGCAGCACGCTCGTCTCGGCCTCGGTTTCCACCACCGAGTAATTCACCTGGATGAAGTCCGGCCGCTCGGCGCGCATGAACTCCATCATCTCCTGGTGCTGACGTTGGGTGGATACTGTCGCGCCGATATAGCGCGCCTTTCCCGCCTGTTGCCACTCCTTCAGCACCGGCCATTGATTGTCCAGGTCCCTGAGGCTGATGACCTGGATCAAATCGGACGTCTTTCCAAACAGCCGCCGCGTGCGCTCCAGCATCGCCCGTCCGGCCTCGGCGCCGTTTGCATCCACCTTGGTGGCCAGGAACAAGTCGTTCACCATGCCGTCGGCCTGCAGCGCTTCGCCGGTGAGCTCGTCCAATGCGGCGTCGCGTGACCAGGTGTCCACGACGGTACCGCCGCCGTCGAGCAGGGTGCGCAACACCGCCTTGAATCCTGCGGTGCCGCGTTGCTTGAGTTGCATCACCGCCTTGGTGGAGCCGAGTCCGACCACCGGCAACCGCTCTCCGCTTTTCGGGATCGGCCGCGTCGGGTAAGCGGGCTGGGCGAATGCGCCGGCAGGCAGCAGCGGCGCGGCGCCCAATGCCGCCGCGCTGCGCAGGAACTCGCGACGCGACAACGACGTGTTCCGGTGCTTGTTCATCGGCTTGGCCTCATCGAAATCTAATGATTTCGATATCATACACCAGCCCATAAACGAGGGGTCGGGTGTTTCAATGCCGCATCTTCTGCTTCAGGTTCACACCCGCCGAGCATTCGCCGGACCGTAGATCATCATACTTCGTATCCCGGTGTGCCCATGATTAAGCAAAAGCGCGCATGCACTTCGGCTGACGGGTATTCGGCGGACGTGCGTCCCGTGTAGACGAAAGTCTCGCGATGCGGGACGGCGCTTCGCTGAACTCGGCGTTTCAGTTTTTTCCGAGTCCTTGTTTACCGGCCGCCAGGAGAGCGCGATTGTGCAGCTCCGCGGCGATAATCCCGGCGGCCACCTGGTTACCGCGGATATTCCAGTGGGTGTCCTGCAATTTGTACAAGCGTTCGCCGTTAACGGCACGCATCGGCAAGAGCAGATCCAACACCGGTATTCCGGAACGCGCCAATTGATCCGAGATCATCCGGTTCGGCTGCTGGATGTCCGGGCCAATTCGGCGATTTTTTCCACGTACGTCATGCCGCGCTCGATACGCTCGGGAAAGTCTCGATTGTCCGGATCCAGGATTCCGACTTTCTCACGTTGCACCGCGAGGTACCGTTCCTCGCGCAAGGTGGCGGATGTGTCGTCGTAGGTGCTGTTTTTATTCACCACCACTCCGGAATATTCAGGTATAAGGCGCAGCAGGAATTTCAACCCATAGAGCGCATAGGAACGATTTTTTTCGGGGATCTGGAAATCATTGCCGATAAAAATGTGTACCATGATCAGATCCGGATCATAGGCGAGTCCCTCATTAACGAGTAACGCATGATATTGGCGAGGCGCGGTATCCGGTATGCCCATGTTGATCACCTGGACCCTCGTCTCGCGCCCGTTGATTTGCTTTTCCAAAAGAGTGAGAAAGTTGTTCTGATACGGCACAACGCCATACAGAAAAGAATCCCCCAACGCGACAACACGATACGTGCCATCGGGTTTTTCGTAGGGGTACTCGACATCATTGAAACCCTGGGAGTTTATCTGAAAATCATAATGATAAGAGTGTGGCTTCCCGCGCCATTGATTCTCCCGGTTGTCCGGAAACACGAAGCCGGGACTCACCGCGGCGTACGCACGCAGCGTAATTTCGAGCAACACAAACGTAATCGCGGGAATCACGACCGCGTAAGTCATGATTCCTTTCATACATTTTGTAAACCAGGTATTAGTACGGCTTGTTGTTTTCACCAGCGCTCGCGGACGTGGTTGGGTCCGGGGGTGTTGCAGTGGGATGCCCTTCTCGAGAGGCTGACAGCTTTATAGATTGGCTGACTGTAGCATAAACTCGATTCAGGGTTTTATTGTGATTTCGACAGATCGTGAGATCCGGTACCAACAGCGAAGTGGTCCGGGACCGGGCATCTTGTGTGAGTTATTCGACAGTGAACTTTGAGGGCATCCAGCATGAGGCGTTCCCTACGTTTATCGTGTATTTCTGTCAGTGTTTTCACTTTGGCGGCGGCGGCAAGTGACGGTTCTATCGAGAATCTCGGCGGCTATCCGTTGTGCGAAGCGTCGGCCGCGGTATTCACCGCTTGTCCGCAAGACCTTACGATGACCTGTCTCTTGGTTGGCGACAATGAGCGGCGCGGGGCGCTGTTCTCATTTCCGTTTGACGGTCACCGGCTAGACGTGTCTCGTCGCCGGACACTGGAACTGCAACCCATCCTGTCCGACAAAGATGACTTCGAGCTATCGGACATTGAAGCCCTTACGCAGCTTGGGTCCGGTGAAGTATTGATCTACGGGTCGCATAGCCGCAACAAGGATTGCAAGCGCAGGAAGAAACGACGCCGTTTCGTCGGCGCGGCGACGTTTCGCGACGGCAGGGCGGTTGGCGGACGATTCGAGCTCGTGAGGACGAAGCGGAAGTTCGATCTGTATAAGGCGTTTCCAGCGGACGTGTCCGGGGATCTGCTGGCGGTGCGTGAAACGGTGGAGGCCGCCGAACGGCGGGCCGAAGCGATATGCGACGACAAGTCACGGCACGAATCCTTCAATATCGAGGGTGTCGTCGCGATTCCCGGGCCGGAGGGCGATCAAGTCTGGGTGGGACTTCGCGCACCGCTGGTGAATGGCAATGCAGTGTTGCTGCGGCAAAACGACCTGACGAAACTGAGGTTTGACCGGGTGCGATTGATCGACCTGCAGGGACGGGGCATACGCGACCTCAGCTACCACCGGGGGTGGATCTGGGGCCTGGCCGGCCCGGTTGCGGACAATCCCTCGGCGCCGTTCAGACTGTGGAGGTTCCGGGTCGGGGCGTTGGCGGGATCCGGAACCATTGCGGTCGATGATCTCGGTGCGGCGCCCAACGGTGCCGAGGGTCTGGCGATCTGGGGCAACACCGCAGTGGTTGTGATCGACGGAATGGCGGTCGGGCGCCAAACGAATTGCGAGACTGACGCCACCTACGACCTGCTGAGAGTGCCGTGGTAGCGGCACGCCGGGCGCCATGGCGCAAGATCCCGGCGAACGAACACCTCATCGCTCTGTGGGGGGCGGCTTTTGCTGTAAAAAGAGCACGGCACAAGTACCGTAAACAGAGCACGGCACAGGCAGCCGCGAATCATCGATAGCGCTTGAAAAGCGCTCCCACAAGTCGTTTCTTTTGGCGGCGGCGCCGAGTCTACAGCGAGCGCTCCCGCCGGCCGCCGGTGAATCTTTACGGCAAGCGCGCGATCAGCCAACGCACGCCCCGGTCGATGAGCTGCCACAATTCGAGCAGCGCGGGTCTGATCCAATGCCACCACCGCACCTCGTTGGAGAGATCGATTTCCGCGCGGTCAAAATGATAGTCGACGATGACCCGCCGGCTCGTGGGATGGGCGGACAGGCGGCCTTTGAGCACCCTTCCATCGGTGCTGAATCGCAGGCCTTCGAGCACGATGTCCCCGACCGTGACCCGCGGCGGCGAAATCGCCTGATACAGGTGTTCGCCCTCGATGGTGACCGTGTAGCCCCTGGGTATGAACACCGGGCGAATGGAGGCCTGGTCGAGCCTGAGACGGATGAGCCTGGACACAGCCGTTTTACGTTTTTGTTGCCAGTCAACGCCTGCCGGCACCACGGGCGGGGAGTCCGGGGTGGTGGGAAATACCTGAATCATCGTATTACTCTCATGAAGTTTTCAGTTTGTACGCCTATACGAATTCGATATCGTCTATTAACACGTGGCCGGATCCGCGCGCATCGAGATAAAACGTCACTGTTTGAATGGAGCCCAGATTGATGCCCGGGTTGACCGCCTCAAAGGCGTCGAGGGGCAGCCGGAGGCTGCGCATAACCGACAATACGGCGGGGGAACTGTCGGGAAACGGCGCCGTGCCGACGGCGCCCAGGCGCACCACCGCTTCGGTGCTGCCGTCGTGCAGGGCGACAAAAAGGTCTAGATCGGCGCCCTCCAGATTGTTGGCGCTGTCCTCGTAGAATTGCGAAACGCGCAAGGAAAGAGACTGCATCGGCGACAATGCAAACCCGCCGGTGTCGCTGCGATACTCAGCCTGGGGATTGACCCAGGTGAGCTCGAGCCCGCGGGTGTCGTGTACCGAGTGGGTCAGGCCTACGTGTTCGACGTCATCCCAATGATCCATTCCGGCGCCATTGGCCTGCGCACCCTGGGCTGCCCGATTGCTGTTCTTGTCAAGAGGCGCTTCCGCGGCGTGACCCAGCTGGTTGTCGGCATCCCCGAAATCATCCAGCACGGTGGGCGATGTGGTGTGATGCTGGGTGTAGATACGGAAACCCCGCACCGACCGCGGAAGGATGATGCCTTGTAAATATCCCGCGTAGTCGCTCTCTCCCTTGAGGGCGTCCAGGAAAAAGGCATTGATCATGCAGGCGGCGATGGTCTTATGTTCGTTGATGCTCAGGGAATCATCGACGATGCCGGTTTCGTAGAGATTGAGCCCCGTTGCCCAGTTGTGGTTGAAGCCGTTGTGCCGGGCGTCGTATATCCAACAGTGGGTCTTGTTGCGCCACGCACGGTCATAGATGCGGAACCCGCCGAACACCGGATCCACGCCGGTCACCGAGCCCAGGCTGCTGACCAGCTGGTCCATGGAGCCGAGCAGTTGCAGATATCTGGTTTCGCGCAGCTGCAGGTCCGGCCGCCAGTGGGTGGGCGCGATGCTCACCACGCCGCGAATGGAGAACGGCGTCGCGCTGCCCAGATTGAGGTCCTGGGCGGCCACCACGCCCTCGCCGCTCATGGAATGACCGACGACGCCGATGCGATCGGTGTCTATTCGATGCGCGATGTCCGGATCATTGAGCACGGCGCGAATGGCTTCGAGGATAATGTATCCCCGCGAGGCCTGCTGTAACGCGGCAGGCGAAGTGCGCTCATTCACCACATCAAAATTCAGGCTGTAAACCAACATGCCCCAACGCGCGAGGTGGCGGGCGAGATAGCCGTAACCGAGATAGCTGTCCTCCTCGCTCGGCCAATAGCCGTGAGCGACAATGACCAGGGGCAGGTTGGTGGCGTCCTGCTTGAAGTTCCCCATCGCGTCGGCGGGAAAATACAGCCGGCCGGTAATGGGATGAACGAAATCCCCGCCGTCGGGATTGGCGGGCACGGGGTAATCGGGATAGCTGCGCTCTTCTTCGCCCGAGGTAACAAACGGCCCGACCGCGCACGGGCTGGTGATGGGCTGTACCGTGGGACTTTCGCTGGTCACCTCGCACAGCGCGGTGCGGGCCTTCACGTCTCCGGGCACGGCATTGACCGGCACCGTCATGATCGATTCCGCGGCGTTGGCCTCGCCCAGAAGCGTGCCGCCGGAGAAGATGCTCACCCGGGCGCCTGGCGTAACCCCGCTTACCCACACCTGGTTGTCCGCGAACGCGACCGGCTCCAGTACTCTCGGCCGGTAGAGATCATCGATGTCCTGCACGGTGACCGCAGCCGAGGGCGGGCTCTCCACGCCACCGACCCACTGCACCGCGTGTATTTGTGCACCGGCGGCGAGGCGCGGATTGGCGGTAATGGAAATACTGCTGCTCAGGCCGGCCCAACCGATACCGATGACGAAATCGTTCTGGTAAACGCGGACCACGGCGCCGGGGTGGAGGTTGGACACCTGCACGGCGCCGCCGCAGGCATACAGCGGCGGCCGCACCACCGGGGCGAACACTTCCGGCGGCAGGGGCAGCACCGTCACCCAATCCGACGCCTCGCTGTGCCCGCACAGGGTCTGAACGACCCGCACCTGATGGTTGACGATCAACGGCTCGGCCAGCGAAATCTCGAGGTCCTCAGGGCTGTCGTTCGCCGGCCGCGGACCGAAGTCCGTGGGCGTTGCAGACTCGTTCGCACGGATCTGAATCATCAGCTCGGCGCCGGCGATCTGATTGTCGACCCGGATCGTCTGATCGTTTTCGATCAACGCCGGCAATAACACCGGCTTGATACCCTCGTCGGGCGCCACCACCTCGCGCCACTCGCTCCACGGCCCGTTCTGCTTGCAGGCGTCGCTGTCCCAGAACGGCTGGGCGCGCACTTTCTCGCCGACGACCAGATCGCTGCCGATATGCACGTTGACCGCCTGCCAGCAGCTGCAGAAAGTTCCCAACGGCCGGGTGTCCGATTCCAGGCGCACCCGGTTCCCCTGGTTGAGCTCGCTCAGCGGGATCACCCGCTGGCAGCCGTAAACGGGGCTGCCGACGGCGGGTTTCGCCAGGGGCGGATCGGCGACCAGAGGCGTCGCGGCCAACGGACTGTCCGCGCCGCAAACGATCATTTTGCCGTGCAGTACCCCGCCGTCGTCCTGGCCGCGCCGCTCGAGCTTCACCGGAACGCAGGCGTACCCGTGGCGGTTGGCGGCCGCGGCGCCCACCGTGGCGCCGCCTTGCAACAATTCGACCTCGCATCCGGGCACGAGTCCGGATACGTGGACGCAGTGACTGCAGTAACCCACTTGTCCCGGCAGCAGCGGCGGTACGGCGGGCGGCGACTCCGCGTCTTCGACCACGACGCCGGCGGATTCGTTGCTGAAACCCGAGCCATCGTCCTGGCGCGCGTGCGCCGCATCCAGTGGATTCAATGGCGGCACGTTCAGCACGTGCGAGCTCCCGGCCGCGACGAAGCTGTGCTCCACACCGCCGACGGTAACCACGACGTCGGCGCCGCTTACGAGCCCGTTGACGTAGATCCGGTTTCCGCAACGCGCGAGGCGCTCGAGCACGGTGGGAGGCAGGATCGGCATGACTGATTTTCCTTAGTTGGAACTACTGAGCGGGGTTAAGTATTTTAAAGATAAAATCGATGGACCCATACATCTAATGATCCTTACTTCGATTAAAAAGTTCACTACTCTGGATCAAGTGCTGCACTACTTTCTGGTGGTAATAGGACTTTTCCCGCAATCCGGCGAATGCGGCGGGAAAGTAGACCTCTTCCAGTACTTCCAGTTGTTTGTTCTCACAGACCTGTACGAATATTGACTGCCGAGCACGCCATGTTTGATGGCCTATTATCAAGGCATCCGGAAAGGATTACAGCGCGCGCTTTCACAGGGAATGTGTGAAGAATTTCACAAAGCTTGAATGTCTTATATAAAGACCTGACCCCGTCTTGCTTGTGTTTAAGTCCCGTTTCTTTGACACCAAACAAAGACAGCCGAGGTTCTTTTGCGTCCAATTGACATAATTCGCCATGGGCATTGAGAGTGAACAGCTGCAAATGCGGTCGCTATTGTCGAATCTTGCGCCGGAACAGTCTATTCAGATCCCCCCAGATATCGCGGGGTGCGCCCCGGCCGGCCTGAAACGCACGTTCGATCTGGAAAAGCAAGGGAAGGCCATTCTGGAGCCACATGGCGGAGCTTGTTTTACGTCAGTCCGCAGTAACGCCACCGAACAATTTTGCCCCCCCGTGCGCGCGAAACGGTTGACCACTGACCCAAACAACGTCCCAAGCCGGAGGAGACAATCATGAAACCGACTGTGAGCCAGATGATGGACAAGGAGACGCATGCCGTGTCCATGGATCTGCCTATCAAAGATGCGATCGACGTTTTGGTTGACAAGGGTGTCACGGGCATTCCGGTGGTGAGCCCGACCGGTCAGGTGCTCGGGATTCTGTCGGAGGAGCACTGCCTGAAGCTGATCGCGGAGGGCGATGCTGATTACGCCGCACCCAAGGGAACCGTAAGCGCGTATTTTGACCCCAACGTACCGCACGTTTCCCCGGACATGGATATTTACTACGTCGCTGGAATGTTTCTGCGTGAGCGCCAGCACCGGCGCTTTCCAGTTGTCGACGACGGTAAGCTCGTAGGCGTGATCACCCGTAAGGACGTGCTTCGCGCACTCAGTGACCTACTGCCCTAAGGGTGGTGTCATGCCCTAAGGGTGGTGTCGGGTCTTGAATTGCCACACTTTGAATGCCAGGCCACCGTTATATCTACTTACGAGCGAAACTAGCCCGCATTTCTCACCAGGCGCCCAGCTACTATTCTCAGCAATCCACATCAGGAATTTAAGCTGTCTCTTCATAGAATTAACGTATCGAGTCTTTCCGGTGCATGCCAGGAATAGTAGCTGGGCACGAGCCCTGCGCCAGCATCCGGGATCCTGGTGAGAAATGCGGGCTAGATGTTTGACGTTGCGAGTATTGCCATTGCGTACCAGGAATAGTAGCTGGACTAGCCCGCGATTCGGTTGCGGATCCGGCCGATTCCGGAGATCTCGCATTCCACGATGTCGCCGGCAGACAGATACCATGGCGGATCTTGTCCAAACCCCACGCCGCTCGGTGTGCCGGTGGCGATGATGTCGGCGGGTTCCAGAACCATGCTGTTTGATAAGGTCGCAATGATGGTGGCCACGTCGAAGATCATGTAACGGGTGTTCGATTCCTGGGTGGTTTCATTATTGACGCGGCATCGAAGGTTTAAATTCTGCGGGTTCTCGATATCGTCGGCGGTAACAATCCACGGTCCCATGGGACAGGCCCCGGGCAGGCTTTTACCGATGAAGAACTGCTCGTGGCGGAACTGCAGATCCCGGGCCGAAATGTCATTGATTACCGTATAACCGAATACGCAGCTGAGGGCATGTTGTGCCGAAACTTTGTGTGCCCGCGTTCCGATCACCACGCCCAATTCCACCTCCCAGTCGATTTCGCGGGACACCGACGCATCGTAAGGAATTTCGTGGTAGGGCCCGGTGACGCTGGAAACGGATTTAGTGAACACGATCGGATGCGCGGGCAGCTCCGGATCGCGCAGCGAGGCGTCGGCGCTTTCGGCCACGTGTTCACGGTAGTTCCAGCCCAGGCACATGACGTTCTTCGTGGGCCGCGGGATCGGCGCCAGTAACTCCAGATCCCGCATCGCCACCTTCGCTGACTGTGGCACGGAATCGGCCCAGCGACCGAGTTCCGCCCATGCCGAGCGGCCCGCGTCGATCACGTTCAGCATGCTGGCGTACCCGGTGTTGGTCGCCGCGGGATCCAGCGCCGGGAGGCACGCCACATCGCCCTTGGCGATGAAGACGTGGTCTTTTTCGAGGAAGCGGCAGGTTCCGATTTTCATGAGTTTGGGTATCCGCTAGCGTGTCGTTGACGGAAATTCGCGACCCAACTCGGGGGCGAAGTATTCATCAGGAATCTCCTCGGCGGATGGACGCCAGCGGTAGGTGACGAGGTCTACGCGACCGTCGGTGAAAACAACGCCCTCGGATTCCAATTTTTCCTGTTGAATTTGGTGACGGTCGCTGTTCTTGGGAAAAGAGATCTTTCCCTTGGTATTGATGACGCGATGCCAGGCCAATTCGAGTGTGTGTGGTGAATTGTGCAAGGCATACCCGACCAGGCGCGCGCGCCGACCCAAACCGGCAAGACGCGCAATTTGTCCATAGGTGGCGACCCGGCCGTAGGGTATCCGGGCGACCGTGTCCCAAATACGTTGATAGTTACTCGGCCCCATCTGCAACCGCAGCAGTCCGTCCCGGGCCGTGTGGGGACCGCGCGCGGTGCGGCGCACACCCCATGTGATCCGCAAGCCCCTGGGCCGCGTGGGGAAAAGTTTCGGGAAAATCAGTCACCGCGTCGATCGCATCGCCATCAACCGGAATCATTGACGCTGTACGCATTTCTGGTACAGATCCTTAAACCGTCCGGAACCATCGTATCGGGTTTTCAATGCGTCGTAGACTGGTTGATTGTATAGCTGCCAGAATTTATCACGGGTGTAATACGAATCCGAGTATAAGGATTTCACGCCGCCCAGCTGCTCCACCTTTTCTTCAACCTTGCGATTAAAAAACCCCGGCGGCCTTTTGTCGCGGCTTCGCACTACGTCCCAAAAACCGAAATTGACATAGACCGTCCCGGGTTTCATCGTGTACAGCGGAAAGTCCCAATTTCGGTGGCTTGCCCTGAACGGGCATATCCATACCGGTCGAATACCGATCTCCCGGTCGAAAAATTCCAAAAACTCCGCTGCGCGATGGATCGGTATATCCACATCCTGAATCACGGTTTCCGCATGGGTGCCCGCCAGCCGCCGCGCAATTCGCGTCACGCCGAATTTTGCATTCCAGCGCATGAGCTTCGTATAAAAAATCGAATTCAGGCGGTTTCGTCCGTAAATCCTTCGCACCAAAGGTTGCTGCGCGAACACGTTCTTGGAACACCAGAACCAGTCCGTGTCCCACCGCCAGATATAATCGTATGCCGTGAGATAGTCGGCGCGCTTGTCGCGGATGGATCGGTAGTAAATATTTTCGAATGTATAGTCACTGGTAAACGGCGCCTCGTCGACGAGCGTGCCGACGGAGAGATAGAGTTCCGCGGGCGAGAACGCGGTGCCGTCGAGAAAATCGATGGGTTTTTCGGTCCAAAGATTTAGATCGTCGAAGTAGGCGCGCGGATCCTGATACCGCAGGTGTTCAAGTTTTACAAAGCGTTTTAGCGGTATGGTTCTGGCCTTGAGTTTCAGGACGTAACCGAGGGTGCCGTAGGAATTAGGGAATCCGAAAAACAAATCGCGGTGTTCGTTCTCCGGCGTGCAGGTGACGATATCGCCGTCACCGGTGACGACCTCCATTTCCAGAATATTGTCGTGCACCAGGCCGTGTCGGAACGATGTGGATTCGATGCCGATGCCCGCCACCGCGCCGCCGATGGTGATAGATTTTAGTTGCGGAACCACCGCCGGCATTACGCCACTCGCCAAGGTTGCGTCCACCAGATCTTGATACGGCGTCATGCCCTCCACCTCGACCCAGTCCTGGTCGGCGTTGACCTCGAGCACATGATTGAACGCCGACACATCGAGCCGCGACTGCGGCCCGGGCTGGCGATCGCGGAACAGGTTGGACGTCCGCTTGTCGAGGCGAACGCCGCTCCCTTGGGCCCGGATTTGCTTCGCCAGGCGTTGTTTGCTTTGCTCGTATCCGTTCATGGGTCGGTGTGTCGGCTGTCGGGGGCGGAACTAATGGCCAGCCGGCCGTCGGCGCAGGAGTGTACTACGGACCGGGAACTGATAAAATTTGTGATAACTATCATAAGGTTAAGAATTTTAACGACAATATGCGCCGTGCCGCTGGCTCTCTACATGCCCTCTGGTCTATTATTTGTAGTCACGCCCGACGGCTCGCGGCCAGGGCGCAAGCGGGGGTTTTATATTGATTAAAGCACGGCTGGAAATGCGCACAAAACTGTCATCCATAATTGTCCTGGCGCTGTTGGTGTGGTGCGGCGTCGCCGGCGCCAAAGTCAACCCGGTCAGCGTCGACCGGCTGGTTGCGACCGCCGAACACCGCAAGGCGACCGAGATAATCAATCAGTTCATCCGCCGCTACCATTACCGCAAGCGCCAGCTGGACGACGAACTGTCCGATTCAATATTCGCTCGATATCTGTCGTCCCTCGATCCTAATCGGAGCTATTTCCTGGCCTCGGATATCGATACTTTCGAAAAGTATCGTTACCGGCTGGATGATGCAATTCGTGATACCAAGCTCGATCCTGCTTTCGAGATTTTCAGGGTCCTGCGCAACCGGCTCAAAGATCGGGTTGACTACGCGATATCGTTGTTGGGCACGGGATTCGACTATCTTATCGACGAAGATTTCGTTTTGGACCGCAGCGATTTGTCGTGGTCTGGGAATATGGATGAATTGAATGAAATCTGGCGTAAGAGGGTAAAGAACGATGCGCTGAGTTTGCGCTTGGCCGGCAAGTCCGAGTCGGATATTGCCGAGACCTTGGAAAAGCGCTATCGCCGGTTGTTTGATCGCGTCAGTCAATTCACCAGTGAGGACGTGTATCAGACCTTTATCAACGCCTATACCGCTTCCATTGAACCGCATACGTCGTATTTCGACCGGCGCGCCTCGGAGAATTTCAAGATACGCATGAGTCTTTCCCTGGAAGGCATCGGCGCTGCATTGCAGTCGGAGAACGAATTTACCGTTGTACGCCGCATCATTCCCGGCGGCCCGGCGGAACAGAGCGGATTGATTCATACCGATGACCGCATTACCGGCGTTGCCCAAGGAGAGGATACGGTTGTCGATGTCATCGGTTGGCGGCTGCCGGATGTGGTGGATTTGATACGCGGGCCGAAGGGGACGGTGGTTCGTCTTGAAATCCTGCCCAAGGCGACCTCACTGGACGGTCCGACAAAAACCATCACCCTGGTTAGAAACACGATCAAACTGGAAGAGCAGGCGGCGAAAAAAGAGGTGATCACGCTGCCCACTGCCCGCGGTGCGGCGAAAATCGGGGTCATACGGGTGCCGACGTTCTATACGGATTTTGAGGCGCGGGAGCAGGGTGAGAGGGGTTTCCGCAGCACGACGCGCGACGTGCGGCGCCTGCTCAGCGAACTCGAAGCGGAAAACGTCCGTGGAATTCTGATAGATCTGCGCGGTAACGGCGGCGGATCGCTCGCGGAGGCGACTGAATTGACAGGCCTGTTTATCCGCGCCGGCCCCATCGTGCAAGTCAGGGATTCCTCCGGGCGCATCAGCATCAACGACGATCCGGACCCGGCGATTGCGTACGCCGGGCCGCTGGCGGTACTGGTGGATCGGCAGAGCGCTTCGGCCTCGGAGATTTTCGCCGGTGCGATTCAGGATTACCGGCGCGGAATCGTTATCGGCGAGCCCACCTACGGTAAGGGCACTGTGCAGCGGCTGATCAACCTTGACCGCTTCGCCAAGGTGACCGGCTTGGGACAACTCAAATTCACCATCGCGCAGTTTTTCCGCATCAACGGCGATAGCACGCAACATCGCGGCGTCGTTCCCGACATCGTGTTCCCGACCGCTATCGACGTACAAAAACACGGTGAGCGCGCATTGGAGAACGCGCTGCCCTGGGCTTCAATACGACCCGCACGGTATGTGGCGGCCGAGATCAGCGGCAAGGTCATCAACGAAGCCCGGCACCGGCATCAAGCGCGGGCGCAGACTAAATCGGGATTCAAGTATCTGTTGTCGGAGGCCGAGGCGGCCAAGCACGCGCGGGAAAAGAAAACCGTCAGCTTGATGGAAGCGGAGCGCATAGCGAGCCGGGATAGAATGGAGCAGGAGCGTCTTGAGCGCCTGAACCTTTATCGGGTTTCCCGTGGTCTGACGCCGTTGAAAAGTGACCAAAAGTCCGACGGCGGCGAGGATGCGGAGAAGGGTGAGGAAAAAGACGACAATGACATCCTGCGCACCGAGGCGGCGCAGATTTTATTTGATGTGATTCAGCTCAGCGGAAAGAAGCTGTTGACCTATCGTCGTTAAACGGCCGTCACCGCGGATCGGTCATCATATCCTGCCCAGTCCGAACCGATCCATCGTCATAGCCACACTGGACAGCAGCTTCTCGGTCACTGTCTTCTTGGCGGAGAACGAGACTTCATAGATGTCGGCTAGCTCTCTGGCGGCGAGCAGATAATCGTCGCTGGTTTTGATCTCGTCTACGAGGTTCAATTCCAACGCCTTGGTGCCGTACCAATACTCCCCGGTAGCGACTTGCTTTAAATCCAGTTGCGGCCGGTGTTTGGCAACGAAGTCCTTGAAAAGATCGTGCATCTCCTCGATTTGTTCCCGCAGCTTGGTGCGTTCTTTCTCGGTATTCTTGCCGAACATGGTTACCGTTCTTTTGTACTCGCCGGCTGTTTGCTGTTCGAATTCCACGCCGTGTCGTGTCAATAAATCGTGGAAATTCGGCAACTGGGCGAGGACACCGATCGACCCTATGACAGCGAATGGGGCGGTGACTATTTTGTGGGCGACGCATGCCATCATGTAGCCGCCGCTTGCGGCCACCTTGTCAACCGATACTGTGAGCTTGACGTTTGCGTCACGGAGTCGGCGCAATTGAGACGCAGCTAATCCATGCTCGTGGACGATACCGCCGCTGTTTTCTAAACGAACCAAGACCTCGTCTTCTGCGCCCGCGATGGTCAATATGGCGGTAATTTCCTCACGCAGGGACGCCACTGCAGTAGCCTTGATGTCACCGTGGAAATCGAGGACGTATATGTGTTTGCGCTGTTCGGTGGATCGCTTTTTCTGTTCTTGTTTCTTTTTAGCTTTCGTTTCCTTGGCGAATTTCTTCTGTTGTTTCTTTGTCAGGGTCTGGCTCTTCAACAGATGCTGCATGGATTCGAATTTCTCGTTGAGGTTTCTTACCTCCAACTTTTCCAGCGCTCTGCCTCGCCGCGACGCAGTGAAACTCACGATTATGATCAGTACCACGGCGACGACTATGGTGGCCGTCTTCGCTAGAAACAACCCATAATCAACTAGAAATTCCGACATCGAGTGCTCCAAATTTGTTTTCGTCAGCCCAACAGCAGTTCCATGGCGCCGGACAACGAGCGAACCTCGGCGTCCGGTTGGTGTTCATGATCCCAGGTCTGTCCTTCCCGGTTGACCCAGATGGTTTTCATGCCTACGTCAGCCGCTCCCAGGATATCCTGATGCGGATGGTCTCCAATATGAATGACGTTTTCCGGCGGGTGACCGGCCTGCTCGCAGGCAGCGAGAAATACCTTGGGGTGTGGTTTGGCACACCCGACCTCTCTCGCCGACACACTTGCAGTAAAGAAGTGTCGCAGGCCGATGCGGTCCAGATCGGCGTTGCCGTTACTTATGCTGACCAAAGGAAATCGCGTCGACAAACGTTGCAGCGAAGGAATCACATCGGGAAACAGGGCCACGTCATTGCGCGCCCGCATAAACTCCTCGAACAGCGGTTCCACATGCGAAGTGTCGTAACCGCATTCCTGGAGCACGCGCTCCAGGGTCAATTTGCGTAGAGCGGTGAGATCGTGTTTCAACTCCGGGAAACCCCGTTCCACCTGGACCCGCACCTCACGCAGATCATCCATGCTATAGGTATTTGCCACCGCGGGACAGTTCGCGGCGAGACGCTCATACACGCGTTTTTCAGCCTGGACGATCACCGGGCCGATCGCCCACAAGGTATCGTCCAGGTCCAGGGTTATCGCACGCACTGAGTTCATGGCACAGAGTTTAAAGTGTGAGTCAAAAAGTACAAAGTCGAAGACGCGTGTGCATGGCATAGAACCGGGTCGCCATCCGCGGGAATTCGACGCGTACTGCGAACCTGCCAAGCGCGACCGGCTCATCGCCGTCGGCAGTCACAAAACAAAACGCCCCCAGCACAGGTTGGGGGCGTTCGGCGCAAAATCGCAAATATCGAGGCCGTCTACTTGGCCGCTATTTCCTCCAGCTGTTTGGCACGGATGATATTGCCATTCAGGCCGGCTTCCTTGGCGCTTCCGCCGTAAGCAACGGTTAACAGCTGACTGTAGTACGTGACTGGAATATGGAATTTGGTTCCATATGTCTTGTTGATTTGGTCTTGATATACCTCGACGTTCATTTGACATACCGGGCACGGCGTTACAATCATATCCGCGCCCTGATCATAGGCTGCCTCGATGATGTCCTTGATCTGTTCTTGGCTCTTTTCGGGCTCTGAAAATGCCAGCGCGCCGCCGCAGCAGGTTACCTTCTTTTCATAATCCCTGATTGCTTCGCCGCCGACGGTTTCTACCATCTTGTCCAGATACATGGGGTTTTCGAACGATTCGCCGTCGACCCCAAACGGCCTGTTGGTCTGGCAGCCCACGTATCCCGCGAACTTGATACCCTCCAGGGATTTCACCATCGGTTCCTTGATGCCCTCGTAGCCGATGTCCTCGATCAAGACTTCCACCATGTGCCGGATCGGCGTTTCGTTTTTCAGGTGCACGTCGAGCCCGGCCTCTTTCAGGACTTCCCTGGTGTCCGCGAGCAGCTGTTCCGACGCATCCAGACGGTCGGCGGTCTCTTTTGCGCCCAGCCAGCATGCGGCGCAGGTGGCGACGATATCCTGGTTGGGGTTGTTTTGTTCGGACAACGCGATGTTCCTCGCATTCATCACGTGACGGGGCAACTCGCCTCCCTCCGCGTAACCAATCGAGGCGCCGCAGCAGTTCCAATCCGGGATCTCATTGAGCTTGATGTCGAGTTTCTCGCACATCGCGTCAACGGACACCATGTAATTGGAGGCCGAGGCCTTACGTTCCGAACTGCACCCTGGATAAAATGAATATTCTTTCTTGGCCATGACGAACTCCGGTTAACTGGCAAGACCCTTGCGTCGGTCTTCAATCTCTCTCGCCTTCTTGATCAGAGTATGCAGCTCCTTAGGATTCTTGACACCCTTGTGATTGACGAGCGCGAGCGGATTCAATCGTTTTGTCTTGATCATGCCGATACCCACTTTCTTCATTGCCAGCGCCTTTTTCACACCGTTGCCGAAACCATCCATGAAGTACAGTTTCAGCGACAGTGCCAATTCGTTGACGCGACCGGTTTTGGTGATGTTGTTCCAGAATATGGCCGAGAACCGGCGCGTCGGATTCATCTTCGGCGCTATTCCGAGGCGGTGGGCATAATTCGCCAAGCCATGCATGATATGGGTAATCGGCAATTCCCGCGGGCAACGGACGATGCAGTTGTAACAAGACGTGCACATCCACATCGACTCGGTGGTCAATACTTCGTCCCGTTTGCCGGCGCGGATCATCATGAAGATCTCCTGGGGCGGGTGATCCCAGTGGGGCCCGAACGGACAGGAGCCTGAACATACGCCGCATTGCATACACATCTTCACCCAATGGCCTTCTTCAACGTTTTCTTCGACTTCTTTGAGAAAATCGTTGCGGTATTTATCGACCATGGTTGTGTTGACGTCATTCATCACGTTTCTCCTGCTCAGAAGCCCTTGAACGGGTTCATTCCGATTTCATCGATTTTAGCCGCGTACTCGTTAATTAGTGTCGGCACTCTGTGGATGTCGGTTATCTCTACTTCGTGGGTCACCACACGTTCCGGCTCCAATTGCAGCTGCTGCAGCGTGTCGTCAATCTTGCTCATCCTTTCATGGGCCAATTCCGAGCCCCTAACGAAATGACATTGGTAGTCGTCGCCCTTCTTGCAACCCATTAACATTACCCCGTCATAACCACTGTTGAGTGCATCCGTTATCCATATGGTGTTTACCGAGCCGAGGCAGCGCACCGGCACAATGCGAACAAATGCACTGTACTCAAGGCCCTGCTGTGCCGCCATATCCAATGCCGGGTAGGCGTCGTTTTCGCAGGCCAGCACCAGAAGTCGTGGTTTCTCATCGAACTCATCGGGCATGTCCACGTTCTTGATCTGCTGTCCCACGGTGTCTACGGAATAATTCTCGAATGAAATCACCCGTACCGGACACGCGCCCATGCAGGTTCCACATCGCCGGCAGCGCGACTCATTGAACACCGGATAACGTTGCTCGTCTTCGTCGATGGCGCCGAACGGGCACTCCACGGTACAGCGTTTACACTGGGTACAACCCTCACGGCGGAAGCTGGGAAAACTCAAGTCGCCGGAGCGCGGATGCGCGGCGCGTCCCAATACCGCATTTTCCACCGCCTGAATGGCTTTGAGGGCCGCGCCAGTGGCGTCTTCCTGGGTTTGCGCGATGTCCATCGGCCGCCGCACCGGGCCGCAGGTGTAGATGCCACTGCGCCGCGTTTCGTAGGGGAAACAAATGAAATGGGAATCGCTGAATCCATGGCGCAGATGGGGCAGGTCTACACCCTGGCGATAAGTGAGGTTGAGTATGGAATCAACGGAAACGGAAACTTCCTGGGTATCCTCTGCCGCCGATTCCGACTCCGCGCTTTCGTCCTCGGCATCCGCGGCCGCAGTCGCCTCGATGTCGACGCCTGAATTCGGAACTTGTCCCGTCGCCAATACCACCAGATCGGCATTGGCCACCGCGTCCTCGTCGAGGATCATATCGCGGAAATTCACCTGCAACTGGCCGTTGGCGGCGTCGACCTGTTGTGCCTTGCCTTTGGTGAAGATAACGCCTTTGCGTTGCGCGGAGCGATAAAAGTCCTCGCCATTTCCGGGGGTGCGCAAGTCGTCAAACATCACCATCGTGTCCACGTCCGGATTCGTGTCCTTGAAATACATCGCTTGTTTGATGCTCGTATTACAGCAATGGCCGGAACAGTAGGGGAGATGACCGGGCTTTTCGCTGCGCTGACCCGCGCATTGTACAAACACCACGCTTTCGATTTCCTTGCCGTCCGACGGCCGTGTCATTGGGCCGTCACCGGCCTGTCGCGCCAATTCCTCGAGCTGTGCTTGATCGACTACGTCCGGACTCTTCCCGTAACCCAGTTCGGGCAGTTGGTTGGCGTCGTAGTTGGAAAACCCGCTGGCCTGGATGATGCTGCCCACGTTCTCAGTCACCGTGTCGCCGCTTTCGGCGCTGATATCGACACTGAATTGTCCGGGCGCGCCGCTGGTCCGGGTTACCGTGCTGTTCAAGAACACGGTAATGTTGTTGTCGTCTTCCACCAACTTGATTAGATCGTGCACGCCGGTGTCTTGCGGGTCCGCGAACGGCTCGCTGTTGGGTACCCGTTTGTGCAGTTTGGCCGCCCATCCGCCCAGTTGGCCGCTTTTTTCGACCAGCAACGCCGCGTAGCCGGCTTTGGACGACTCGACCGCCGCGGTTATGCCGCTGATCCCGCCGCCGACGACCAAGATGGTTTTATGCGTCCCGGCGTTCTGATTGGCCTCGGGTTGCTTCATGTATTGAATTTCCGCGCACGCCATGCGCACGTAATCATCGGCCATCTCCTGTGTGGTTTCCCTGGCCTCCTCGGAATCGGGGCGTACCCAGATCACCCCCTCGCGCAGATTCGCGCGCCCGACCGCCACGTCGTCAAATCCGAAGGCGTCGGTCTTGGCGCGGCGCGAACAGGCGGCGATCACCACGTGGGTGACGGCTTCGCTGTCGATGTCGTTACGAATGGTGTTCACGCCATCCGCGTTGCACAGGAAATCGTGCTGGCGAACGAGGGAGCACTTACCTTCACTTTCCGCTATGTTGGCCAGCTGATCGGTATCCAGGCGGTCGCCGATACCGCAACCCTTGCATACATAAACCGCAGTCTTGTTTTCGGACATTTGTTCAGGCCTCCGCGCTCGATACGCGATTTACAACTTGGATGGCGCGTAATGCCGCCGCCGTCGCACTCTGTACCGCTCGATTGACGTCCAGGGCGTTGGCGGCGCAGCCCGCGCCGAAGATCGCCGTGTCGGCCCCGTTCATTTGAATAAAACCGCTGGCATCGGCGGCTACGTTTTCGGCGATTTCATCGGCGCGCACGCTGGGTTGCATGCCAATCGCCAGCACACACAGATCGTGAGCGTTGTCGTAGCGGTGATAACCCTCGGTGTTAACGCCGTGTAGAACGACGTCGCCGGTATCCCGGTCTTCGGTGATGTTCGCCACCTTGGACTTTACGAAATGGACTTTCTCGTCCGCCTGGACCTTTTGATAAAAGTCTTCAAAGCGGTCGATGGCGCGAATGTCGATGTAGTATATGGTGGCTTTCGCATCGGCGCCGTCGCCGTATTGTTCGCCGATATACGTCGACTGCTTGAGTGAGGCCATGCAGCAGATGCGCGAACAGTGGGTCAGGTGGTTGCGATCGCGCGAACCGGCGCACTGGATGAAGGCGACATTCTTGACCTCTTTTCCGTCCGAGGGACGCAATAATTTTCCGCCGGTTGGGCCGAAAGGATCCATCATGCGCTCGAACTCAACGCTGGTGATCACGTTGGCATACCGGTCGTAGCCGTAGGGCTGAATCTTGGCTGCGTCATAGGGCTGCCACCCGGTGGCCCAGATCACCGCGCCCACTTTAATCTCCATGGTCCGATCCTGCATGTCGAGATCGATGGCGTCGTATTTGCATGCGGCTTTTACCTTATCGGCCTCCTCGGTGCCGATGATCGAAGGGTCGACCACATAACGCTGCGGATAGGCCATGTTGTAGGGCAGGTACGCGGCTTTGGTCTTTTTCATGTTGTAGTTGAATGGATCGTCGATCTCGACCGACGTCGCCTCGGAGCAAGCTCCGCACGCCGTGCAGTTCTCGTTGACGTAGCGTGGACGTACGGAGATGGAAACGTCGTAGTCCCCGGGGGCGCCTTTAATATTAGTCACCTCGGCCATGGTCAACAGGCGAATTCTCCTGTTGGCCTTGAGGCGGCGCAGATTGATCTCCTGTCCACAGGTTGGTCGGCAGAGCTTGGGGAAATACTTATAAAGTTGTGATACCCGTCCGCCGACGGAGGGGTTTTTCTCGACCAGCACCACGTCTTTGCCGCACTCGGCCGCTTCAAGCGCGGCAGTCAGGCCACTGATACCGCCTCCTACTACCAAGATCGTTTCGTTGGTTGCGACCATATCGGTCATGGATTACGTCCTCCGGTAGGAATTTGGTCTCTTTACTCAAGCAAGATCCGCAGTGTACGACACGAGTCGCCGTGGCGGAACCGAATAATATATGTGTTACGCGTAGCTGTCGCCATGTAAGTACATTACATAAAGATACAAATTTCGTATGAAGTGATAGAGTAGCTGTATGGTCCCGCGGAAAACGAAATCGGTCTGCAGCGATTCGAATCGGCGTGCCACCCGCAGCGCCTAACTTGCTAACATAGAGCGGCCACACAAACTGGATCGATGGTACCGCAATGGAAACCCGGGCGTTTGACACCGAAGATTACTACATAACCGAGCAACCCTACTACGAACCACAGGGCGAGGAAATCGCGCTGTTCGAGGCGGCGTACGGCAATCAGATTCCGGTTTTACTCAAGGGCCCGACCGGCTGCGGCAAGACCCGGTTCATGGAGCACATGGCGTGGCGGCTGCGCCGGCCATTGATCACGGTTTCGTGCCATGATGACCTTACCGCCTCTGACTTGGTCGGAAGGTACTTGATCATCGGCGGCGAAACCCGCTGGGTCGACGGCCCCCTGGCTCACGCCGTGCGCGTCGGGGGGGTCTGTTATCTCGATGAAATTGTCGAGGCCCGCAAGGACACCACAGTGGTGATTCATCCGCTGGCCGACGACCGGCGGGTACTGCCGATGGATAAAACCGGGGAATTGTTGCAGGCGCCGGCGGAATTCTGTTTGGGGATTTCATACAACCCCGGATATCAAAGCGTTCTAAAGGATCTTAAACACAGCACCAGGCAGCGTTTCGTGGCCATAGAATTCAATTATCCGCCGGCGCAACTGGAGCGTAGCATAGTGATCAACGAATCCGGACTGGATGCGGGCACGGCTGACAATCTGGTCAAGTACGCGCGTATGACGCGCAACCTGAAAGGCAGCGGTTTGGACGAGGGAGCGAGCACGCGGTTGCTCGTGCATGCCGCGAAGCTGATCGCATCCGGCATTGACCCCGCCACCGCATGCCGCGGAGCGATATCGGAGGCGCTCAGCGATGATCCGGAAATGTTGTCGGCGATGAAC
Source organism: uncultured Gammaproteobacteria bacterium (assembly GCA_947259175.1). GTDB lineage: Bacteria > Pseudomonadota > Gammaproteobacteria > Arenicellales > JAANXG01 > CALZGZ01. The sequence continues at coordinate 80,965 of CAMYKW010000005.1, read as the reverse complement.
GAACTGTCGGCGTCCTTGTTTTAGCAGGTACAGGGTGAAGTTCGAACGGGTCGTGAATACCGTCGTCCATCCAGCAGAGAATTTGTCGCTCAGCTGGGCGTGACACGCTCCGGATTACCGTTGTCAGGCAAGTTCGAGATGTCCAAGCGCGCCCTTGAATTCGAAGAACTCGAAGGACGCCTGGAGGAGTATCTCGATCCCGTATTGTCCACGCGCCGCACCGCTGAAGGGCCGGCGCAGGCGCTGTCCCAATTTTCCCGTGAGCAACAGGAATTCACACTTCACTGGGTCAGCGTCATCGTGCGCACCAATTCCGAGATGGGCTATCAATTCGCCAGCCAAGCCCCCGAGGCGTTGCGGCGCATGGGTCTCGATGCGATCGAGAAATGGATCATCCAATTTATGGATGTATACGACAAACAAGGTCTGTATCCGGGATGTGCGGCGGTTCAGGCCGTGGAGCGATTCGCCAAGGACCTTCAGCTGACGGAGTTTGGCGTGAACCTCGAGGACGTGGCCGGGGTGCTCGAGTATTTTGTGCACGGACTCGCGGGCCGTGGACTCAAGCTCGAGGCCAACGAGCTTGTATACACGGATACCGAGCATTTGTTCCTGCCGCAACGTTTGATCGCGTTTCCCACGCGTGAACAGAACTTCGCCTTGTACAAGGCGACGGTATCCCACCTGTGGGCGCAGACATGGTTCGGCACATTTCGCCCGCCCCAGGGGCCGGCGAGCTTGACCGACGTCGTGAACGGGTACATGGATCCGGCACGCGCCACCCATGTGTTTCATGCCTTGGAAACCGTGCGCCTCAACGCGTGCATCGCACGCACACTCCCCGGGCTGTATCGGGAGATGATGGCCCTGCAGCGTCAGCGACCGGAGATAAGCTATCCCGCGAGCTGGATCGCTGCGGTGGAAGGCCTGAAGGCGCCCGGGGTGACGGTGGCGGACACGATTCGCGCGCTGTCGCGGGTTTATGCCGCCGAGGATCATCCACCCCCGCCGTTTTGTTTCCAGGGTGAGCTGCTGCTCGAGTCTGCCGAGGCGGCGATGCGCGCCCGTCAGCAGCGGGAAAGGAGCAAGTTTCAGGAAGTTCTGCGTCAGCTCAGTTACAAGCTGGGGACGCCAACAGACGGCGGCGAAACGAGCTCGTTGCGGCCGCACTTCGAGGCGGTGTTACGTCCGCCGGACGGCATAGAGTCTGATCTCCAGATTGAATGGCGGGTGGACGGCCGGCCGGTGTCCCCCCCTGAGGAGATAAGCGCGTTGTCACGTTCGATTGTGCAGGATTTCGGCGAGATTCCCGAGGAGTATCTGGTGGCCGCCGGGCCCGGCGCCTACCCGGCGGGTTCGGATAGCGGCGAGCAAGCCGCGAGTGTGTGGGAAGGCGTGTATCACGAGGAGGGTGCATGGTTATACAACGAGTGGGATTTTCGCCGCCGGCACTATCGCAAGGATTGGTGCGTATTGCGGGAAATTGACCTGCATCCCGGCGACGGGCGTTATGTGGATACGGTGCGGCTTCGTTATGCCGGACTGATATCGGGTCTGCGCAAAACCTTCGAAGCGCTGCGCGGCGAAGACCGAATTCTCAAGAAGCAGATTCACGGCGACGACATCGATCTGGATGCGGCCGTTCAGGCGTATGCGGACATGCATGTGGGACTGGAAATGTCCGACCGATTGTTCACCAAACATCGCAAGCTGGAACGCGATATGGCGGTGATTTTCATGGTCGATATGAGCGGTTCCACCAAGGGATGGATCAATGATGCGGAGCGGGAGGCGCTGGTGTTGTTGTGCGAGGCGCTCGAGGTGCTGGGTGATCGGTACGCGATCTATGGATTTTCGAGCATGACGCGCAAGCGTTGTGAACTCTACAGGATTAAGCGCTTTGAGGAGCACTATGCGGATCAGGTCAAGCAGCGCATCGCCGGAATTCGCCCCCAGGATTACACCCGCATGGGCGTCGTCATTCGCCATTTGACCGGTTTACTGGCGGACATTGAGGCCCGCACCAAGCTGCTGATCACCCTGTCGGATGGCAAGCCCGATGATTATGACGGGTATCGCGGAGAATATGGCGTGGAGGACACCCGTAAGGCCCTGATTGAAGCGAAACATCAGGGTATCTTTCCATTTTGCATCACCATCGACACAGAGGCCCACGATTATCTGCCGCGAATGTACGGTGCCGTGAACTATGTGGTGATTGACGAAGTGAGAAAACTGCCGTTGAAGGTCTCCGACATCTACCGGCATCTCACAACGTAAGCACACCAGAGTGCGAATGCGTAAAGTTTGGTCGTCAATCAATCACAAGCGCACGCTGCACGATGCATCGCTGTCACGCAAAGCGATCATGCGTTGGTGAAATCGTGTTCACTTACCCTGGTGATCCGCACGTTGGTCGAAAATTGTCGTGAATTAACAGCGACAAGTTGAAGGTTTGTAAAGTGATTCACAAGAGTTCATTCGCATTGAGTCGTTGTTGACGACTCGTTACACGGGTCGGCAGCCAAGAAACGTTGTTGTAAAAATGCAATAATAATTTTTGTTTTGTTGTATTTTTGCTTGACATTTGTATATGCGTGAATATATTTTCCGCATGACTTCGAATAGGTAGTAGTCGAAGTTCTGAAAGGACACCGCTAAGGTCAGCGTTGGTTGGCATATTGGAATGCCAAAATATTGTTGGGATGCAAACGAAACCTATACGCGGGACAACATTAAAATATTGGCTACCACAACAACGAGAAAACCGATGCTAACTGAGTGGCAACACCGGTTAGGCCACTACCTTCACCTCTCGTATTTACCATCCCATCTTCATACCTTTGGTTCTGGGTCTGATTTCCCTAAGGATATCAGTGCGTTATATCGTTGGGTGTTGGCATGTCGGTGATCGGTTTCTCGTTTTCCTAACCTAAAAGATAGGAGATGCGTCATGGCAGTAAAGAAACGAGCTAAGAAGAAGGCGACTAAACGTAAGGCAACAAAGAAGAAGGCCACTAAGAAGAAGGCCACTAAGAAGAAGGCAACAAAGAAGAAGGCCACTAAGAAGAAGGCCACTAAGAGAAAGGCCACGAAGAAAAAGGCCAAGAAGAAGGTAAAAAAGAAGGCCACTAAGAAAAAGGCCACTAAGAAAAAGGCCACGAAGAAAAAGGCCACTAAGAAAAAGGCCAAAAAGAAGGCTACAAAGAAAAAAGCGACGAAGAAAAAGGCGACAAAACGGAAAGCAAAAAAAAAAGGTAGGAGGTAAGCGCAAGAAGGCGGGGCTGAGGATACCTCTCCCGTTCTAAAAACTACCGCCGCTAGCCGGTTCGCCGGCTAGCGGTTTTTTTTAGGAATGTCGGTCACCGGCGCCATATCCGCCGCCCCCCGGAGTTTCGATCACCACCACATCACCGGGCGCGACCTCCAGCTGTGCGCAGGCCGCCAGAGTTTCCCGCGACCCGTCGGTTCGTACTACATAATTGCTGCCAGGCATGCCCGGGGATCCCCCGTTCATTCCAAACGGCGCGGTCTTGCGTCGATTCGATAAGATCGACACCGTCATCGGGGCGCGAAATTTGATTCGCCTAATGACGCCGTTGCCTCCGCTAAACCGGCCCCGCCCGCCACTGTGCGCGCGGATCGCAAAGCTCTCCACAAGCACCGGAAACCGCCATTCCAACACCTCCGGATCCGTTAATCTGGAATTGGTCATGTGGCTGTGAATCGCGTCGGTGCCGGGGAAGTCCCGCCCGGCGCCGGAACCGCCGCAAATCGTCTCGTAGTACTGGTAGCGGTCGTCGCCAAACGTAAAGTTATTCATGGTTCCCTGCGACGCCGCGCACACGGCCAGGGCCCCGTACAGCGTATCCACAATACACTGGGACGTTTCCACGTTGCCCGCCACTACCGCCGCCGGGAAATCGGGATTCAACAGGCTATGCGTCGGGATCTTGATGCGCAGCGGCTTGAGACAGCCCTCATTCAGGGGAATATCATCCTGGACCAGGGTACGAAACACGTACAGTACCGCCGCCTTGCAGACCGCCGCCGGGGCATTGAAGTTTGTCTCCACTTGGGCGGATGTGCCGGAAAAATCGATGTCGGCGCTGCGGGTGGTTGGATCGATAGAAATCTTTACCGTGATCACACTGCCGTCGTCCAGGGGATACGAATAGCGGCCATCTTGCAGCACATCGATTACCCGGCGCACCGATTCCTCGGCGTAATCCTGAATATGTTGCATATAGGCGTGTACCGACTGTAAACCGTAGGTGTCCGTCAGGTGTTCCAACTCTATGATGCCCTTCTGATTGGCGGCGATCTGGGCCTTGATGTCCGCGAGGTTCTGATACGGATTGCGCGCCGGATAGGGATTGTCGTTCAGCAGGGACAGAAACTCCGCTTCGCGAAACTTTCCGTCGCGCACCAGGAGGAAGTTGTCGATCAGTGCGCCCTCCTCACCAACCTGGCGGCTGTTTGGCGGCATCGATCCCGGTGTGATACCGCCGATATCCGCGTGGTGACCCCGTGAGGCCACGTAAAACAGGATATTGCGCCGTTGTTTGTCGAACACCGGGGTGATGACGGTGACGTCGGGAAGGTGCGTGCCGCCGTTATACGGGGCGTTATGGACGTAGACGTCTCCCGCCCGCATGTCGTTGCCCCGCGCCTGTATGACGCTGCGCACGCTTTCTCCCATGGAGCCCAGGTGCACCGGCATGTGGGGCGCGTTGCAGATCAGATCACCGCGGTTATCGAAGATGGCGCATGAGAAGTCCAGCCGTTCTTTCATGTTGACCGAATAACTGGTGTTTTGCAGCGTGTAGCCCATCTGCTCCGCGATCGACATGAACAGCTTATTGAAGATCTCCAACATCACCGGATCCACGTCGGTGCCCACATCCCGCCGCTGGGACCGGTTCTTTTCGCGGTGCAACACCAGCTCGTCAGGTGCGGCGATATTCGCGATCCATTCGGGCTCCACGACGATCGTGCTGTTGGGTTCGATGATGAGCGCGGGACCGGAGATGACTTGTTCGGAATGCAATTCATCACGCTGATGGATGGGTGCCCGGTGGTATTCACCTTGGGTGAATAACTCCGTCCAGCGGCCGGGATCTTTTGCGCTCGCGGCGGAGGGCGCAGCGACATCGGGCGAGGGACGTGGTTGCGTGGCCACCAGCTCCGCGGAGATTGACTCGATTACCAGATCCCGCGACGGATCGGTAAATCCGAACCGTTGCCGGTGGGCGGCTTCGAATTCCCGCTGCATGGAAGCGGCGCTGCCGAAGTCTATATTCAGGGCGGTATCGGTGCCCTGGTAGCGGATCATCGCTTTGCGCAATACCCGGCACTGATCCTTGCGAATACCCTGGCGTTCCAGGTCGCCGAAACCGCGCTCGATGAGTTGGGTGTACAACCCCTCGGCGTCATCGACCTGAGCTTCGCTCAAGGCCGTTTCCAGGGTCTGATCATGCAGTACTCTGACGTCGGCCAGACCCATGCCATAAGCCGACAGTACACTGGCGTGGCGATGGATGAAGACATGGTTGATGCCCAGGGCATCGGCGACCAGGCAGGCATGCTGAGCCCCGGCGCCGCCGAAACAGCACAGCGTGTACTCGGTAACGTTGTAACCCCGTTGTATGGAGATGCGCTTGATGGCGGTCACCATATTTTCCACGGCAATGTCGATAAAGCCCTGGGCGACCTGCTGCGGTGTCCGTTGGCCGCCGGTGGCGGCGTTGATTTGTCCGGTCAGCTCAGCGAATCCCTTGCGTACCGCTTCGGGATCTATCGGCAGATCGCCGTTTGGGCCCAATACATGGGGAAAATTTTCCGGCAGCAGCTTGCCCACCATCACGTTGCAGTCGGTAACCGTCAGCGGACCACCGCGGCGGTAACTGGCCGGCCCGGGATCGGCGCCGGCGGAATCGGGACCGACCTGGAAACGGGAGCCGTCGAAATGGAGTATCGATCCCCCTCCAGCGGCTACCGTATGGATGTTCAGCATAGGAGCGCGCAAACGAACACCGGCAACCTGGGTTTCCAGAGCGCGTTCGTATTCGCCGTCGAAGTGGCATACATCGGTGGACGTCCCGCCCATGTCGAAGCCGATGATTTTTTCGAATCCCGCCTCCAGTGCTGTGGCGACGGCGCCGACCACGCCCCCGGCAGGGCCGGACAGGATGCTGTCCTTGCCACGAAACGTGCGCGCGTCGGTGAGGCCGCCGTTGGATTGCATGAACATCAGCCGGGTGTCGGTCAACTCATCCGCGATGCTGGCGACATAGCGTTTGAGAATCGGGGACAGGTAGGCATCCACCATGGTGGTGTCGCCGCGGCTGACGAACTTCATCAACGCGATAACGTCGTGAGAGGCCGATATCTGGGTATAGCCGATCTCCTCGGCCACCCGGGCCACCATCCGTTCATGGTCGGGATAGCGGTAGCCGTGCATGAAGACGATTGCCAGGGAGCGGATGCCGTCGTCATAAGCCGCCTGAAGTTGACGCTTGACCGCGGATGGATTCGGCGGCCGTAAAATTTCGCCCTCGGCGCTGATCCTTTCGTCGATTTCCAACACCCGGGTATAGAGCATGTCCGGCAACTGGATCTGTAACGCAAAGATATCCGGTCGATTTTGGTAACCGATACGCAGTGCATCGCGGAACCCGGCGGTGGTGACGAGCACCGAAGGTTCGCCTTTGCGCTCGAGCAGCGCGTTGGTGGCTACGGTGGTGCCCATTTTTACCGCATCGATGCGGTGCGCCGGGATCGGCGCCGAGGCGCCGATCCCCAACACGTCGCGAATTCCCTGCAGCACGGCATCGGCGTAGCGCGCCGGGTTTTCCGATAGCAGCTTGTGGATAATGACTTGCCCCTGTGGGTCGAGTGCGACCACGTCGGTGAACGTGCCGCCTCGGTCGACCCAGAATTGCCAGCATGAGCTATTCATGTTCTAGTTATCGCAGTGAATTCGCCGTTATTGTTTTCCCGGATGGTTATCAGCCGAATATTGCTCCAGGTCGCAGTTTAGCGCGCGTTGTCATCCGCATTAAATCAGTCGTATGTCCGAACCGAATAATAGCCCGAATATACGGATCCCCGGCTATCGCATCGAGCGTGAGATCGGCCGTGGCGGGATCGCCACGGTATATCTGGCGGTACAGGAGTCCCTGGATCGAGAGGTGGCGCTCAAGGTCATGTCGCCGGTATTGGCCGCCGAGCCGAACTTCACGGAGCGATTCATCGGCGAAGGACGCATGGTCGCGCAACTCAATCATCCGTGTATCGTGACGATCTTCGACATCGCCGCCGAAAATTTCCACACCTTCATCGCCATGGAGTACTTGCCAGGAGGCAGCCTGAGGGAGAAATTACGCCGCCCCATGCCCGAGGACACGGTACTCAATATAGTGCGTCAGATGGCGAATGCGCTCGCCTGCGCCCACGATAACGGCATCGTCCACCGCGACGTTAAGCCGGAGAACATCATGTTCCGCGACAATGGCGTACCCGTGCTCACCGACTTTGGCATCGCCAAGACCATCGGCTCGGACACCCAGCTCACGAAGACCGGAATTATCGTCGGCACCCCGCGCTACATCAGTCCGGAGCAGGCGGAAGGTCGCGGCACCGACGCGCGCTCGGATTTATACTCGCTGGGTGTCATCCTGTATGAGATGTTGGCCGGCAAGCCGCCATTCGGCACCAAAGACAGCATCGCGTTGCTCTATGCGCACGTCAACGATCCGATTCCGGACCTGCCCGGGGAGCATCGCCATCTGCAACCCCTGGTCAATGCCACCATGGCCAAGGATCCGGATCAGCGGGTTTCGGACTGTCACAAGCTGAGTGACATGATCTATGTCATTCGTCGCGAAATGCGGCGTCGCGACGCGGCCGGCGAATCCACCACGCCGAGCGGATACGCGGACAGCACTCCCTCCGCAGCAAATGCCGGCATGCCGCCGGCGGAAGCGGCTGCGGGGCGCAGATGGCGGCCGCCGCTACGCGCCACGCTGGGCGTATTGCTCATTGCGTTGTTGGCCACCGCGGGCGTGCGCACCTTGTTCAACGCGCAATCGGAGACGAACACGGCGGGGGTTCCACAGCCCGAATCGACATCGGCCGGCCTGACCCGGCCGCTGCCGGAGCCGCGGTCGAGCGATCCCGTGGCGTCGCCGGCTGCGAGGGCTGTTACCGGCGCTGCCCCGCGCTCTGACGAGGCTGCGGTGGTGGCCGCGGTGGAACGCGGCGGGTCCAAGGCGGAACAGCCGTCGCCGCCGGTGCCGTTGCTGCCGCCCCAGGAGCGGCCGGCGCCCCACGTGCGGCCGGCGCCAGGCGCCGCCTCGCAGTCAGCGCCAGACTCGCGTGGGACCGCCATAGCCACCCCCGCACCGGTTACGGTGGCGCCCAACGCGCCGCAGGAGCCGGCGTGGAAAGTGACGCCGACCGACGGCGGGAAGGCGCCAACCAGCCGCCTGCAGGAGATGTTGAGCCGCGCGGAGACGCAGATGGCCGCGGGACGCGTCGACGAACCCGCGGGCGACAATGCCCTGGAGACCTACCGCCAGGTGTTGCGCGTCACCGCCGCAAATCCCCAGGCGATGTCCGGACTGGATGATATCGCGCGCTATTTTCTAGACAAAAGCCGGGAATCGGCGGAGGCCAAGCGCTACCTGGATGCGCAGGACATGATCGTGCGCGGATTGCGCGCGGTACCGCAACACAGCGCGCTACTGACTTTCGAGAAATATGTTGAATCGCTGTTGACGGCCGAGGAGGAATTCGCCAAGGCCGAGCGATACTACCGGGGCAGGGATGTCCCACGCGACTTGGAATCCGCGGTCCAGTGGTACCGCAAGGCGGCGGACAAGGGCCACGTGCAGTCTCAATACAGCCTCGGTATCGCGTATGCCGATGGCGCCGGTGTGCCTCGCGACGAGGCTGAAGGGCTGCGCTGGTTGCGCCGCGCCGCGGTTCAAGGCGTCGAGGATGCGCAATTCAATCTGAGCCTCGGATTGATTTTTGGACCCGAGCCCGATCCCAGTGGCGCGTCGCGGTGGATCAAGAAGCTGGCGGACAAAAACTATGAACCGGCGATTCAGGTGTTGGGGTGGATGTACAGCACCGGCACCGGGGTCAAGCGGAGCATCAAGGAGTCTATCCGTTGGAACGTTAAACACGTGATGACCGATGCGCCCGCCGGGTCGTCACCGCCGGAACGTGTTGTGGAGGTCTGGAACCGGCAGCTACAAGCGGCGCTTGCCCAGACTCGATTGGATCACAAACCCCCCGAGCCCCATTGACGCGGTGGGGACCGCGCGACGCCCGGCAAGCCGGGCCCGCGCCTGTGTTTCATCGCAATAATCGCACCACGGCGAGTTCGATGATGCCAAGCGTCAAGTTGATGGCAACGAAGCTGCGGATGCGCGCCAGCTCACTGCCACCGGCCTTGAGGTCGTTCGCGGCGACTGCGGCGCGCAGCCGGCGGTAAGGGACGAAAAATACGTACGCGAATATCGCCATCATCACCACCCCCAGTCCGAGCATGATGTGCACATAACCGCCGACGGACGCGAATCCGCCCATGCGCCCGATCATCCACAGGCCGGTCAACACGAGTATCGCTACCGCAGCCCACACCCAGGGAAAAAAGCGGGCGAACGTCCTGCTCCACAAGCTCAGCCGCAAGGGGGGCTCCAACACCTCGCCGGCGACCGGCCGCAGGCAAACGTAGGCGAAAAACATCCCGCCGACCCATACCACCGAGGCAAGCATATGCAGAAAAAGCGCTATCGATGTGCTCATGGTTCCGATTTTCGTCGTTGACTGCACGCTAGCATACACCAACCCACCGCGCGGGTAAGCCCGCCAGGCGGGCGGTGGAATCGGCGGCCATTTGGGGGTATTGACATAGTGTACCTGTCACACTAATATAGTTCGTGTTATGAATACACTTACTGAATTGAGATCCACCGCGCCGTGGCTGGTCCACGTCTCGACAGACATCGTGGTGTTCGGCATGGGGAATGACGGTCTAGAGGTGTTGCTGCGCCGGCACCCGCCGCGGAGCGGTTCCGACGCGCCTTGGGCGTTGCCCGGCGGTTATGTCGGCCCGGTGGAGCACCTGGATCGCAGCGCTGAGCATACCCTGGCGCAGCAGACCGGTATGAACGATGTATATCTGGAGCAGTTGTACACCTTCGGCCGTCCCGACCGGCACCCGGCGTCACGGGTGATTACGGTGGCGTATTACGCATTGATGCCGCCGCAGCGGGTGGCGGAAATCAACGCCAGGCCCACACCCGAGGTTCGCTGGTATCCCATCGATCAGTTGCCGGATCTGTATCTCGACCACACCGAGATCGTTGTGCTGGCGCGGCAGCGCCTACAGGCGAAGTTGGCGTATTCAACTATCGCCTTTCAGCTGGTGCCCGGCGAGTTCACGCTCAGCGAACTGCAGCGGGTGTACGAGACCATTTTGTGTGAAAGTCTCGATAAACGTAATTTCAGGAAGCGCATCCTCGCCCTTGATTGTATCGAGGATACCGGGAACAAACGCCGCGAAGGATCTCATCGGCCGGCGGCGTTGTATCGCTACAAGTCGCCGGGCAAGGTTCACTACATCAAGTAAGGAGGTCGCCGTGACCGTCATGCAAACGGTACCCGAACAACTGAAGCAGCAAATTGACATGGTCGCCCTGCAAGCACGTGGTATCAAGCATGAGCATCTGCCCAAGCGCGAGCACGACGCCCAGGTCGAGCACATTACACGCCTGCTCAAGGAACAAGATGCGGTACTGGTGGCCCACTATTACGTGGATGCCGAGCTTCAGGATCTCGCCGACGAGACAGGCGGCTTGGTGTCCGATTCGCTGGAAATGGCCAGGTTCGGATTCGAACATTCCGCAAGTACGGTGGTCGTTGCCGGGGTTCGCTTCATGGGTGAGACGGCCAAGATCCTCAGTCCCAACAAACGGGTCCTGGTGGTGGAGCGCAACGCCGAATGTTCCCTGGACCTGGGGTGCCCGGCGGAAGAATTCTCCAAGTTCTGCGACGCGAATCCGGATCGCACCGTGGTGGTTTACGCCAATACCAGCGCCGCGGTCAAGGCGCGCGCCGACTGGGTCGTGACGTCTTCGATTGCGTTGAAGGTTGCCAAGCATCTACACCAGAAGGGTGAAAAAATTTTATGGGCGCCGGACCGGTTTCTCGGTGATTACGTGCAACGCAAGACCGGCGCCGATATGCTGATGTGGCAGGGTTCGTGTGTGGTGCACGAGGAATTCAAGTCCGAAGCCCTGGCGCAACTGAAAACGCTGTATCCCGCCGCGGCGGTGTTGGTGCATCCCGAATCGCCGCCGTCGGTGATCGCGCTCGCCGATCGGGTGGGCTCGACGAGCCAGATCATCAAGGCCGCCCAGGAGATGAGCAATGAGATGTTCATCGTCGCCACCGAGGACGGGATCTTCCACAAGATGCGTGAAGCGGCGCCGCGTAAGATATTCATCCCTGCCCCGACCGCGGGCGAGGGCGCCACGTGCAAGAGCTGCGGCCATTGCCCGTGGATGAAGATGAACGATCTCGCGCGTCTCGAACATGTCTTGGAAACCGGCGACAACGAGGTGCTTATCGACGAGGACATTCGCGCCAGGGCTGAGAAGTCGCTCAGACGCATGGTGGACTTCGCCCGCGAACACATGGGCGCAAAGGTCAAGGTAACGGGTAACGCCTGACCCGCGCCCTGGTTAGCGGTCGGTTGACAATTTTGCTTTGTGACTTGGGTCACGCTGGTGTGACCGGTGCGTCGCCGCGTTTCCCGCTGAAACTCCCGATGTGTCAAAGAAAGACCTGACCCCGGCCTTCTGGCGATGCAGAAAATGTACAACAAAGACGTTCGCGAATATCTGGCAAGAGCGGGTCTTCTGATTTTATCCGTGTCCATGGCGCTATTGGTTGGCGAAGCCCTGGTTCGAATCCTGGGAATCGGTCCTGATATCTATCGCATGCCGGAGAAGATCTTTCGGCTATCGGAGAATCCAACTTTGCGCTACGAACATGTGCCGAATATTGTCTATGAAAACTACGTCATCAACAAACACGGGCTAAGGGGAAAGGAGTTCCCGAGGGAGAAATCGGCTGACGTTTTTCGTATTGCCGTGGTCGGTGACAGTATTTCTTTTGGCTGGAATGTAGCAGAAGGCCAGGCTTGGCCGGATGTATTGCAGCGTCTTCTTGATGATCATCCAAAGTCTGAAGATACGAGTTATCAAGTGCTCAATTATGCTGTCACCGGATACAATGCCAGCCAGATAGCAGAGATGGTGACGCAGCGTGTTGCCCAATGGAAACCGGATCTGATCTTGTATGGTTATTGTCTAAACGACCCTCAAGAACACTCTATCGAGTACGAAAGTCTGCTCGACAGATTGGAACCACGAAGTAGAAGTTGGTTACGTGAAAGTGCACTACGTATTTTAAGCCGTTCAAGGTTAATGCAGTTGGCAATAGTGAGTATCCGACCAACTCCGCAAGATAAAGAAGATGATGCCGAAAAGAGGCGCCGCAATGATCCGCAGTTTCACGCACTAGACCTGGGTAGGGGTGCGGAGTATTACCGGGAGCTTCATGAAAAACCGACATCATTCAGACGTGTGATGAATGCTCTGTCGACAATGAAGCGGGAGGCCCCAACAATTGTCCTTCTGTTCCCGGTTTTTCATGAATTGGAAAATGAATTATTACTTGCGGCACATAACAAGGTAAAAAACGCCGCGGAACGACACGGAATGGGTTTTGAGGATTTAACGGAATATTTTCTTCAAGCTCGACGTTACGGAGGATATGTAAATCGGGATTCCCTCCATCTTTCTCCTCAAGGACATGAGATGGCCGGCAAATTCATCCAAGGTGTCGTGCTTCGTTATTTGGAGGATAGGCATTTTGTACGAACGCGAAATTAATCGTGATTCGGAGTCGGGGTCTTTCAATGCCACATTTGCCGGCTAGCGGGAGCGTTCGTGCCCGCTGCCTGCAGCGCCGGCCCGGGTTGCCGGGCATGAGGTAATTCAAGACCTGATCCCACCTGTGTTTCATGCGCCTCAACGGCGCGGTTGGGACCGCGGCTCGTCCGGCCTCTGCCGTAAAGGCGTAGACACGATCATCACGTCCGCTTGAAGTATACTTTGCAAACATCAATGAGAGATCGACGTTATGAACCGATACGTGGGAGAGGTTGATTTCCGGCACGACGCGCAGGCGGGCATCGGTGTGTTGTTGGTCAACCTGGGCACGCCGCAGTCCCCGACGCCGGGTAGCCTGCGCCGCTATCTCAAGCAGTTCTTGTCCGATCCACGGGTGGTGGAGTTCCCGCGTCTGGCCTGGTGGCTGATCTTGCGTTTGATTATCCTGAACGTCCGCCCCCGGCGCAGCGCCGAGGCGTATCGCAAGATATGGACCGAGGCCGGATCGCCGCTGATGGTGATTTCGCAGCAGCAAACGAAAGCGTTGCGGGAACTGTTGGCTACGCGTTATCCCGGTCTGGTGGAAGTGGAGCTGGGCATGAGTTACGGCCAACCGTCGATCCCGGAGGCGCTGGACCGGTTGCGGATCAACGGCGCCCGGCGCATCGTCATACTGCCGTTGTATCCCCAATACTCCGGCACCACGGGTGGCTCGGTATTCGATGCCGTCGCCGATACCTTAAGGCGATGGCGTTGGGTGCCGGAGTTGCGGTTCATCAATGCGTATCACGACCATCCCGCTTACATCGAAGCCCTGGCCGCCAAGATCCGCGATCAACGGCAGCGACATGGTCCGGGCGACCGGTTGCTGTTTTCGTTTCACGGCGTCCCGCACAGATATCTGATCAACGGCGACCCCTATCACTGCCAGTGTCACAAAACCGCGCGCCTGGTGGCGGAGGCGCTGGATCTGGAAACAGACCAGTGGATGGTGGTATTTCAATCACGCTTCGGCCGCGAACCCTGGTTGCAGCCGTATTGCGACAAGACCTTGCAGCAATTGCCCGGCCAGGGTGTGCGCGCCGTGGATATCGTGTGCCCCGGTTTTGCCGCCGATTGCCTGGAGACCCTGGAAGAAATCGACCAACAGAACCGCGAGGTGTTCCTCGGCGCGGGCGGCGAACGTTACCAATACATCCCCTGTCTCAACGACGATCCCGACCACATCGAGCTGATGGCCGAGCTGGTGGCCGCGAGCACCAGCGGCTGGGCGGAACGCGATATCGATCCCGCCGCGCAGGCGGAGCAGAGAAAACAGACGCTGCGCCGCGCACAGGCGATGGGCGCCAAGACTTAAAGGTGGGCGAACCAACAGACTCGTCGCCGGTGAAACTAGGCATCAGTTCCTGCCTGCTGGGTGAGAATGTTCGCTACGACGGCGGCCATAAACGGGACCGGTTCATCACCGGAACGCTCGGTGAGTATTTTGAATTCGTGCCGGTCTGCCCGGAGATGGCGATCGGCCTGGGTGTGCCGCGTGATCCGATTCGCCTGGTCGGCAAACCGGAGGCGATACGGGTGGTGAGCGTGGTCGATCCGCAAACGGATCTCACCGAAAAGCTGCACAGCTTCGCGGCGCAAACCGCGCGCCGGCTCAACGACATCAGCGGCTACATCTTCAAGAGCAAATCACCGAGCTGCGGCACGCAACGCGTGAAATTGTATGCGAACGAAACAAGCGACCAACCGGCCAACACCGGTATCGGTCAATACGCGCAAGCGCTAACGGAATGCGAGCCGAACCTCCCGGTGGAGGAGGACGGGCGCCTCAACGATCCGGTGCTCAGAGAGAATTTCATCGAGCGCGTGTATATCTATCACCGATGGCAACGGCTGCGCCGGAATGCGCTCACCGTGGCGGGCCTGGTGGACTTCCACACCCGTCACAAGCTCGCCATCCTGGCGCATGATCACCTGGCCTACGCGAGTCTCGGGAGATTGATCGCCGATGCCGGTAACCACGACCTCGACAAGCTTGGCGAACAGTACATACACGGGCTGATGACCGCGCTGAAACGGCCGGCTACGCGGCGCAATCACACCAACGTATTGCAGCATATTCAGGGATATCTCAAGGCGGACATCGATCGCGGCGATAAAGCGGAACTGGTCGAGGTGATTGATCAATACCGCCTCGGGCGGCTGCCGCTCATCGTCCCGATCACCCTGCTCAAACACCACCTGCGTAAATATTCGCAACCCTACATCGAACAACAGGTGTATCTCAGTCCGCACCCGTCGGAATTGATGCTGCGCAATTTGATTTAGCCTGCACACAGCGCCAGGGAGTCCGCATTACAACGACTTTCGATGCCTTCGCTTGACCTCGGTTTACACCACGCGATAACCGACTCGTGGAAAGTGAACCGCCACGTCGCCAACGCGCTCATCATGGCGTGTTATGACCACCGTGTCCCGGGTGAGGCGCGCGAGCCGACCCCTCACCGTTGGATCTCCGCCGTCGCCGTCGGGGACCACCCCCACGGTTTCGCCTAAAGTTCGCCGTAGCGGATCCGCGGCATCGATCGACTCCGACACCTCCGGCTGCGAGTCGCGTGCGATGTCGAGGGCTTGATCCGCCGCCAGGTCCACCGGTCGGCCATGGCCCAGCGAGGCCACCCGTTGTTCCCAGGCCTCGAGCCTCGGCAGTTCGTCGAGCAGGGCGGGTGCGGCGCCGACGCGGCCGCGAAAAAACCACACCAGGTAATAACACAGCGCATCGGGGAGTCCGGGCTGCGGCCCCAACAGAAACCGGCGTCCGTCGGCCAGGCGTTGGTCGATCCAGGAAAGCTGGGCGCGAACTTGCGCCAGCGCGTCGGGCAGACCCCGGATAAGAACGTCGATGTTGTAGTCCCGGCCGAAATACAAGCGGCCGCGGTCGGAAGCGAATTCCTCCGGCAGATCGTGGCCTTGCTCACCGAAGATCGCCGCGACCACCGCGGTGAACAGCGGGCCGTCGGTCCAGCGGCTGACACCCCAGGCCAACCCGGCGCTGCCGCCCGGGAACAGGCTCGGCTCCGGGAAGCGCCGCTCCAATTCCCCGATGATGCATTGGCTGTCGCAGTACACGTTGGCGCCGATCTGCATCACCGGGGTGCGGCGATAACCACCGGTGAGCGGCATTAAATCCGGTTTCGGCGGATATCGCGGAATCTGCACGGATTGCCAATCCAGCCCTTTGATGCCCAAAGCGACACGGACTTTTTCGGAAACCGGGGATTGCGGATAGTGGTGCAGAATGACTTCGGACATCGCGTCCGATCCGTTGGGACTAGCCCGCATTTCTCACCAGGATCCCGGATGCCGGCGCAGGACTCGTGCCCAGCTACTATTCTCAGCAATCCACATCAGGAATTTAAGTTGTCTCTTCATATCAATGGCGTAACGAGTCTTTCAGGTGCATGCCAGAATAGTAGCTGGGCGCCTGGTAAGAAATGCGGGCCAGGGCCGCACATGCTAACCCAGCGTGGCGCAGAAGAGAACGGCTTGTTTATATGCTTCGTATTACAGCGAACAGCCGCGGTTCGGGCGCAGCTAAACGAATTTAAGCTTTTTGGCGGCGATGGCCAGCATCTTTATCAACAGCCAGCCGTCGCTCCAACGGCTGATATTGGTCTCCCCGTAGACCCGGGCCTGATAACGGATCGGAATGTCAACAATGCGAAAGGATTGTTTCGCGGCGCCGAACAACAAGTCGAAGTCGCCGAACGGATCGAAATTGCCGAAGTACGCTCGGTTATCGGCGATTCTCTGGTAGTCGCTGCGATACAGAACCTTGGTGCCGCAAAGGGTGTCCTTGACCGGTTGCCCCAGGACATAGGAAAACCCGAGGCTGAAAAACTTGTTGCCCAACAGGTTGAAAAAACGCATGGCCTTTTTCTGCATGGGATAAACCAGTCGAACGCCGTTGATGAACTCGCCCTTGTTTGCGACCAGCGCGTCAAAGAAGCGAGTTAGATCCTCCGGGGCGACGGACAGATCCGCATCCAGAATGATCAACACGTCGTTTTTCGCTTCCGCGAATCCCAGGCGCACCGCGTCGCCTTTTCCGCGTCCGCTTTGTTCGAACAAACGGGCCGGCAACCGCGTTTGACCGTCGACCAGATTCTGGATGGTTTCGCGGGTGTTGTCCGAGGAGCCGCCCTCGACGAAAATCAGCTCGGTATGCGACCCCAGATCGGGCGTCCGTTCCATGATCGCGGTGATGTTGCCGGCTTCATTGCGCGCCGGCACGACGATGCTTACGCTGGGCTGTTTGCCGTGCTCAAGTGGGGTGGGCTGCAACCGCGCGACCATCATATGCGTAAGCGCCAGGTGATTGAACGGCCAGATCTTGCAAAGAAACTTATTGCACAGAGTGTCAATCACCGGCACGCGCAGCGGCAGCAGAATCTCTTCCCAACTGGTGATGAATTCCAGACCGGCGAGGGTGCAAAGATTCCGCACATCTTCTTTGGTCAGCCAGTTCTGCGGCAATGTGGGTGTCGCCAATCCGCTGTGCCTGGCCAGGTGCAGCGGAAAATACCAAAGGTGGCTGTGGAAGTTGCATATGATCCGCGTGCGGCGATGGCACAGGCGTCGTACTTCGTTCAACGCGGTCTGCACATCGTGCAGTTCGTTCAACAAATCGGACAACACTACGAAATCGAAGGTTTCGTCAATCCCACTCAGGTCGTGGGCGTCGGCATGGGTAAAGGCCAAATGCGGATATTCTCTTGCCGCCTGGTCCAGCATGCCGCGCGAAACTTCGACGCCCAATCCGTAACCCGGTTTCAAGGCCGCCAGCAGGTCGCCGGTGCCGCAACCGAGCTCGACGACCCGTGAACCGGCAGGCACCAGCAGCCGGTAGATCTCGTTGAGGCGCGCATGATAGGCCTGGGCCGGTTGCGCCCACCGATAGGTACGCTCGGCCTGTGCATCCCAATGCCGGGCGCGTTCTTCGCGGTACTCCTCGATACCGTGGATGTTAATCGAATCGGGTGTGGGATCGGATGACACGATTTCTTTGAATGCTTGTGAACGGGAGTGTGTTAGTTTAGCTATCACTATATATCATTCCGGCGTGTTGTCATTGTTGCGATGGCTTGCAAAGTTACGATTCGATTGCGTTGAGCTCCATCTAAGCTTGATTCCATGAATATAGACGCAAGGCTGCAGGAGTTCGCCGCGGTTTGGCAGAACAAACCGGTGCTGCGGGAGATCTACAGCCACTACTATCGGCTGATTCTCGATGAATGCCGGCCGGGACCCACCTTGGAGATCGGCGGCGGCGTCGGCAACTTGAAGCAATTCGCCGCCGACTTGTTGACCGTGGATATTCTGCCGGCCCCGTGGTTGGACGCGGTCTGCGACGCGCAACGACTGCCGTTCGCACCAGCGAGCTTCGACAACATCGTTATGTTCGACGTGCTGCACCACCTCGCCGATCCTCCGGGTTTTTTCCGCGAAGCCGAACGAACCCTGCGATCGGGGGGAAGATTGGTGCTCCTGGAGCCGGCAATAACGCCGGTCAGCTGGGTCTTTTACAACTACCTGCACCACGAAACCGTTGATATGCGCCAGGATCCTTTTGCGCGTGTGGCGTCCGCGGACAAAGATCCCTATGCATCGAATCAGGCGATTCCGACCTTATTGTTTCGCAACTACCGGCGGCGTTTTCACGCCCTGTTTCCAAGCCTGAGAATAACCAAGACTGTATTATTGAGCCTGTTTGCGTATCCCTTGTCCGGCGGCTTCAAAAAATGGAGCCTCATTCCGCAGCGCCTGGTATCCCCGACGCTGCGACTGGAACAACGCCTGCTTCCGGCGCTGGGCCGGTTTTCTGCATTCCGGCTACTGGCGGTAGTCACCCGAGTCTGACAGGGAATCCGCCCTCGACATTCGCGCGTTCAGTGACTTCGAGATTAGACCAGCTCATCTCCTTCCTGGATCGCGGCGGCGTGTTGGTTACCGCGACCCGGCGCCTGCGCCGCTTTGTCCTGGAGCGCTATGCCGACGCCAAGCAGCGCGGGGATCTTGCCGTGTGGCCGACCCCGGCGGTACTGTTCTGGGATGATTGGTTGTCGCAATGCTGGCGCGAGCTTGAAGCCGACGGCGCCGGGGGAATGGATTTGCCGGTGTTGCTCGACGAGGGACAGGAGCTCTGGCTGTGGGAAGGGATTATTCGTGAACACCAGGAACGGCGGCCCGAATTGGGCCTGCTGCAAGTGGAAGCAACCGCGAAGTCGATAAGAAACGCCTGGCATCTCTTGCGCGGCTGGAATCTGAACCTGAATGACCTCAATCACGGCCTCAATCAGGATGCCAGGGCATTTCGCGATTATGCGCGTGAGTTCCTGCAACGCACCGATGCGCACGGATGGTTGAGCCGCAGCGAGCTTGGCGAGCGAATCGGCAGGGCGATGAGCGCAACCGCGGGGAGATACGGCGCCGGTATCACGTGGTTGGGCTTCGACCAGCTCACGCCGTCGCAGCTGGCGCTGCGTGACCGGTTCATGGCCAGCGGTATAGACGTGAGTGTGATTTCCGCGGCGGATCCGGCCGCAAACGCTCGTTTTCTCGGTTGCCGCGATCCCAGCCATGAGATCGAATCAGCGGCGCGCTGGGCGCGCGCGTTGCTCGAGCGCGGTGAACCGGGACCTGTGGGCGTGGTGTTTCTTGACCTGGCTCCGCTGTGTGATGAGGTGCGGCATGTGTTCGACAACATCCTGCATCCGCTCCAGGGAGTCGGCGGTGATCCCGCGCAGCAACGGCTGTTTCACCTGTCGCTGGGTCAACCGTTGGCCCTCACCCCGATCGTCGCGCACGGGCTGCTGGTACTGTCATGCCTGGCCGAGGCGCGGCCGTATGAAGACCTGTCCGACGTGATCTTGAGTCCGTTCATCGGCGGCGGAACCGGCGAATACGCCGTCCGCGGCCGGCTCGACCGGCGGTTGCGCAAATCCGGTTTGCAACGAATCGGTCTGGAAGGTCTCCACCGCCTGCTGCGGGCGCGGCCGGGGGAATGTCCGCTGCTTTGCGCATCCCTGGACCGGGTCACGGCGGCCGGCGTCGATCGCTCGGCACTGCGGCCACCGGCGGTGTGGGCCGATCTATTCGCCCGCTGCCTGCACATGATGGGCTGGCCCGGCGAGCGCGCACTCAACAGCGCCGAATACCAGGCGGTCGAGGCGTGGCGCGAATCGCTGGTCCGTTTCGCCGGCCTGGGGTTGGTCACTGCGAAGTTGTCCATGCACGAGGCCCTGCGGGTGTTTAAGCGCATGCTGCGCGCCCGTGTCTTCCAGCCGCAAACGTCGCCGGCCCCGGTGCAGATCATGGGCGTGATGGAGGCCGGGGGCATGGAATTCGCCCATCTGTGGCTTGCCGGCATGAGCAATGATCAAT
This sequence comes from uncultured Gammaproteobacteria bacterium, assembly GCA_947259175.1. Lineage (GTDB taxonomy): Bacteria > Pseudomonadota > Gammaproteobacteria > Arenicellales > JAANXG01 > CALZGZ01. The sequence goes on along the minus strand of CAMYKW010000005.1, from coordinate 60,548 downwards.
GGCCCCCGGTGGTTCGCCCCAATCCATTCCTGCCGTACGCGCTGCAACGCCGGTGCGCCATGCCCGGTGCGAGCGCCGAGCGGACATTGGCGCACGCGGCCGCCATTACCGATCGCCTGCTCGGCAGCGCCCCGCAAGTCGTGGTCAGTTGTCCGCAGCGGCGCGGCGAGCAGCCGTGCGAACTCAGCCCGCTGTTTGCGCAGGTGCCGGAAGCGGTGCCCGGCGCGATCCGCGTCAGCGACTACAGCGGCTATGTCCGTCAGATCAACCAGGCGCGCCCGGTTTTAGAGCGCTTGCACGATGGGCACGGTCCGCCGCTGTCGCCCGCACAAAAGTTGACCGGCGGGGTCGGCGCAATTCGGGATCAGGCGGCATGTCCATTTCGCGGCTTCGCCCGCCATCGCCTGGGCGCCGAATCGATTCCTGAAATCGAGTTCGGTTTATCCGCGGCCGAGCGGGGAAGCATCGTGCACCAATGCCTGGCCCGGGTGTGGCGCCGCATCGCGGGACAGACCGCGCTGGTGCGCGCATCGTCGACGGATTTGAGTGCTTTGATCAGCGACGAGGTGCAGCGGGTGTTGTCACCGATGGTCGCCGCAGACGACCCGCGTTTTCGCCGCGAGTTCATCGCCTTGGAACGTCAACGTTTGCAGGCGCTGATCGCAGAGTGGCTCGAACTCGAGCGGACCCGTGACCCCTTCGCGGTCGTCGCCGGCGAACAACAGACCTCGTTTACCGCCGCGGGTGTCGAGTTTTCGTTGCGCGCCGATCGCGTGGACCGGTGCGAGGACGGCGCGATCATCGTATTTGACTACAAGACCGGCCTGAATGCCGGTGTGAGTCAATGGTTCGGTGACCGGCCCGGCGACCCGCAACTGCCGGTGTACCTGCTGTCGATGCGGGAACCGGTCTCCGCCCTTGCGTTTGCGCAGGTGCGGCGCGGAGAGTGCACAATCAAGGGTCTGGGGTCCGTCGCCATGGCGCCCGGAATTCAGTCTTTCGCGGACAGCAAGTTCAGCGGCGGACGCGATTGGACCGCACAGCAGCGCCAGTGGCGCACGGTGATCGAGCGCCTGGCCGCGGCGATACGCGACGGTGAAGCTCAGGTGGATCCGAAATCACCCACCGAGTGTCAACACTGTGATGTGCGGCCGGTGTGCCGCGTATTCGAGCGGGACGGCGCGGATTACGAAGAGGATGGGAATGACTAAGCCCGCGGACCACCCTGTGAGACAGCGGGCGCTGGATCCGCACACCTCGTTCATCGTCCAAGCGCCGGCGGGATCGGGAAAGACCGAACTGCTGATTCGCAGGTTCCTGGTATTGCTGTCACGAGTCCATCACCCCGAGGAGGTGGTGGCGATCACCTTCACCAGAAAGGCGGCCGCGGAGATGCGCGAGCGAGTGTTGGATGCAGTGAGGCGGGCGCAGCAGCCATGCCCCAAAGACGAATTCGAACGGGAGCTCTGGCGGGTGGCGAATGAGGCGTGGCGCAACAACCAGGCGCGGGATTGGCGGCTCGAACAACATCCGGCGCGACTTCGCATCCAGACCATCGATGCACTGTGCGCGGCCTTGACCAGCCAGCTCCCGCTGTTATCCCGTTCCGGTGCGACGCTGTCGGTAGTCGAAGACGCTTCCGAGCTTTACCGCGAAGCTGCGCTGCGTACAGTGTGGTTGCTCGGTGGCGCCGAGCGGTCCTGGTCGCAGGCGGTCGCCGTACTGCTGGCGCACGTGGATAACCGTGTGTCCCGCGCGGTGGAACTGATCGTCGAGATGTTGCGCCGCCGCGACCAATGGTTGCGGCACATCGGCGGGGGATTGGAGTGCGAATCCGACGCCCGGCGCGCTTCCCTGGAATCGGCGTGGGAACAGCTGACGGAACGTGAGCTGTCGGCAGCGCGCCGTGTGCTGCCTGAGGCCATGGCCGAGGAACTGGTGGCGTGCGCCACATACGCGGCACAGCAATTGGCGCCGTCGCAACTCGCGTCACCGCTTAACGCGTGGGGTGGCGGTGGCGGTTTCCCCGGCACAGCCAGCGCCGACCTGCCGCGCTGGCGGGGATTGTCGGAATTGCTGTTGCGCAAAGACGGCGGTTGGCGGCAGAAGGTGGACAAAAGGCACGGATTCCCCGCCGGCAAGTCGCCCCGCGCACAGATGATGCGCCAACGCATGCACGATACGCTGCAGGCGCTGGCGGCACACGAAAAGTTCCGCTGTGCGTTGGGGAGTGTGTCCCGTTTACCGGATTCGCGATACACCGATGAGCAATGGCAAGTCGTTTCGTCGCTGATCCGTCTGTTGCCCTTGGCGGCGGCGCAGCTCGACGTGATATTCGCCGGGGCCGGCTGTGTTGATTTCATCGAACTCAATCGGCGCGCCAACTGGGCGCTCGGGGAACCGGATAATCCCACCGATCTGGCGTTGGCTTTGGATTACCGTATTCAGCATCTCCTGGTGGACGAGTTTCAGGACACGTCGCTCAGTCAATTCGCCTTGCTGCAGCGATTGACCGCAGGCTGGCAGCCGGAAGACGGCAGGACTTTGTTCCTGGTTGGCGATCCCATGCAGTCCATCTACCGCTTCCGGGAAGCCGAGGTGGGGCTGTTCGAACAGGTGGTCGCGGGAGGGTTGGGCAGCGTGCGCACCGAATCCCTAAGCCTCGAGGCGAATTTTCGCTCGGATCCGAGCATTGTCGCGTGGATCAACCGGTGTTTTCATACACATCCGCCGACGCCTTCCGCTGCGCGGCGCGGTGCGGTGACGTTCGCGCCATCCGCCGCGGCGGTCGCAGCCTCCGCCAATTGCGGCGTTAGCGTTCATCCGTTGCGGGATGCGCAACGCGTAACACAAGCGCGGATGGTCGCGGAAGTGATCACGCAAACCCGCCGCCAACGGCCGCAACATAGCGTGGCGGTGCTGGTGCGCAGCCGAACGCATCTGCGCGAGATCATTCCGGCGCTCAATCACGCCGGTGTTGAATACGTCGGTGTTGAGATCGACAGCCTGGTGCGCCAGCCCGTGGTTCAGGACCTGCTGTCCCTGACCCAGGCGCTGCTGAATCCGGCGGACCGCATGGCGTGGCTGGCAATCCTCAAAGCGCCCTGGTGCGGACTGAGCTTGCGGGATCTTTTTTCGCTGGTGGCGGATGACGCCGGGCGCTGTGTATGGGATCAGCTGCAATCGCAATCCGTGCTCGCCACACTGGGCGCCGAAGGGCGGCAGCGCGCCGAGCGGACGGCGTCGGTGATTGGGCAATCCCTGGCACATCGCGGCCGCGGCTCGCTACGTGACTGGGTGGCGAGGACCTGGGAGCAGCTAGGAGGTCCCGCATGCGTGTCGCCGCGGGCGCTCGGTTATGCCGATAACTTCCTTGCATTGCTCGGCGAACACGACGCCGGCGGGCGCGTCGCGAACAGTTCAGCCCTGCGGCGCGCGCTGCACGATACCTGGGTGCGGCCGGAAGTCGATCCGGATGCCACAGTGCAGATCATGACCGTGCACAAGGCCAAAGGCCTGGAATTCGACACCGTCATTATCCCGGCCTTGGAGCGCACGCCGCGACACGAAGAGTCCAAGCTGCTGTTGTGGGAGGAGGACGCGACGGCGCACGGTGAAAGCCTGCTGTTGGCGCCGTTGCCGGGACCCGGACGCCGCGCCGATCCCCACTACGACTGCCTGCGCCAGCTGCGCGCGGACAAGGACGCCTTCGAGGTGGCCCGCCTGCTCTATGTGGGCTGCACCCGTGCCCGCCGTAATCTGCACCTGATTGCGGCCGCTGACAGCTTGCCCGATGGGCGGGTCGGCGCACCCGCGGTAACAAGCTTTTTACACCGATTGTGGCCCGTGGTGCAGCCGGAATTCGCGGCCGCCGGTGGCCGCCAGGTCCCGGCGGCCAAGACGCCGGTGACGTCGCCAGGACCGCTGCAGCGGCTGCCGGTGGATTGGCGCGTCCCCGAACCCGCCACGCCCATGCCGGCAGTCATGCCGCCGCCGGACCGTGGGGTCGGCGCCGACATCGAGTTTTCCTGGGTGGGCGAAAAGACCCGGCAACTCGGCATCCTGGTTCATGAGTACTTGCAGCAGCTGCCCACCCGGGAAGGCCTGGCGTCTGGCGACCGCGATGTTCAACCGCAGCTCGCGCGTTGGCGTAAAGCGCTCAAGGCGCGCGGTATCGCGGACGACGAGCTGCAGGCGTATTTGATCCAACTGCAGCAAGTCGCACGGGACATCGCCGAGGACCCGCGCGGGCGGTGGCTGTTCGACGCCACGCACCGCGACGTGCACAGCGAATACGCGCTGAGCGGCGTAGTCGACGGCGTGGTCAGGCACATACGTATCGACCGAACGTTCATAGACCGTAACGGTATCCGCTGGATCGTGGACTTTAAAAGCAGTGCCCACCGCGGCGGACGCTTGGAGGAGTTTCTCGATCGCGAGGTGCAGCGTTACCGGTCCCAACTTGAATGCTATGCGCGCATGATCGGGGCCATGGAAGACCGCACGATCCGCCTTGGGTTATATTTTCCTCTGCTCCGGCGTTGGCGGGAGTGGCCGTACCGGGGGGCGTAGCCGGTATTGTTCGGGAAGCTCTGAATAAGCCATCCCGGTGTGATCAGAGCTCGAAAAACGAAAAGTGCGATTTTCGTTTTTCTCGGCACCTCTGAAATAATCAGAGCATGTTTAGGTGCATTTTGTGAATTGCTGAGACATTATTGAGGATATGCCGGATTCAGCGAATCAGAAGCTGGTGGTTGCAATTTCATCGCGGGCGTTGTTTGACCTCGAGGAGAGCCATCGCGTGTTCGAACAACAGGGAGTGGACGCCTACTGCCGTTACCAGATCGAACACGAGAACGAAGTCCTCAACCCGGGTGTTGCATTTCCCCTGGTACAGAAACTATTGCGTTTGAACCGGCTGAATCACGAGCGCGATCGCGTTGAAGTGATATTGATCTCCCGCAACAGCGCGGATACCGGCCTGCGCGTTTTCAACTCGATCCAGCACTATGGCATGGATATCAGCCGCGCGGCGTTCACCGGCGGCATCAGCCCGTACCGGTACGTGCGTCCCTTCAATGCCAATTTATTTCTGTCCGCGGACCCGTTGGATGTCAGGTCTGCCCTGGATGCCGGATTCGCAGCGGCGACCATCCTGCCGTCAAACGTGGGAATGAATGAGACTGACGAACTGCGGATCGCCTTCGACGGCGATGCCGTGTTGTTCGCGGACGAGGCGGAACGGGTGTTCAAGAACGGGGGGCTGGAGGCGTTCACCGCGTCGGAGGTGGCGGCGGCGAAAAAACCGCTGCCGGGGGGGCCGTTCAAAGATGTGCTGCGCGCGTTGCACCGTATTCAATCGGAGTTTCCCTCCGACGATGCGCCGATTCGCACCGCCTTGTTCACCGCGCGTTCGGCGCCCGCCCATGAACGGGTGATTCGCACCTTGCGCGCCTGGGACATTCGCATCGACGAAGCGGTGTTTCTCGGCGGCATGGACAAGGGTGAGTTCCTGCGCACATTCGGCGCCGACATATTCTTTGACGATCAGCGGGATCACTGTGAATCTGCGCGCCAGCACGTGCCGACAGGTCATGTACCCCACGGGGTAACCAACGAGTAGGAAAAACGCCGAACCATGTTTCAGATGAATGCGAACCGGCTGCTGATATTCATTACCGTGTTGTTGGTTGTGTTCTTCGCGCTGCAGAATTGCTGGCAAGGCAAGCCGCTCAGCGAAAAATGGCTGTATATGAACGAGGGTGCGGCGCGCGATTACGCGGGGCAGGTGCTGGGTCCGGGCCGCGGCGCCAAGGTCCCGATTCCCGGCTCGCTGAGCCAAACGCTGGTCACCACCTACGACACCTACGTCACGTTCTCGCCGAAAGACAATCCGCGACTGGTGTTGGCGTTTTCGCCCGATGTCGAGCCACCCCAGCCCCGGGACCCGGCGCTGGCAGGCCGACACTGGTTACCGCTGCGCGATTCGTGGTATCTATTGAAAGCTGCGCCGGCGGGTGGGCGCTGAACCCGCCGTCGCCGCCGGTGTCGTTCGCGGCGAACCACAGACCTTGAGCTGCCTAGAGAGAGTCAATATGCACAAACGGCGATATGCTTGCTGGCGGGCGGTGGGCTTGCTGATCCTGGCGTGGACGCCGTGGTCCATCGCGGGGGCCGCGTTGCCGGCGCTGGTTGCCGGCGAGCCGCTGCCGAGTCTTGCGCCGATGTTGGAGCAGATTACCCCGGCGGTTGTGAACATCGCCACCCGCAGCGACGTGCGCATTCGCGAAAATCCGCTGCTGCAGGATCCGTTCTTCCGCCGGTTCTTTGATCTGCCCGAGCCGCGGCCGCGGCGGCGGCGCACGCAGAGCCTCGGCTCGGGGGTCATCGTCGACGCCAGGCAAGGTTACGTGATGACCAATGCCCACGTCATCGACAAGGCCGATGAAATTACCGTCACCCTGCAGGACGGCCGCAACTTCACCGCGGAGCTCATCGGCGCCGATCCCGATTCCGATGTGGCGGTTATTCGCATCCCGGCGACCAAACTCACGGCGATACGACTGGGAGACTCCGACGCACTGCGCGTGGGGGACTTCGTGGTCGCCATCGGCAATCCCTTCGGGCTCAATCAGACCGTCACCTCAGGCATCATCAGCGCCCTGGGACGCAGCGGGCTGGGCATCGAGGGTTATGAAGATTTCATCCAGACGGATGCGTCCATTAATCCCGGCAATTCCGGCGGCGCGTTGGTTGATCTTCGCGGTGAACTGGTGGGCATCAACACCGCGATCCTGGCGCCCTCCGGCGGTAACGTCGGCATCGGTTTTGCGATCCCCATCAATATGGCGAAGCAGCTCAAGGATCAACTGGTGGAATTCGGTGAAGTCCGCCGTGGCCGGCTGGGGGTGCACATTCAGGACCTTACCCCGGAACTGGCGCGCGCATTCGGCATCCCGGAAAACAGCGGCGCGGTGGTGGCGCAAATAGTCCCCGATTCGCCCGCCGAGAAGGCCGGCCTGCGCGAGGGTGATGTCGTGATGCGGGTCAACAGCAAGGTGGTCGAGGACGCCGCCGATTTGCGCAACGCGGTGGGATTATTGCGCATCGGTCAGGTGGTTGAATTGACTGTTGTGCGGCGCGGCCGGGAACGCAAGGTTACCGCCAAAATCGAACAACCGAAACTATCGGCAATCGAAGGCGAAAAGCTCAGCCGTCGGCTCGCCGGCGCGCGATTCTCCAATAAGTTCGATGATTCCGGCATCGGAGAGCAGGCGGGCGTCCTGGTTGCCGACGTCGAGCCGGGCAGCCGGGCGTGGAGTGCGGGACTGCGCAAGGACGACGTGATCGTGTCGGTGAACCGGGTGACGGTGCGCGACGTCGACGAGATGCGCGCGGCGCTGGCGGCGTCGCCCAACGGGGTCCTGATGAATATCCGCCGCGGCAACGGCGCTCTGTTTCTGGCGATCCGTTAGTACCGCGGGGCACGGTTGAAGCCATCGGTGGATCGGCGCCGGTGCATCAACTTGTTCTCGGTCATTGTCACTTGCCGCCAAATGTGGTTAATCTCTGGGCGACATCCATTCGATAAAACTAATGAGTCAAGGAAACCGTATGGCAGATTACGCGATTGCTCCTTCTATTCTCTCCGCGGATTTCGCCCGTCTGGGTGAGGAGGTTGAAAACGTATTGGCGGCGGGGGCCGATATCGTGCATTTCGACGTGATGGACAACCATTACGTGCCGAATCTGACGATCGGGCCGTTGATCTGCGAGGCGTTGCGCAATCATGGCATCGATGCGCCCATCGACGTTCATCTGATGGTAAAGCCGGTGGATCGCATCATTCCCGACTTTGCCGCCGCCGGGGCGACCTATATTACATTCCATCCCGAGGCCAGCGAACACGTCGACCGGTCATTGCAGCTGATCAAGGAATCGGGTTGTAAGTGCGGACTGGTGTTCAATCCGGCGACGCCGGTGGACTATCTCCGCCACGTCACCGAGCATCTGGATATGGTGCTGCTGATGTCGGTCAATCCCGGCTTCGGCGGACAAAAATTCATCCCCTATGTTTTGGAAAAACTCAAACAGGTGCGAGCCATTATCGATAGCAGCGGGCGCGATATCAGGCTGGAGATCGACGGCGGGGTGAAGATCGACAACATCGGACAAATCGCCGCGGCCGGCGCCGACACGTTTGTCGCCGGGTCGGCGATCTTCGGCACCGACGATTACCAGGCGACCATCGCGGCGATGCGCGCGGAGATCGCCAAGGCGGTGCCATGACGGCCGGCGCATCCAATACCGGCGCCGCCGGTGTCCGGGATTCGTACAAGGTCCGCGCGCTCATATTCGATCTCGACGGCACCCTGATTCATACCGCCCCGGATCTTGCCAATGCGGTAAACCGCATGCGCGAAGATCTTGGCATGTCCACGCTGCCGCAGAGCGACGTAATGAATTGGATCGGCAACGGGGTCACACGCCTGGTCAAGCGGGCGTTGACCGAAACCTGGGACGGTGAACCGGAGCCCGAGCTGTTCGAACGCGGACACGCGCTGTTTCATCGGCATTATATGGAGGGTGTTTGCGAGCACAGCGAACCCTATCCCGACGTGCGCGAGGCGATCACCGAACTCAAGGGCGTGGGATTCAGGCTGGCGTGCGTGACCAATAAAGCACAGGCCTTTACCGAACCGTTACTGGAGGAGCTGGAGCTGGACGGATTTTTCGAATCGGTTGTTTCCGGCGACAGCCTGGCGAAGAAAAAACCGGACCCCATGCCGTTGCTGCACATTTGTGAGCAATTCGGCATCGCCCCGGGCGATGCGATCTTGATCGGGGATTCGATCAATGACATCCAGGCGGCCAAGGCGGCGGGCATGCCGGTGATCTGTGTTACCTACGGCTACAATCAGGGTGTGGACTTGACGAAACACGATCCTAACGCAATCATAGCGTCGTTCAAGGAACTATCCGGCATTCTCCAGATCATCGATTGACTGCGTAACGACGTGAGCATTCACATCATTGGGCGGGATTGGACATGGAGCGGTGTGGCGCGCTGTTGGCGCTGCTGAGCCTGTCCGACTATCTCATGTGTTGACCACATTCCGTACCCGGTGATGATTTATGCCCGTTCAAAAGTCCGATCTCGCTAACTTCGCGTCCCAAGGATTCAATCGCGTTCCGCTGATGCGCGAGGTATTGGCTGACCTCGATACCCCGGTCAGCACCTACCTCAAGCTGGCCAACGGCCCTTACTCGTATCTGCTGGAATCGGTTCACGGCGGCGAGAAATGGGGCCGCTACTCCATTATCGGTCTGCCCTGCCGTACCGTGTTGCGGGTGTGGGGAAATGAACTGCAGGTGCTTGACGACGGCGAGGTCGTTGAACAGGAAACCGTTGACGACCCGCTGGCGGCGGTGGGCGAATTTCAGCGGCGTTACCGAGTGCCGGAGATTGACGGGTTGCCGCGGTTCACCGGGGGCTTGGTGGGTTATTTCGGCTACGACACGGTGCGATACATCGAGACCCATCTGGGCCCGTCCCACAAGCCTGATCCCGTCGGCGCCCCGGATATCATGCTGATGGTCTCCGAAGACGTGCTGGTGTTCGATAATCTGACCGGACGGCTGCACGTCATCACCCATATCGATCCGGAGGATTCTGCGGGCTGGAAACAAGGCAACCGGCGTCTGGAGGAACTCATTGCGGATCTTCGCGATATTCCGCTATTGGCCTCCGGCGATCACGAGCCAATGCGTGTCGACGAGGAGGATTTTGAATCCGAGTTCACACAGGCGGATTTCGAAGACGCGGTGGAGCAATCCCGGGAGTACATCCGCAACGGGGATATCATGCAAGTGGTCCTGTCCCAGCGCTTGTCCATCCCGTTTTACGCCGAGCCCATCGACATGTATCGGGCATTGCGCACCGTCAATCCGTCGCCCTATATGTATTTCCTGGATATGGACGATTTTCAAATCGTGGGTTCCTCGCCGGAGATCCTGGTGCGATTGGAGGACCGTGAGGTGACGGTGCGCCCCATTGCCGGCACCCGCCGCCGCGGACGGGATTCCGAGGACGATTTGCGCCTGGAGCGCGAGTTGATGGCGGATCCCAAGGAACTGGCGGAGCATTTGATGCTGGTGGATCTGGGACGCAACGACGTCGGCAGGGTGGCGACCACCGGTTCGGTCCGCCTTACAGAAAAAATGATAGTCGAGCGTTATTCCCATGTCATGCACATCGTTTCCAACGTGCAAGGCGAGTTGGCCGAAGCGCTCGACGCGATCGATGTGCTGCGCGCTACGTTCCCGGCGGGCACCGTGAGCGGCGCGCCCAAGGTCAGGGCCATGGAAATCATCGACGAATTGGAGCCGGATAAACGCGGCATATACTCCGGCGCCGTGGGGTACATCGGCTGGAACGGGAACATGGATACCGCCATCGCAATACGCACCGCGGTGATACGAGATGAAGTGCTGTATATACAAGCGGGCGCCGGAATAGTTGCCGATTCGGTGCCCAGCCGGGAGTGGATGGAAACCATGAACAAGGGGCGCGCGATCTTTCGCGCGGTGGCGATGGCCAGCGCCGGTCTCGATCGCGGGCTGAGCCCGGATTGACGGTCACGCCGGCAAGGTGCGCAACAATCGTCGAGAAATATTCGCACGGGTGACCTATGTCATTACTGATGATAGATAACTACGATTCGTTTACCTATAACCTGGTGCAATACCTGGGTGAGCTCGGCGAGGATGTGGAGGTCTATCGTAATGATCAGATCACCATTGCGGAGATTGCGCAGATGCAACCGGATTTCATCGTCATCTCGCCGGGGCCTTGTGCCCCTAATGAGGCGGGCATCTCGGTGGAGGTGATTCATCAGTTCGGTGGTAAGATTCCGATCCTTGGTGTGTGCCTCGGTCATCAAAGTATTGGCCAGGCCTTCGGCGGCGTTATCGCGCGCGCCAAAGAGCTGATGCACGGAAAGACATCGCTGATTCATCACCGTGGCCAAGGGGTGTTTCGCGGGCTCGAGAGCCCGTTTCCGGCGACGCGGTATCACTCATTGGTCGTGGAGCGCGAGACTTTACCGGAATGTCTGGAGATCACGGCGTGGACCGACGACGGCGAGATCATGGGACTCAGGCACGAATCGCTGAATGTGGAAGGGGTGCAGTTTCATCCCGAGTCCATTCTGACGCAACACGGTCATGATTTGTTACGCAATTTCCTGGAAACTTGATCGCCAGATCGTGAACCGGCGCAAGCAAGGACATGTCCCCGTGCCGCCGCTCCCGTGCCGGGCGCCGGCGTGCGGTAAGCTCGAGGATTGCGCTTCGCGATCCAGTTAAAGACTTCGAATCGTTTGCTCATGTTATGAATATCCAACAAGCTATAAGTGCGGTTATTGAAAGACGCGATTTGTCCCGTGAGGACATGCGCGAGGTGATGCAGGCAATCATGACCGGCGAGACCACGCCGGCGCAGATCGGTGGTTTCCTCATCGGGCTGCGCATGAAAGGCGAAACCATCGATGAAATCACGGCGGCCGCCGAGGTGATGCGTGCCCTGGCGTCCAAAGTCACGGTGTCGGCGCCGCATCTGGTGGACACCTGCGGCACCGGAGGGGATGCGCGCAATACCTTTAACGTTTCCACCGCGTCGGCGTTCGTCGCCGCCGCCGCGGGTGCGCAAGTCGCCAAGCATGGAAATCGTTCGGTATCGAGCAAGTCCGGCAGTGCGGATTTGTTGGAGGCGGCGGGCGCCAACTTGGAACTCGATTCGCAGCGGGTGGCGCAATGTATCGCAAAAGTCGGCATTGGCTTCATGTTCGCGCCGCTGCATCACGGGGCGATGAAATTCGCCATCGGCCCGCGGCGTGAAATGGGCGTACGCACCGTGTTCAATGTGCTGGGCCCGTTGACCAATCCAGCCGGAGCGCCGAATCAGGTGTTGGGGGTATTCGACGCGGCGTTGCTGGAGCCGATCGCGCAGGTGTTGCGCCAGCTCGGCAGTCGCCACGTGTTGGTCGTCCATGCGCAAGACGGCATGGATGAGATCAGTATCGGCGCGCCGACCCATGTGGCGGAATTGAAAGACGGCGAAATCCAAGCTTACGTGATCACCCCGGAAGACTTCGATCTCGACCGGGCGGACATTGAACAATTGGCGGTAACCAGCGCGGAACATAGCCTCAAAATGATTCGCGGCGTGCTCGACGGCGATGCCGGTCCGGCGCGGGGCATTGTTGCGCTCAACGCCGGGGCGGCGATCTATGCGTCTGGCGTTGCTGACGATCTCAAATCCGGGGTGAGCAAGGCATTGGCGGCGATCGCGGATGGATCCGCGCAGCGCAAGTTCGATCAATTCGTTGCATTCACCAACCAGTAAGGCATGTCCGCCCAGGTCGACATCCTCACTAAGATCCTGCGCCACAAGGCGCGGGAAATTACCCAGCGCACCGGCGTGCAACCGCTTCAGGAATTGCGTGCAAGAGCACACGATACTCCTCATCCGCGCGGTTTTCTGGAGGCGATGGAAGAACGCATCACGCGCAGACAACCGGCGGTTATCGCGGAGATTAAAAAGGCGTCTCCGAGTCAGGGGGTGATTCGCGCGAATTTCGATCCGGTGGCGATCGCCGGGAGTTATGCCGAGGCCGGCGCCACCTGCCTGTCGGTGTTGACCGATAGCGCATTTTTTCAAGGTCACGACGACTATCTGATTCAGGCCAAGCAGGCCTGTGCGCTGCCGGTATTGCGCAAGGATTTCACTATCGATCCCTACCAAGTGTGGGAGGCGCGGGCCATCGGCGCCGATTGCATTCTATTGATCGTCGCCGCGGTCGGCGATGCGCAGCTCATGGAGCTGTCGAGCCTGGCGTTGGAGCTGGGCATGGACGTGTTGGTCGAGGTCCACGATGAACCGGAATTGGAGCGCGCATTGGATTTGCGGGTGCCGATGATCGGAATCAATAATCGCGACTTGAGAACCTTTGAAACCCGCCTGGCAACCACCCTCGACATGTTGGCGTTGATTCCCGACAATCGCATCGTAGTCACCGAAAGCGGAATTCATGCGCGGGATGACGTCAAGCTCATGGTTGAGCACGGTGTCTACGGGTTCCTTATCGGCGAAGCATTCATGCGCGCCACGGAGCCCGGGGCCAAGCTGGCTGAACTTTTTGCGCTACCGGCGCCTGGAATTAGAGTGGAGAGCGGATGAAAGCGTCAATTGACCTCAGAGACGGTGTCAACTTCGAGGGCACCACGGAAAGCGGTCACACGATAGGCGTAGACGGCCCTCCGGAGTACGGCGGCCGTAATCTCGGCGCCCGGCCGATGGAGTTGGTGTTGCTGGGCATGGGGGCGTGCACGGCCTTTGATGTGGTGCACATTCTGCGTAAATCCCGCCACCAGGTGACCGGCTGCCGCGTGGAGCTGGAGGCCGACCGCGCCGAAGACGTGCCTAAGGTGTTCACCCATATCCGCGTCAATTTCTTTATCAGCGGCGACAAGCTGACCGACAAGGCGGTCAAGCGCGCGGTGGAACTGTCCGCGGAAAAATATTGCTCAGCCTCGATTATGCTGGGCAAGACCGCAAAAATATCCCACAGTTATCAAATCATCTCGCCGAATCCTTAACCGGCGGTATCCCCACGCTCAGTTGCATGGCCGCACCCGATCACGAGTTCGAAAGTCTGCGGGACAGTTATTATCGGGCCTGGTTCCGCTATCATCCGGAGGCGGCGTTGGATGTAGGCGTTCAGGCCCATGCGGACCGTCTCACCCCGTATGCCGACGACGACGTCAGTGCGCTGTTGGTGCTCAACGAGAAACTCCTCGACGGCCTCGAGGCCGTCGATCAATCGGCGCTCGATGAAGATCAGCGGATCGACGCGCGGCTGATGGCCGGTGCGGCGGTGCTGGAAATCGAGGCGATGTCGGAATTCGACTGGCGCCACCGGGATCCGCAGCGTTATCTGCCGCTGAACGCCATCCATCAACTGACCATTCGCGATATCGACAATTTTGCGCCGGCGCTGATCGCGCGGCTGAAGGCCATCCCCGCATATCTGCGCGATGCGCGATATATGCTGATGCAGGCGCCGGAGGCAATACCGCCGTTGTGGCTCGAGTCAGCGGCGCTCGCGGCGGAGTCGGGCATGGAGTTCTTGCGCGGCCTGACCGGTAATATCAAGGTGGTGGACGCCGTCAAAGTGTATCGGAAATTGCCCGAACTGATTGCGCAAGGGGTCGAGGCGTTGGGCGGTTACGCCGAATTCCTGCAAACCGAGCTCGGTCCCAGGGCAGGCGGTGATTTCGCCAGCGGCGGCAAGCGATTCGCGATGCTGCTCGAATTACGGCATTTCCTCGATGTCGATGCGGCCCGCCTGCACACCCTGGGATCGGAATTGTTCGCCCACACCGAGCGCGAGCTCCACAGGGTGTGCCGCGAGCTGAGCGGCAGCGACGACATCGCTGCGTTGGCGGCAAAGATTCAGGCGCACCATCCCACGGCGCAGACGCTGGTCGACAGCTATCGCGTGCAGATGGGCGCCGCCCGCGAGTTCCTGATGCGTGAAGATCTGATCACGCTTCCGCAGCGCGAGACGTTGACGGTGATAGAAACGCCCGTGTTTCTTCGCCATGAGATCCCATTTGCCGCGTATATGGAGCCGGCGCCGGACGACGCCGATCAACACGGTTACTACTACGTCACCCCCGCAGATCAACCCGCGATGCTGGCCGAGCACAATTACCTCGGGCTCATGTCAACCTGCGCCCATGAAGCCTACCCCGGCCATCACCTGCAGTTCGTGACCGCCAATAACAATCCGGTAACGCGCACATTTCCACGTTTGCTCAATGCGTCGGCGACCCTGTACGAGGGCTGGGCCTTGTATTGCGAGCAATTGATGCGTGAGCAGGGATTCCTCGATCAACCCGAACACGAGTTCCTTTTATTGAAGGATCGCCTGTGGCGGGCGCTGCGGATCATGATTGATGTTGAGATTCACACACGGGGCACGACGCTCGAGGAAGCCAGTGAACGCATGCAGCGGCATCTCGGATTTCCCGCCGAGCAGGCGATGGCGGACTTGACCTGGTACAGCCGAGCACCGACGGTGCCGCTGGGATATGCCACCGGGTGGGCGTTGATTAACGCGGTGCGCGACCGCTGCCGGGCGGAAGAACCCGGTTTCAACCTGCGCGGCTTTCATGACCGGCTGCTTTCCGGTGGTTCCGTCGCGCTGTCGTTGGTCCTGGAGCGCGTGTTTGGCGCCGACATCGCCAGCCGGGCGCGGGAGATGGTGTTCGGCGTCAGATAACGCGGCGGCTGCAGCACCGCAGCGAAACCAGCGCCAGGGGCGCACGAACTGTCAGATGTCCGTGTTGTCTTTGGGTATTACCCGCATGATTTCGGTGAGTGTGGTGATCCCGGCGCGTATTTTTTTCGCTCCGCTGATGCGTAGCGGCTGCATCCCGTCCTTCAGCGCCTGCTCGCGGATAGCGGCGAGATCCGCCGAAGAAATGACCCGTTTTTGCAGCGTGGGCGTCATGCGCACCATCTCATAGAGTCCGATGCGGCCGTAATATCCGGTATTCCGGCACTCCAGGCATCCCTTGGGTCCGTACGCCGGTTCGGGAGCGGCCAGATCCCACGGCCGCACCAGCACCCGCCACGTGTCGTCCGACAGCGACACTTCGGTTTTACAGTCCGGGCACAGCGTGCGCACCAGGCGTTGCGCCACCACCCCCAACACCGTGGCGTTGATCAGGTAAGCCGGTACGCCGATCTCCAGCAAGCGGGTGATCGCCGAGGGCGCGTCGTTGGTATGCAGCGTGGAAAACACCAGGTGGCCGGTCAACGCCGCTTGCACCGCCATCTCCGCGGTTTGCAGGTCGCGTATCTCGCCGATCATGATGATGTCCGGGTCCTGGCGCAGCAGGGCGCGCACCCCGGCGGCGAAGGTCAGGTCGATGCCGGGCTGCGCCTGGATTTGATTGAAAGTGGGTTCCACCATTTCGATGGGATCTTCGATGGTGCACACGTTGACATCCGGAGTGGCGAGCTGCTTGAGCGTGGAATACAAAGTGGTGGTCTTTCCGGATCCCGTGGGGCCGGTGACGAGGATAATACCGTGGGGTTGTTTGACAATGCTCCCCCAGATGTCCAGTTCCTCGCTGGACAATCCCAAGTCCTCGAAACTGCGCCGCATCACCGTCGGATCGAAGATGCGCAACACCATCTTTTCGCCGAGCGCGGTGGGAACGGTGGACAGTCGCAGTTCAATCTCGCTGCCCTCCGGGGTCTTGGTCTTCAACCGCCCGTCCAGAGGTCGTCGCTTTTCCGCGATGTCCATTCTGCCCAAGGTCTTAATGCGTCCGATAATGGCGCTCATCACATTGGGAGGCACCTGATATACCGAATGAAGAACCCCATCGATGCGGAAACGAATGTCCCCTTGTTCGCGCCGTGGCTCGAGGTGGATGTCGCTGGCGCGTTGCTCAAAGGCGTATTGCAGCAACCAGTCGACGATATGCACGACGTGGTGGTCTTCAGCATCGAGTTGACCCAGGCGGCCCAGTTCAATCAGTTGCTCCAGGTTCTGGATGATCTGTCGCCCCGACTCTTCCCCCTCCCGCGTGGCCCGCTTGATGGAACGGGCGATGTTGTAGAACTCATTCAGATAACGTGCGATCTCCAGGGGGTTGGCAAGCACCAGCAGCACATTCTTGCGCAACAGTTGGCTGATTTCGTCTTGCCAATCGACTTGGAACGGATCGGCGCAGGCGATGACCACCGTATCGCGGGACACCTCGATGGGCAGGATGTGCCTTTTCGCGGCGTATGCGTAGGAAATCAAATGCGCCACCTTGCGCACGTCGATTTTGAGCGGATCGATGCGTTCGTAGGGCATGCCGATCCTTTTCGCCAGCCATGCCACGAGATGCTCCAGCACCAGGATTCTGCCGGGATTGCGCATGTCGGCGGGCTGCAATTCGGCGATGATGACCAAGGGATGTTTGCTGGAATCGGTCTTCATGCGGCTGTACGTGTATAGCCGCTTTGCCTCTTCCGGTGAAATCATGGTGTCCGCAACCAGGTCTTCGAGAAGGCCGCGAACCGACAAATACTGGTCAATTTCCTTGGGTTTGATAGGCGAGGTCGAAACCACTTTGATTTACCTGGGAACGGAATGCTCGTGCACTGTAACGCTGATAGTAGACCAGGAGCACGTTTTGCTCCAGTGCAGCGCCGAAGCTCGTCAACGGAATCTATTTGAATTCAACGCTGCGCTTTGTGCTATAAAAAGCAACGACAAGCCGGAGACGGCGACACATACACATAGCGAAGAAGAAAGCGAATGGCTTGGGTGCTGCTTGTTATCGCCGCGGCTCTTACCGTGGCCACACTGGTAATTGTGTTGGGACTGCGATGGTCGATGGTGCTGATCGCGTCGGTGGTCCTGGTATCAATAGTCGGTTTAATCTGGTACGCCGAAATCGGCGTCAAGGAAACCTCCGATGTAATTCCCGCGGCTGCGGTGCAGCTCACGAGCACGAACATGATCCCGGCTTACGGCGGTAGTTATAAATTAAACGCCCGGGTGAAAAACACCGCCCCTGATCAGACGCTAACGCGGTTCAGGCTCACCGTCATCGCCTCCGACTGTGGGGCGACCGGAGATCCGAAATCCTGCGAGGTCGTCGGTCAGCAATTCAAGGATATTCATCTCGTAATACCGCCGACCCAGGCCCGGGACATCACCGAGCAGTTCGCGTTCGACAATATGCGGCCCAGGGGTGATCTCAAATGGGACTACCGAGTCAGCGATACGCGCGGCAAATGAACCGTGTCTGTGGGTGCGCGCGGTGAATAAGGATTACGCGTCCCGCTTAACCGCGCATGCCGCAAATCCGCGCAAGGGTCGTGGTGCCCTGAGCAACGTCGACGGCCGATTCGAGCCTTATCAGCATGAGCGGGTGGACGACGGGTGGGCGCCGCAACAGCAACCCGAGTCGACGTTCAAGACCCACGTGACCGTGGACGCCTCGAAAACCATCCTGGCGCGCAACCAGTCGCCGGATGTGCCCTTCGAACAATCGGTCAATCCCTATCGTGGCTGTGAACACGGCTGCGTGTATTGTTTCGCCCGGCCGACGCATGCTTATTTGGGTTGGTCCGCCGGCCTGGATTTCGAAACCAGGCTGTTGGTCAAGCCGAACGCACCCGGCTTGCTGCGCGAGGAGATCAGCCGCAGCAATTATCGCTGTCGGGTATTGGCGTTGGGGACCAACACGGATCCGTATCAACCCATAGAGCGCCGCTACCGGCTGATGCGCGGCATCCTGGAGTTGTTGGCGGCGTGCAATCATCCGCTGTGCATTACGACGAAATCCAGCCTGGTCGAACGCGATCTCGACCTCCTGGCTCCGCTGGCCGGGCGGTGTCTGGTCAGCGTCAGCATCTCGCTGACCACCCTGGATCATCAATTGGCGCGCCGCATGGAACCGCGCGCCACCGCTCCGCGCCGCCGCCTGGAGGCCATCCGCCGACTCGCGGCCGCCGGAGTTCCGGTTAATGTCTCGGTTGCGCCGGTGGTGCCGGCGCTGACGGATGCGGAAATGGAAACAGTGATCGCAGCGGCCGCCGACGCCGGCGCAGTGTCGGCGAGTTATATCTTGCTACGCTTGCCAAGAGAGGTGAACGCGCTGTTTCAGGAATGGTTGGCGGCGCACTATCCGCAAAAAGCGGCGCATGTGATGAGTATCGTGCGTCAATGCCGGGGTGGGAAGGATTACGACGCCGACTTCGGCACCCGCAAGCGAGGCACCGGCATTTTCGCCGACATGATCGCCCAGCGATTCGCCGCGGCGACTGAACGTCACGGTCTGCAGCGGTCACTGCCGCCGTTGACCTGCGAGTTGTTCACCCGGCCGCCAAGCGCCGATCCTCAGTTGCAATTGCTGTAGCCCGGTTATTGTGTGAGCGGTTTTTAACCGCGATTCATTTTTCCACTGTTGCATGCGCCGCGCGGCTGAGTAACGGCGGCTATTGTGCCCGCATTTCTGACCAGGCGCCCAGCTACTATTCTTGTTAAGCACTAAAAAGACTCGTATGGTAGTTGTTCGAAGACACATCGTATATTCGAACATGGCTTACCTTAGAATAGTAGCTGGGCTATCCCGGCCCTGGCTGGTTCTCGCACACCTGCGCTTGGCCTTCACTCGACCCATAGCCCGCTATGGGTCTCGTTCCAGGCGCCCAGCGACTATTCCTGGCACGCACCTGAAAGAATCCTAAGTGTCCGTTCTACGAAAATACAGCGTAAACTCCTTAAGCGACTTACTGAGAATAGTCGCCGGGCTGCACGAGTCCTGCGCCAGCATCCGGGATCCTGGTGAGAAATGCGGGCTAGGGTGCGCCCCATGCTGACCAAGTTGTTGTTTACCGCCCTTGTGGTTGCCATGGTGTACGCGATTTACCGCTCCCGCAGCCGCATCGGGCCGCAGCGATCGCAGCCGGGCGCCCCGGTGGACAACCGGTTTGGCCGCCTGGTCAGCTACGGATTTGTCGGCGTGCTGATGGCGATTTCCGCGATTGGCTACTATTTCCACTGGCGGTCACAGCACGAGGTGGTGTCGGTGCGTGTAATCGGAGGAGGAAACCCCACAACCTATCAGGTCTATCGCCACTCGGTCGATCGCAGAGTTCTAAAAACCGTTGACGGGCGTACCGTTGTTTTGGGGGCCGCAGACCGCTTGGAGCTGCTGAACGGGGACTGATCCGCATATCGCGCCGGCCGCCCTAGGTTCCGCGCCGGTTTTGCGCATACCGGCCCGGTATCCGGGCCGGAGCGTAGCTGGACGCGGTAGCGCGTATTGTCAGTGACGCCGCTTCGCTATAGGATATTTGGGCGAGGGATCAGAACCGATGACAACCAAAACCAAAGAGGTACCTCTGAACTTCGAGCATCGTACGCGGCGATCCGCGTCCGAGGCGCGTCCGGTCTACGGTTTCGAACGGTGGCTATTGAAACGGCTGCTGAAAACCATGCGCGATCCGCCGTTGACGATCAGCTTGTGGAACGGTGAACAACTGCGTGGTTGCGCGCAACGCTCCGATGTGACCCTGCACATCAGAAACCCACAGGCTCTGTGGGGGATACTGGCGAATCCCGATTTGTATTTCGGGGATGCGTACAGTGACGGCAACATCGAGGTGGAGGGTGATCTGCTGCGCATGATCGAGCTCGCCACGCTCCACAAGCCGCAGCTCGTCGGCGAAACCGGGCCGCTGGGGCTGCTGATCCGGCTTTTGGCGCCTACTCCCCGCACCAACAACCTGAAGGCGTCGCGGCACAACATCCACCACCATTACGACCTGGGCAATGATTTTTACCAGTTATGGCTGGACCACCCGTATATGCAGTACACCTGCGCCTATTTCCCGGATCCGGCCATGAGCCTGGAAGCCGCGCAGG
This sequence comes from uncultured Gammaproteobacteria bacterium, assembly GCA_947259175.1. Lineage (GTDB taxonomy): Bacteria > Pseudomonadota > Gammaproteobacteria > Arenicellales > JAANXG01 > CALZGZ01. The sequence continues at coordinate 40,041 of CAMYKW010000005.1, read as the reverse complement.
TGGCGAAGATGGAGCACGTATGCCGCAAGTTGCAGCTCAAACCGGGCGACACCGTCGTTGAGGCCGGTTGCGGTTGGGGCGGATTGGCGCGCTATATGGCGGAGCACCATGGGGTTACGGTGCGTGCCTACAACATTTCCCAGGAGCAGGTCAGGTATGCGACCGAAAAGGCGCAAGCGTCAGGATTGGCGGGGAAAGTCGAGTACATCGAGGATGACTACCGCAATGTTACCGGTGAGTACGATGTGTTTGTGTCCGTGGGGATGCTGGAACACGTGGGCAGGAAAAATTATCGAGACCTCGGGGGCGTAATCGACCACTGCCTGAAGGACAACGGACGCGCGCTGATCCATTCCATCGGACGCAATGCGCCGCGGCTGATGAATCGTTGGATCGAAAAGCGGATTTTCCCCGGCGCATATCCGCCGGCGTTGAGCGAGATGATGGACATCTTCGAGCCGTATGATTTTTCCATTCTCGACGTCGAAAATCTACGCCTGCACTACGCCAGGACACTGGAGCATTGGTTGCAGCGGTTCGAAGAACACCGCATGGATGTGACCGAGGCGTTCGATGAACGGTTCCTGCGCGCCTGGCGACTGTATCTCACCGGGTCCGTCTCGGCGTTCAAACTCGGCGATCTGCAACTGTTTCAAGTTTTGTTCAGTCGCGGCGGCGACAACAGCCTGCCGTGGTCGCGGAAATACATCTACTACCAATAGCACACCGATTTTCGGCGCGGCGACAGCCGGCTACCAGCCGTCGCGCGATAACCACTGCTCGACCTGAGGTAGGCGATCCGCGCCCCAGAATGCTTCATCGCCAATGATGAAAAACGGCGATCCGAACACGCCCCGTTCCAACGCGCGATCGTTCTCCTCGCGGAACCGGTCTTTAATCGCCTGCGATTTCACCGCCACGATCCATTGATCGCGGTCAATTTGCAGTGACGAGGCCAGGTCCGCCAATGCTTCGCTGCTGGTGATGTCCTGATGCTTGGCGAAGTAGGCATGATAAACCCGTTTTGCGAAGGAGATCGCAAGGTCCGGGTCCTGCTCCGCCAGCCAGTAAAACCCGCGGCTCGCGGCGATGGCGGCAATGGGGAATTTCTCGGGGAGTGAGAAGGGTATTTCCAAAAAACGCGCGAAGCGCTCGACGTCATGCGCCATGTAGTCGCGGACCAGGGGTACCTCGAGCAGGGGTTTGCGGCCCGTCAGTTTGAACGATGCGCCGACCAGAAACGGCCGCCAGATTACGGTTCGGTCAAAGCGATTGGCCAACGCGTCTATTTGCGTGCTGGCGAGGTAACCGTAGGGTGACGAAAAGTCGAAATAGAATTCAATGGGCTTGTTCATGCGCGGGTCTCTGAATGATAAATAGAAGCGGGGGCGATGGTGCTAAACTATGCGAACACCGACGATACTTCCCAATGCGACGATTATACACAGCCGGCCATCTGCCCGAAGCGTACTTGCTGTTGCATATGTTGGAATCCGAGGGTATCGCAGCGCAGGTATTCAACGAGAACGCGCAAGGTGGCGTTGGCGAGTTGCCGTTCACCCATACCTACCCCGAACTTTGGGTGGAGGACCGGGACTTGGATCGCGCACGGAGCGTCGTCGAGCGGTTCGAACGGCCGCAAGAGACGTTGAATTCTTTCACCTGCACCGTGTGTGGCGAACATAATCCGGGAACATTCGAACTATGCTGGAACTGCGGTGCGCCACGAGCTTGACGCTTGCGCCACCGCGATGGCGTGTTGATTTTTCCTCCCCCGCCGATGTCTAAAGCAAAAAAACACACCGTATCGAGCAAAGGTAAGAGTAAAACCGCGGCTAGACGCCGCCGCGGCCGGAAACGCGCCTCGCCGCGGCGGCGGACACGGATCGCGTATACTTTCTCGCGACTCGCATTTGCCGTGGCGGTGGCGGCGCTGGCGTACATCGTTTATCTCGACATCACCATCCGCAATCGTTTCGAGGGGCAACGCTGGCCGATACCGGCTCATGTATACACCCGCCCGCTGGAGCTGTACCAGGACCTGCGCCTCGATCGCGAACGATTCATCGAGGAGTTGCAGGAACTGGGATACCGCCGTGTGCAGGATGCCCGGCGGCAGGGTAGCTATACCGTCGCCGGCGATGGGCTGACGGTGGTGGCGCGGCCGTATGTATTCTGGGACGGCCCGCGTCCGGAGCTGCCGTTCGAAATCCAGTTTCGCAACGGCCAAGTGGCCCGATTGACGCGCGACGGCGCGCCCATCGATCTGGTGCGCCTCGAGCCGCGGTTGTTCGGCAGCGTGTCCTCGATGGATCACGAGGACCGAACCCTGGTGCGGCTCGACAGTGTTCCCCAGGCGTTGATTGACGCGCTGCTGACTGTCGAGGACCGGGATTTCTACGCCCACATCGGCGTGGACCCCCGGGGGCTGGCCCGCGCGTTGTGGGTGAATCTCGGCGCCGGCCGCGTGGTGCAGGGAGGCAGCACGCTGACCCAGCAACTGGTGAAGAATTTTTACCTCACCGCCGAGCGCACATTGACGCGCAAGCTGAACGAAATGGTGATGGCGGTGTTGCTGGAAATCCATTACGACAAGGATGAGATCCTCGAGGCGTATCTGAACGAAGTCTATCTGGGGCAGGTCGGCGGCCGCGCCATCCATGGTTTTGGTCTTGGCAGTCTGTTCTATTTCGGCCGCCCGTTGGAGGAGCTCAAGCTTTCCGAGATTGCGCTGCTGGTGAGCCTGGTCCGCGGACCATCGCTGTACAATCCGCACCGCCATTCCGGCCGCAGCCGCGAGCGGCGCAACCTGGTGCTGGACAAGATGCGGGAGTTGGAATTCATCGATGATCAGACCGCGAAACGGTCGAAGTCGGAGCCATTGGGTGTAAGCAGCGAAGGCATACAGTCGGCGCTGGCGTATCCGGCCTACCTGGGATTTGTGCGTAAGCAGCTGCGCCGGGACTACCGCGAGCAGGACCTGCGCAGCGACGGGTTACGCATCTTCACCACCCTGGACCCCGACGTCCAGCAGGTAACTGAAAACGCCGTGCGTCAGCGTCTCGCCGCCCTAGAGCGCGCGCGCAAACTGCCGGCGCGCACCCTGGAGGCGGCGGTGGTCGTGGTGCGCAGCGACAGCGGAGAAGTCGCTGCGATGGTCGGCGCCCGCAAGCCACGCTTCGCGGGATTCAATCGCGCGCTGGATGCGCAGCGGCCGGTCGGTTCGTTGATCAAACCGGTGGTGTATCTCGCCGCGCTGCGGCAGCCCCGGCGCTACACCCTGGCGACGGTGCTGGAAGACGCGCCGCTGCGCGTCGAACAGGCCGGCAGTCCGGTGTGGACGCCGCGCAATTACGACCAACGGTTTCACGGTCGCGTGCTGCTGGTTCAGTCGCTGGCGCAATCGTACAACGCCTCGACGGCGCGGTTGGGCATGGAGGTGGGAGTCGACAACATCATTGCCGAGTTGCGGGAACTCGGCATCAGCCGTCCCCTGCAGCGGTTCCCGTCGTTGCTTTTGGGCGCTGTGGAGTTGACGCCCGTAGAGGTGGCGCAGATGTATCTTACCTTTGCCAGTGGTGGGTTTCGCACACCGCTGCGTTCCATCCGCTCGGTGTTGTCCCAGGATCAGCGCCCGCTGGCGCGCTATCCACTGTCGGTCGAGCAGGTCGTACCACCCGGCCCAATGGCCTTGTTGGATTACGCTCTGCAGGAAGTGGTGCGCTCCGGCACCGCCCGCGGGTTGCGTGGCAAACTTCCCCGAGGGACGCGTGTGTCCGGCAAGACCGGCACGACCGATGACTACCGGGACAGCTGGTTCGCCGGCTACGGCGGTGGTTACCTGACGGTGGTGTGGGTGGGCCGCGACGACAATGAACCGGTGGGCTTGAGCGGTGCGTCCGGCGCCATGTTGGTATGGGCGGACATCATGCGGCGTCTGGATCTATACGGCGACGAGTTTCCGTTGCCTGCCGATGTGGAGCTGGTGGCGGTGGACCCGGCCAGCGGCCGCCGCGCCGACGCAAACTGCGACAATGCGATCGAGCTGCCGTTCATCGCCGGTTCCGCGCCGACGCAGCGGGCGTCGTGCGCGTCCCCCGACGTCGGTGACAACAGCGGCGGCGACAGCGGTGGCAAATTGCGTAGTTGGTTCAAACGCCTGTTTCAGCGCTGACGACGACCGCGCGCCGCACCGCCGCCGGGATATCCCACGATAGTTCGTGGTAGGCAACAGGGAGTTGCGCAGTGTATCTTCCGTGTCATGGCGACAGTCGTTCCTTCACCCGGCTTGGCAAGAATACCGATGGGATGCCCGGGCGCCTTGGGCGGGCGGCTTATTACCGGTTTGCTCATCGCGTCCCTGGCGGGCTGCGCGAGCATCGGTGCGCCGACCCGTCCGCCGCCGGAACCGGTCCCGGCGGCGCCGGCGTCCAGCAAGCCGGTGGTACTCAATCTAATGCGCGATGCGACCCACTCGGCGGGCACCGGGCAGTATGCGCAAGCGGTGCTGGCGCTGGAGCGGGCGTTGCGCATCGAGCCGCGCAACCCGTTGCTGTGGCACGATTTGGCGAAGGTCCGCATGCAGCAGCAACGCTATCACCAGGCGGCGCAACTCGCGGCGAAATCCAATGCCTTGTCCCGGGACCGGCGGCTGCACGCCGCCAATTGGCGGTTGATCGCCGCCGCCCACGACGGCGCGGGAGAGCCCGCCCGGGCGCGCACCGCGAGGGAAAAAGCGAACCGCTTACAAACTAGATAATGCTCTGTCCCAGCTCCGCTTTTTCCGCGGCGGACCGGGCCTGCAGCTGTTCGCGTTTCACCGGTACGTCCAATCCGCGTTGCACTGCGGGACGGGCGCGCATGGCGGCCAGCCACCGTTCCAGGTGCGGCAGGCCATCGATGGGGACTCCCGCCCATTTGTAGCTGCGCACCCAGGGATAGGTGGCGAAGTCGGCAATGGAGATGTCGTCGACCAGGAACTCATGCTGCTCGAGCCGGCCGTTCAGCACCTGATACAGGCGCAAGGTCTCCTGCTGGTAGCGGTGGATCGCATACGGAATCTGCTCCGGGGCGTAGCGATAAAATACGTGAGCCTGTCCCTGCATGGGGCCGACTCCGGCCACCTGAAACATCAACCATTGGATCACCTGGGAGCGGCGATCGGGATCGTCGGGCAGGAAGCGGCCGGTCTTTTCCGCCAGATAGATGAGTATCGCCCCGGACTCGAATACCACGAAATCACGGTTGTCGTGGTCGACGATGGTGGGGATGCGGCCATTGGGATTGAGCTTCAAGTACCAGTCCTGCTTCTGTTCCTGGTCCTTGAGTTTCACGTGATGGACCGTGTACGGCATGCCGGTCTCCTCCAGCATGATCGACACCTTGTAGCCGTTGGGTGTCGCGGCGGTATACAGGTCAATCATTCAGGGTCCGCGCTCCGGTGCCTGCGGGGCCGGCGTCGCCGCCGGGTCCTCGGTGTCGGCGAAATTATCCCTGGGTAACGGGATTACCTGGGTTCGCCCCGCGGGACCGCCCGGCTCAATCGAACCGGCATGACCCTCGGGAACCGTGAATTCGCCGTCGGTGGGAAATTGTTCGATCGGCACCACATTGGCGTTGGGATTGATGTCCCTGACCTCGATTTCGGCCTTGGACCCCTTTTTCGGTGGCTTGTCCTGGTAGACTACGGTGCCGTCCGGTTGTATCACCTTGTACAGTTTCATTCCGTGCACCGACGCGGTGCCGGCCGCCAATCCTGCCAGGCACAGCAAAGCTATGAGATGGCGCACCATGTGCCGCCCTCGCGATGATGTAAGGCCGCCAATTCTAGTCTGTTGCGGCACGGACATGAAGACCGGCCGCCCGGGAGTTGATGGCCTCGATTGAGCCGCTACAATACGCCGCCATGATTGACGAGCACTATAAACCGGAAGAAATCGAGCATTCGGCGCAGGCCGACTGGGAGAGCAACCACAGTTTCCGCGCCGTAGAGGACCCGGACCGCGAGAAGTTCTATTGCTTGTCCATGTTCCCGTACCCGTCCGGACGGCTGCACATGGGCCACGTGCGCAACTACACGATCGGCGATGTGATCAGCCGATATCAACGCATGTGCGGGAAGAACGTATTGCAGCCGATGGGCTGGGATGCGTTTGGATTGCCCGCGGAGAACGCCGCGATCGACAACAAAGTCCCTCCAGCCCAGTGGACGTACGCCAATATTGATGCCATGCGCGCGCAACTGAAACGTCTGGGGTACGGATACGACTGGGAGCGGGAGCTGACCACGTGTAAACCGGAATATTACCGCTGGGAGCAGTGGTTTTTCACCGAGCTCTTCAACCGGGGACTGGTCTATAAAAAAAAGGCGGAGGTCAATTGGGATCCCGTGGATCAGACGGTGCTGGCCAACGAACAGGTGATCAACGGGCGCGGATGGCGGTCCGGCGCCATTGTCGAGCGCCGCGAAATTCCCCAATGGTTCGTCAAGATCACCGACTACGCGGAGGAGTTGCTCAACGACATCGATGAGTTGCCCGGATGGCCGGAAGCGGTGCGCGCCATGCAGCGTAACTGGATCGGCCGTTCCGAGGGCGTGGAGGCCGATTTCGGCGTTGAAGGCGCAGAGCAGGATATGCGCATCTTCACCACCCGGCCGGATACCATCATGGGGGTCACCTACATGGCGGTGGCCGCCGAACATCCCCTTGCCTTGGAGGCGGCGGAAAAAAATCCACAGTTGACGGCGTTCATTCAGGAGTGCCGGCGGACCAGCACCTCGGAAGCCGATATCGAAACCATAGAAAAAAAGGGCATGCCGCTGGGCCGCAATGCGATCCACCCGATTTCCGGCGAGCCGGTGCCGATCTGGGTCGCGAATTTTGTGCTCATGGCCTACGGCACCGGTGCGGTGATGGCGGTACCCGGCCATGATCAGCGGGATTGGGAGTTTGCCACCCGATACCGGCTGCCGATTCTGCCGGTGGTCTATCCCGGCGACGGTTCGGAGCTGGACATCGATACCGGGGCCTATGAGGACTACGGCGTGTTGAAGAACTCCGGCCGGTTCGACGGCCTGACGTCGGCGGAGGCTTTCGACGCCATCGCCGAGTATCTCGCGCAACACGGCAAGGGGGCGCGCAAGGTCAACTACCGTCTGCGCGATTGGGGTGTATCGCGGCAGCGTTACTGGGGATGCCCGATACCTATGGTGAATTGCCCGGATGAAGCCGGCGTGGCGGTGCCGGTGCCCGCCGGCGAGTTGCCGGTGGTGCTGCCGGAAGACGTGGATTTCCAGGGGGTGGGTTCGCCGATCAAGCAGATGCCGGAATTTTCCCGCACCCGTTGTCCCGATGGCGGCGGGCCGGCGGTGCGTGAGACCGACACCTTCGATACGTTTTTTGAGTCTTCTTGGTATTACGCACGGTTCTGTTGTTCCGACAATGACCAGGTGATGCTGGACGACAGGGCGAATTACTGGTTGCCGGTGGATCAATATGTCGGCGGTATCGAGCATGCGGTGCTGCATCTGCTGTACGCCCGGTTCTTTCACAAATTGATGCGCGATGTCGGCTTGGTCCAGTCGGACGAGCCGTTCACCAATCTTCTCACCCAGGGCATGGTGCTCAAGGATGGCGCCAAGATGTCCAAGTCCAAAGGCAACACGGTCGATCCGCAGGAGATGATCGACCGCTATGGCGCGGACACGGTGCGATTGTTCATCATGTTCGCGTCGCCCCCGGATCAATCCCTGGAATGGAACGACGACGCGGTAGCCGGGTCGTACCGTTATTTGCGGCGGCTTTGGGCGTTGTGCCACCGACACCAGCAGGCGGTAGCCCGGGCGTCGCGGCTGGATGTCAATTTCGCCGAACTCGACGATCCGGGACTGCGCGACCTACGGGCGCAAACCCACAAAATGCTGGCGCGGGCGCAAAACGACTACGCGCGATACCAATACAATACCGTCGTCGCGGCGTGCATGGAGTTGACCAATGCCGTGGATCGCCACCCGTGGCCCGAGGGTGATAACCACGCCGACGCGGTGCTCCGCGAGGCGCTGGTGGCCCTGGTCAAGGTGCTGGCGCCTATCGTGCCGCATATCACGCATGCGCTGTGGCGCGGATTCGGTGAGCCGGATCCGATTATCGATGCCCCCTGGCCGCAGCTCGACGAGCAAGCCTTGGTCAGCGATACGGTGCGGCTGGTGGTGCAGGTCAACGGCAAGTTGCGCGGCCACATCGAGGTGGCGGCGGACGCGACGGAGGACGCAATCCGTGACGCCGCGCTCGCTAATGACAAGATTCAGCGTCATGTGGGCGGCAAGACCTTGAGAAAACTGATTGTCGTGCCGGGTAAATTGGTGAATTTGGTGGTGGGCTAAACGTTAAGCCGTTTATAATCTCCACTCATCCCTCAAAATTGACAATTCGGTATTGATTTATGGTTATGCGCTCTATCGCTGTAGGTTTATGTGTCGGCATTCTAATCAGCGGATGCGGGTTCCATTTACGCGGTAATCTGCCGCTGTCGGAAAAGCTGTTGTTGATCGCGGTAGAGAGCAGCGACAGCAGTTTGCGGCAGGAGATGATAGAGGCCCTGGAGGGCGCCGGGGCGTCGGTGGTCGGCAATCCCGCGACGGCCAGAAGCGTGCTCAAGCTGCACGACGTTTCTTACGAGCGCAAGGTACGCACCCTGGACACCCGGGGCAAGGTCAACGGCTACCGGCTGGTGTACAGCGTCCGCTACACGGTAACCGGTCAGGACGGCACCGAGCTGCGGACATCCAAACCGCTGCGGTTGGAGCGCGACTTCAACTTCGACAGCAGTCAGTTGCTGCAGACGGAGAACGAAGAGCGCGTGCTGCGTGAGGATATGACCCGGGACATGGCGCAACGCATTATTCGCCAGTTATCGACCATCGCGAGCCGTGACACACCGGTAAAACGCGCCGCCCGGGATCCCGGCGGTTCGTCGCCCGCGCACGCCTGATGGCGCGATACGCGCCGCCGTCGCCAACGCAACGCATTGCGAATCACTTCTGACCAGCTTCAACAGCGCTTGGCGAGGGAATTGCCGGCGGTGACGTTGCTGCACGGCGATGAACCGCTGTTGATCGAGGAGTCCTATGACGCGATGCGCAAACTCGCCGCCAAGCACGGCTTCGAGGAACGCATCCGTCTATCCGCGGAACCGGGTTTCGACTGGAATCAACTGCACGAACACGCCCAGTCCCTGTCTCTGTTTGCCAGCCGTAAACTGCTCGAGCTGCGCCTGCCGTCTGGACGTCCCGGTGAACCCGGCGCCCGCGCTATTGCCGGGTTTTGCGAGCGTCCGTCTGCGGACGCGGCGTTGCTCATCATTGCCGGCCGCCTGGAAGCGCGTGTCAAACAAAGCCGCTGGGTCAAGGCCATCGACAAGTGCGGCGTGATTATCGAGCACCGCGCGATCGGGCCGGACCGGTTGCCCGGATGGATACGCGCGCGCCTCGATTCCCGCGGGTTGCGCGCGGATGCCGAAGTGGTCCAGTTGCTTTGCCATTATCTGGAGGGCAACCTGTTAGCGGCCGCCCAGGAGATCGATAAACTGGCATTGCTGTGCACGGACGGGCGGCTGTCGGCGGACCGCATCATGTCGAGTATCGGTGATCACGCCCGGTTCGATGTCTATGCGTTCGTGGATGTGTGTTTGTCGGGCGACACCCCCAAAGCGGTGCGCATGTTGCACTCACTGCGTGGGGAAGGGGCGGAGCCGGTGTTGGTGAATTGGGCCCTGACCCGGGAAATCCGGGTGATGGCGCAGCTGGCGGCGGGCTTGGCGAGCGGCCAATCCCGCGCCCAGCTGTTTCGCGCTTATAATATCTGGGCCCGGCGCAACGCCGTCGTCACCGAGGCGCTCAAACGCCTCAATGTGTCCGCTTGGCGGAGCCTGTTGCAGCAGGCGGCCGACGCGGACCGCGTTGCGAAAGGCCGGGCGGATGGCGACGTCTGGTGGTCGCTGGAACGTATCTGTTTAACCCTCGGTGGCGTGAAAACCGTGACCGCCGCGCAATCAGGTTGAGGTGCATGTCACAAGTACAACCCGAGCACAATATTAACGCCTACATGCAGGGACTGGGTCGACGCGCCCGCGAAGCGGCACGTCGCATGGCGCACGCCGATACCGGGGTGAAAAATTCCGCATTGCTGGCGATCGCCGATCATATCGAGCATGGCCGGGAGTCCTTGACCAGAGCCAATCACCGGGATCTCGAAAATGCCCGGCGGACGGGATTGGAGGATGCGTTGCTGGATCGGCTCGAACTCACCAGCGGCCGGATAGCCGCGATGGCGGAGGGGCTGCGTCAAATCGTCGCGCTGCCCGATCCGGTGGGATCGGTGTCGGATATGAACTATCGGCCTTCGGGTATTCAAGTCGGGCGTATGCGCGTGCCCTTGGGCGTCATCGGCATCGTCTACGAGTCGCGTCCCAATGTCACCGCCGATGCCGCCGGCCTGTGCTTGAAGGCTGGAAACGCGGCGGTGTTACGCGGCGGTTCCGAGGCGATTCATTCAAACGTGGCCATCGCTCAATGTATTGCGCGGGCGCTGGTGGAAAACGCATTGCCCGAGCACGCGGTGCAGGTGGTGGAAATCGCCGACCGTGAGGCGGTGGGCGAACTGCTGCGTATGCCTGAGTACGTGGATGTCATCATTCCGCGGGGAGGGAAAGGATTAATCGAACGCATCACCCGGGAATCCACGATTCCGGTGATCAAGCACCTGCACGGCGTGTGTCACGTATACATCGATGAACACGCCGATATCGATAAGGCGGTCGCCGTCGCGTACAACGCCAAGACGCAGCGTTACGGTACCTGTAACACCATGGAGACGCTGTTGGTTGCCGAACCGGTGGCGCAGCAGGTCCTGGGAATTCTGGCGCCGATGTATGCCGATGCCGGCGTAGAGCTGCGCGGATGCCCGCGCACCGCGAACTTCGTCAGCGAGGTGAGTCCCGCCAGCGAAGAGGATTGGAGCACGGAATATCTGGCGCCGATTTTGTCGATCCGGGTTGTGTCCGACCTCAATGCGGCGATCGACCACATCCATCGCTATGGGTCGCAACACACCGATGCCATCATCACCGAAAATATCACCACGGCGCGCCGTTTTCTCGCCGAGGTCGACTCGAGTTCGGTAATGGTCAACGCCTCGACGCGCTTCGCGGACGGCTTCGAATACGGACTGGGCGCCGAAATCGGCATCAGCACCGACAAGCTGCATGCGCGCGGACCGGTGGGACTTGAAGGATTGACAACGCAAAAATTCATCGTCGTCGGAGACGGTCATATACGCAAGTAATGCACAACGGCTTGCGCGCCTCGAGGGTGACGCATTGAACGGGGTCGCAGTTTGAGGATCGTCGGGATCTTCGGCGGGACCTTCGATCCGGTTCATCGCGGGCACCTTGAAGTTACCCGTCACTTGTACGATACCCTGGGACTGGACCACGTGCGCTATGTGCTCAGCGCCCGCCCGCCGCATCGCGCGCCCCCGGCCGCTTCCGTCTCTCATCGCGCGCAGATGCTGAGCCTGGCGCTTGCCGACCAGCCCGGGTTTACCGAGGACGGGCGCGAACAGCAGCGCCGCGGCCCGTCGTACATGTTATGGACGCTGCGCTCGCTGCGCGCGGAACTGGGGCGGCAGCCGATGGCGCTGATACTCGGCGCCGATGCGTTTCTCGGTATGAATGCCTGGTTTTGCTGGCAGCAGATCCTGGCATTGAGCCATTTGCTTGTATTGCCCAGAACCGGCTCCCCGGTGTCCGCATTAACCCCAAGCTGGTACCGGGACCCGTTCAGCGCCGATGCCGGCGAACTGGAGCGCACTTGCGCAGGCCGTGTGCTCATCTGCAACACGCCGCACATCGATGTGTCGGCGTCGGCCATTCGCGAAAAAATCGCGGCACAGGGTGACGCCTCCGCCGATCTCCCCGCCGCGGTGTTGTCCTACATACGGCAGCACGGGTTATACCGCTGCGCCGCGCAGTCGAGGCAAAAACATGCAGTCTGAACAAATTAAAGACATCGCTTTGGAGGCATTGCACGACATGAAGGCCGTCGACGTACAGGTCATGGATGTGCGGGATTTGACGGACATCACCGACTGCATGTTGATATCCAGTGGTACTTCGGATCGCCACGTGAAAGCCATCGCCGATAAGGTGCTGGATGCGCTGCGCGAACACGATATTCGTCCCCTGGGGGTGGAAGGCCGGGAAAAAAGCACATGGGTGCTGCTGGATTTCGGTGATGTGGTGGTGCACGTAATGCACCCGGAGGATCGATCGTTCTACGACCTCGAGGGATTGTGGGGTGACCACGTCAGGCAAATGGTGCTCGCTCAGCGGGAGACGCACAAGGATTAACGCATAAGCATTGGCCATGAAGATTTATCTGGTCGCGGTGGGCAATCGTATGCCTCCATGGGTGGACAGCGCGTACCGTGAATACGCGGCGCGATTTCCCCGCCAGTGCCGGCTGCAACTCGTAGAGGTGGCCAGTCAGAAAAGAACCAAGACCTCTGATCCGCAACGGGTGAGAGAACTGGAATCCGGCGCCCTGTTGGCGGCGGTTCCCAAGAACTGCCGCCGTGTGGTTTTGGAGCGCAGCGGACGCGAGTATTCGACCGAACAGGTCGCGCGCCGGTTGCGCCAATGGATGGCGGAGGGGCGTGACGTCGCGCTGTTGATCGGTGGGCCCGATGGTCTGTCTCCCGCGGTTCTTGATCAGATGGAGGACAAGTGGTCGTTGTCCGCGCTGACGTTCGCCCATCCCCTGGCGCGCGTTATCGTGGCTGAACAACTGTACCGGGCATGGAGTATCATCAACAACCTTCCTTATCATCGGGGGCATGCAAACTGAGCGGCTGCATTGAGCGTGCTCGCGGTCTGATCTCATGGCTGAACTGGAACAACGACAGGAAACGAAATCACCAGCGGACGTGCAGATCTATCTGGCGTCTGCCTCGCCGCGCCGTCACGAATTGTTGCAGTCGGTGGGCCTTGGTTTCGAGGTGGTCACCGCCGACATCGACGAGACCCACCGCCCCGGGGAGCCGCCGGAAAAATTCGTGTTGCGGCTCGCCAAGGAAAAAGCGCGGCACGCTGCGGCGGCGCTAAATAATCAAAACGGCCCGCTTTACCCGATAGTCGCCGCGGATACCTGCGTTGTGATCGATGGTAAGGTGCTGGGTAAGCCCAGGCATCGAGACCACGCGACGCAGATGTTGCGGCGCTTGTCCGGCCGCTCCCACGAAGTGCTGACCGCGGTAGTGGTATATCGCGGCGAAGACATGCTGTCCGCGGTCAGCCGCAGTCACGTCAAGTTCAAGATCTTGAGCGACGAAGAAATTCAACGCTATTGCCGCACGTCGGAGCCGTTGGACAAGGCCGGTGCCTATGCGATACAGGGGCTGGCGAGCGGCTTTGTCGAGCACCTGGAGGGCAGCTACACCGGGGTGGTGGGTCTGCCCATGTTTGAGCTTCGAATGTTGCTGGACATCGCGGGCATCGACTGGATATGAGCGAAGAGGTGTTAATCAACATCACCCCGCAGGAGACCCGCGTCGCGACGGTTGAAAATGGCGTGCTGCAGGAAGTGCAGATCGAGCGCGTCAAATACCGCGGTATCGTCGGCAATATCTACAAAGGCCGCGTGGTGCGCGTGTTGCCCGGCATGCAGGCGGCGTTCATCGACATTGGTCTGGAGCGCACCGCGTTTCTACACGCCTCGGACATCATGCACCGCGGCGACGAGAACGACAACGGCGAACTTGATACCGGTCACAGCGAACCCATACACAGCCTGTTGGCGGACGGTGAAGAGGTCGTGGTTCAAGTTCTGAAGGACCCGCTGGGATCCAAGGGTGCGCGCTTGACGACCCAAATCAGCATACCCGCGCGGTTCCTGGTGTACATGCCCTACGGCCAACATTTCGGGGTGTCCCAGAAAATCGAGGACCCGGAGGACCGCGAGCGGTTGCGACAGACCGTCGCACAGATTTTCGAGAACGAAATTCAACAAGGCGGCGTCATCGTGCGTACGGCGGCGGAGTCCGCCGCCGAAGAAGAGTTGCGGCTGGACGTCAATTTTCTGCAAAAGGTGTGGCAGCGCCTTCAGCAGCGGATTGAAACCGTTGTCGCGCCCGGTCTGATTCACGAAGACATCCCGCTGGCGATGCGGACCATGCGCGACGTCGTGCGCAGCGACGTGCAAAAAGTGCGCATCGATTCCCGGGAGACATACAATAAAGCCATCAACTTCGCAAAGGATCTCATACCGGAAGTCGTCGATCGGATCGAGTACTATCCCGGCGAGCGGCCGATATTCGATCTGTATTCCGTCGAGGATGAGATCAAGCGCGCACTGGATCGCAAAGTGCCGATAAAATCCGGCGGCCATCTGGTCATTGACCGCACCGAAGCAATGACCACCATCGACGTCAATACCGGCGCCTATATCGGCCGGCGCAATCTGGAAGAGACCCTGTTCAAGACCAACCTGGAAGCCGCGCAGGTGATTGCCAGGCAGCTGCGATTGCGAAATATCGGCGGCATCATCATTATCGATTTCATCGATATGAAAGACGCGGAACACCGGCGCCAGGTGATGCGCGCGCTGGAAAAATCCCTGGCGCGGGATCGAACCAAGACATTTGTAACCCACATGTCGCCGTTGGGCCTGGTGGAGGTGACGCGAAAACGCACGCGGGAGAGTCTCGAACTGACATTGTGCGAGCCGTGCAGCGTGTGCGATGGGCGTGGTGTGTTGAAAACGCCGCAGACGGTTTGCTACGAGATCTTCCGCGAGATTCTGCGCGAATCCAGGCAGTTTGACGCCAAGGAGTTTCTGATTATTGCCTCTCAGATCGTTTCCGACATGTTACTCGACGAGGAGGCGACGACGCTCGCCGATTTGCAGGGATTCATAGACACACCCGTTCATCTGCAGGTTGAAGCAACCTACCAACAGGAAGAATACGATGTGGTGCTGCTGTAAACGCCCCGGCGAACTTTGCGGGCTAGATGAAGGTCGGTTTCCGAAAGGCGCTGATCAGATGAAGATCATGAGGGGTGGTAATATATTCCTGACCACTTCCGCTAACGGCAATCCGTCTCAACAGGTCGAGCTCAGACTCCAGCTGTTTCGAAATCTCGATACTGACAGCAAGATCACAAAGAACCTGTGCAAAGGCGTCTTTCTGCGGCATCATCATTGATAAATACTCGGGAATTATTGCGTCCGGACACCATCGTCCGGCGCCGGCCTCGAGGCGCGTATTGCAAGCCTAGGCTAAGTTCGCTGCGAGTACATTTCAGGCTGATGGAAGTTATCTTTGAACAGACAAATGGCGGCGATCACGGTCGTCGGGGCGTTGACGCCCGGGGGCGTTCATCGGTTTGCGCCTGTGATCGACGCGTAGCACCGACGTCACCGCGCCGTTGCGCCGATTCCGGCGCCGGGGTCAGCGCGTGATTCGGGCCACCGTCCGCGTCCTCAGGTATTCGCTGTACGCCGCCGGCGTATTGTTGTTGCTTGCTGTCGCGGCGCTGGTCGGGCTGCGCGCCTGGTGGCCGAATCTGGCCGATCACAAGGCCCGCATCGAGGCCTACTTGACGGATCAACTCGGCAGGCCGGTGCTGATTCAGCGGCTCGAGGCGCGCTGGGACGGTTGGTCACCGTCGTTCAAGGCCGGAGGATTGCGGGTACGCCGCAAGACCGGCGTCCATTCGTCCCTGCGCATCGGTGGCATTCAGGTGCAAGTGAATCCGTGGAGCCTGCTGGTGGGCGACCTTGTTTTCGAACGTTTCACGCTGGTGTCGCCGACTGTTGAATTATTCCGCACCCGGGAGGGGGGCGTACGGATCGGCGATCTGGCGGCCGGCCACGCGGAAGCAGAACAGGAGTTGGGATATTTGCACTGGCTGTTTCGGCAGCATGACCTGCGCGTGGAGAACGGGACACTCATCTGGCGCGACGAGCGCGACACCGCGGGATTCCTGGAATTGTCTTCGATAAACATGAACTTCGTAAATCTGGGCGACGCGCATCAGTTCAGAGGCACTGCGCGCTGCCCCGAGCCGGTGTGCGCCAATATTCAAATCACCGCCCAGCTTACCGGCGCACCGGTGCGCCGCGAGTGGGGCGGCACCATCGATGTCGAGCTGGACCAGGTCAATCTCGGTAACGCACCGCTGGTGGTGCATGAGATGCTGCCGCGACTGGTGCGCGGCGAACTGAATACGCGCATCTCCACCAATTGGCAGCAAGGCAAGCTGGTCGCGGCGCGCGCCCATGCGGCTTTGGGGGCGGCTGAATTGTTTCTGCGCAAAGACGCCCCGTTGCGGCTGATTGACGCTGTGTCCACCGACTTGTCCTGGTCGCGCACCGAGGATGGTTGGAACCTGCAACTGTCAAACCCCAGTCTGTCCTTTGACGACTTCGATCTGGCGTTGGACAAGGTCGACGTCTCCCGCGCCGGAGCGCGCACGGAGATCAAGGGTGAAAACTTGGCGTTGCACAACCTACTGCGTGTCGCGCTGAGCATATTCGGTGAGCAGGGCTGGTCAGGAATTTTGCAGGCCGCTGACCCCAAGGCACATCTGCGGCAAATCGCGGTCAATGTCCTGGGACCGCTGGCAACGCCGGTGGGGGTATGGCTGGAAACGGAATTCACCGACGTGGACACCCAGCCGGTGGCGAAGTGGCCCGGGCTGCGCGGTATCGATGGCCGCCTGTCCATCGGCATTCACGGCGGTTTCTTGACCATCGACGGCAGCGACGGCGAGATCACCTGGCCGCACCAGTTTGACCAGCCGCTGCGCATGGACGCCCTGCAGTTACAGGCGATTTGGGCGCGCGCGCCGAACGGTTGGGAAATTGCGGTGCCCAATCTGGAGGTTCGCAACGAGGACGTGGCGGTCACCAAAGGAACAGGGAAACTGCTGCTCTCCGGCGACGCGCCCTACGTGGATTTCCAGGCGGAAATACCGCGTGTCGACGTCTCGCGGGTGCCCCGCTACCTGCCGAAGAGCATGCCGGACAAGGCCGAGCGCTGGCTGTCCCGCGCGCTGGTGGCCGGACACGGTTCCGGCGGGCGAATCCAATGGCGCGGCTCCGTCGACCGGTTTCCATTCACCGCGGGGGACGGCGAGTTCAACGCCCAGGTCAAGGTCAACGACGGCAAACTGGATTACGGCAATCGCTGGCCGCCGGTGTCCCAAATTGAGGCCGATTTGGTGTTTAACAATGCCAGTTTGCGCGTCACCAACGCCACCGGCAGCGTCATGAATTCACGCATTCGCAGCGCCACAGCGCTTGCGGAAAACCTTTACAGGCGGGAGCGCACGATCAAGTTGGACGGGGTGCTCGAAGCCAAGGTGGGCGATGCGGTCGATTTTCTGCGTAAAGGACCGTTCATAAAAGAAAAGGACAAGGTCATGGATGTGGCCGGCTCCGGCGACGGCGAGATGCGCCTGCAGCTGATGCTGCCGTTATCGCAACTGAAACAATCCCGCGTCGAGGGCGAGTACCTTATCCAGGACGGGGTGTTGAGTTGGCCCAAGCGCATGGATATCGATGAAATTCAGGGCACGGTGAGGTTTACCGAAGACTCGGTGTCCGGCGAAGGATTGTCGGCCCGCGTGCTGCAAGGGCCGATGAAGCTGGATGTCAAAACCGTGCAGCCACGCAAACCGCCGATCTTTGCCGTCGACGCCGAAGGCGAGGTCGACGTGAAGCGTCTGAGCGCAATAATCGGCGAGCGCCTGGTGGCGCCGTTGCATGGACCCGCGAAGTGGTCGGGACGGTTGACCGTCGACCGGAGCAACGCCGACCTGGAATTGAATTCAGAGCTTATCGGTGTGCGGGCCGACCTGCCGCCGCCTCTGGGTAAGTCGGCGGATACACCCATGCCGCTGACGACGCGGATACGATTCGCGGGCGCCGATCGGCGCGATGTGGATTTCGACGTGAATCGGTTGTTGACGGGGGTCCTCGCATTCAATGCCGTTGATCGCCGCTGGCGGTTCCTCGGCGGGGACCTGCTGCTGGGTCCGGGGACCGCGTCCCTGCCCGCGGCGCGGGAGTTGCGCTTTTACGCCACGGCGGACGCCCTGGACGTGGATGCCTGGCTGGAGGTGTTGCTGCGTGAGCCGGACGTTGGCGTCGACGCCGACTCCGAATCCATGATCGACGCCCTGCGCCGCGTCACGCTGGACGTGGACAAGCTCAATTTCCTCGAGCGGGACTTCGGCGCGGTAACCATGCGCGCGGTCTCCGAGGACGGCCACAACTGGGAGGCCGAGTTGGACGGCGCGGCGGTGGAGGGGACGGCACAAGCGCGGCTCGGGTCGCAACAGCCGTGGTATGATCTCGAACTGTCGCGATTGTACTGGCCCAGGTCGGAGCAGCCGGCGGAGACGGCGACAGACAGCGATCGCGAGGTGTTGCCGGCGGTCACCGCGCGGGTGCGAACATTCCGCTTCGATACCTCGTCGCTGGGATCGCTCGACTTCGAGGCGCTGCCGGCGGCAGACGGATGGCGCATCGCCAAATTCCGCAGTGAACAACCCGCATTGTTGATCGAGGCCGACGGTCTATGGCGGCGAACCGCGGCGGGGCAGCGCACCGAGCTGAACGTCAAAGCCGGCAGCAATGATCTGGGCAAGGCGATGGCGGCGCTATCGCTACCGGAGCAAGTCGCCGGTGGTCAAGCCGACCTGGAACTCGCCGCCGAATGGGACGGCGCGCCGGGCGCATTTTCGTTCGATAAATTGAACGGTGCGTTCGATTTCTCGGCCCGGAAGGGAAGCTTTATAAAGGTGGAGCCGGGCTCCGGCCGTTTGTTCGGCTTGTTCAATGTCGAGGCCCTGATGCGGCGGTTGACGTTTGATTTTTCCGACGTGTTTGCCAAGGGCCTGGTATTCGACAGTATTAATGCCACGGGGACACTCGAGAACGGGGACATGTTTACCGACGGTTTCTTCGTGATTGGTCCGGCGGCGTTGATCGAGCTTCGTGGCCGCTCGGGGCTGGCAAAGGAGGACTATGACATGGAGATCACGGTTGCGCCGCAGCTCGGCGCGAATCTCAGCCTGTTGAGCGCGCTGGCCCTTCACTCGACCCATAGCTCGCTATGGGTCTCGCTCCAGGCGCGGCGCGCAGCCGCACGAGCCCTGCGCCAGCATCCGGGATCCTGGTGAGAAATGCGGCCTAGCCATGCGCATTCGTGACTTTCGTATCTTTGTTATCGCTATCCTGCTGTTGTCGATCCAGGCGCCGACGGCGTCCGCGGAGTTGCTGAGCCGCGCCGCGTGGCCGGAGGTGCGCAGCGGCACGGCGATAGTGCGTATTCCGGCGCTGCAACGGGTCATGCGGCGTTTCGAAGGCATGCGGCACGGCGTCATCGTCATTCGCTATCCCGGCGGGGATCAAGGCAACCAATGGGCTGTGGAGTTGCGCGATTGGCTGGTGGCGCTGGGTGTGGCGTCAAACCAGATAGTGCTCGAGCCGGGGTCGGGCGTCCCCGGCACCATGGCCATAGACGCCAAAGAACGGGTGCAATGATGCCCCGGGTGGCGGCCGTGCAGATGAATTCAGGCGCCGATGTGGCGGCGAATCTACGCACGGTTGAACGTCTGTTGACGCATGCGGTCAATAGCGGTGTGCAGCTGGTGGTGTTGCCGGAGAACTTCAGCCTCATGCCGCGCCGCGACGGCGATCGCGTGACCGCCGCCGAGCAGCCCGGAAACGGCCCGGTGCAAACATTCGTGGCCGCGCAGGCCGCGCGGCACAATCTGTGGATCGTGGCCGGCACCCTTCCATTGGCGACGGGCGACGGCCGGCGCGTGCGCGCGGCGTGTCTGGTGTACGACAATCATGGCCGCCAGGTGGCGCGTTACGACAAGATGCACTTATTCGATGTCGTAGTGGGCGATGAGGAGTCATACCGGGAATCCGACTACATCGAGCCCGGGCCGGTCCCGGGAAACCGTATCAGCGTCGATACGCCGGCGGGACGGCTGGGTTTGACGGTGTGCTACGATGTGCGGTTTCCGGAGTTGTTCCGGGCCCTGTCCGGGGACGGCGCCGCCCTGTTCGCGGTGCCGTCGGCGTTCACCGCGACCACCGGCAAGGCGCATTGGGAGGTGCTGCTGCGTGCCCGGGCGGTGGAGAACCTGGCCTATGTCGTCGCCGCCGCACAGTGCGGAACCCACGCCAATGGCCGCCGCACCCACGGACACACCCTGGTGGTCGGCCCCTGGGGCGACGTTATCGATGAAGTCCAACGACAGGAGGGACTGGCGGTGGCGGATGTAGACATGCAGTATCTGCAACGGCTGCGCGACGGTTTTCCCAGCCTCAGTCATCGGCGGCTGTAACCGGCTACCGGGCGCGACGCTGGTGTTGATTGTGGAACCCGTGCCGGCAACGGCTGAAACAACTTTACGTGGTGTGACTTATGACAGAACTGATTGAAACAGCCAAGAACACTTTGTTGGCCCCCGGGGGGTTGGACATGAGGGATCTCGATGCGGTGTTCGCAAAGATGATCACGCCCAACGTCGACTACGCGGATTTGTATTTTCAATATACCCGCCAGGAATCCTGGCTGTTGGAGGAAGGACGGGTGAAATCCGGCAGTCACAACATCGAGCAGGGTGTCGGTGTGCGCGCGGTAACCGGGGAAAAATCCGGGTTGGCGTACTCGGACGAAATCATCCTGCCGGCGCTCACCGAGGCGGCCACCGCGGCGCGCGCCATCAGCCGGCAGGGCGGTAACGATGTCTCCCATGCGATCACCTGGTCCGACGGGCGCGCACCACGCCTGTACCGGTCGGAGGATCCGCTGGTGAGTCTGGATGACACCGATAAGGTGCGCCTGTTGGAGCGGGTCGAACAGGAGGCGCGGCGGCAGGATCCGCGCATCAAGGAGGTGATCGCCAGCATGGCCGGGGTGCACGAAGTCATCCTCATCGCCCGCAACGACGGCGCATTGAGCGCCGATATCCGGCCCCTGGTGCGGCTCAACGTCACCGTCATCGCCGAACACAACGGCCGCCGCGAGCAGGGCAGCACCGGCGGCGGCGGGCGGGTGAGCTACGAATATTTTACCGACGAGCTGGCGATGGGTTATGCCCGCGAGGCCGCGCGCCAGGCGTTGGTCAATCTCGAGGCCCGGGATCCGCCCGCGGGGACCATGCCCGTGGTGCTGGGCCCCGGCTGGCCGGGGATTCTGCTCCACGAAGCCATCGGCCACGGATTGGAGGGCGATTTCAATCGCAAGGGTACTTCGGCGTTCGCCGGCCGCATCGGCGAGTCGGTGGCGTCATCGCAGTGCACGGTGGTGGATGACGGCACGATGCCCAACCGCCGCGGTTCGTTGAGTGTGGATGATGAGGGTAATCCCACGCAAAACACGGTGCTGATCGAGAACGGAATTCTGAAGGCATACATGCAGGACGCGATGAACGCGCGTCTCATGGGTGTGGCGCCGACCGGTAACGGCCGCCGCGAATCCTTTGCTCACCTGCCGATGCCGCGCATGACCAATACCTACATGATGCCCGGCGACATGGACCCGGACGAAATCATCGCGTCCGTCGACAAGGGACTGTATGCGGTGAACTTCGGTGGTGGGCAGGTGGATATCACCTCGGGAAAATTCGTGTTTTCCGCCAGTGAGGCGTACCTGATCGAACACGGGAAAGTGGGGCCTGCGGTAAAGGGCGCGACGCTCATCGGCAATGGCCCGGACGTGCTGACCCGGGTGAGCATGGTCGGCAACGACCTCGAGCTGGACCCGGGTGTGGGCACCTGCGGCAAGGAAGGTCAGAGTGTGCCGGTTGGTGTCGGGCAACCGACCCTGCGTATCGACGGCATTACCGTGGGCGGGGTGCGGGTTTGAACTGCGGCGAATGCTCCGAGCCCGCGAGCGGGCATATGACAGCGAACGAATTTGAACAGAGTGGAGGCTTATGAGCGCGACTGATCCCTTGGACGAACAGACCGGCAACCGGCAACTCACCGAGGTCGCGCGCCGCGCCCTGGATGAGGCCACCGGGCGCGGCGCCACCGAAGCCGACGCGGCGGTGAGCCGCAGCCAGGGTTTTTCGGTGACCGTGCGCTTGGGTGACGTGGAAACCGTGGAGTACAACCGCGACAAGAACCTGGTGGTGAATGTGTACTTCGGCCATCGATCCGGTTCCGCCAGCACCTCGGACTTTTCGCCGCGCGCGGTCGCCGACACCGTGCGCGCCGCGTGCAGCATCGCCAAATACACCGCCGAGGACGAATGCGCCGGCCTGGCGGACCGGGATCGCCTGGCCACGGAAATCCCGGAGCTCGATCTCGAACACCCGTGGGAGTTGGCCCTGGACGACGCCATCGATTTGGCGCGGGAATGCGAACACCGCGCCCGCGAGGTGGATCCGCGCATCACCAATTCGGAAGGCGCAACAATATCGACCCACGGCGGCACCGAGGCCTATGCCAACACCCATGGTTTCGAAGGTTTGGTCAGCGGAACCCGCCACAGCGTGAGTTGCGCGGTGATCGGTGAACAGGACGGACTCATGCAACGCGACTTCTGGTACAGCGCCACGCGGGACCCGGCTGAATTGGAGTCGCCACGGCATGTTGGAGACGCCGCGGCGCGGCGCACGCTGCGCCGGCTGGGCGCGCGGCAAATCACCACCCGTGAGGCGCCGGTATTGTTCGAGGCGCCCGTCGCCGCCAGCCTGTTGTCGCATTTCTCGGCCGCCGCGCGGGGCAGCAGTCTGTACCGCAAGGCGTCATTCCTGTTGGACCAGCTGGGTCAGCCGGTGTTTCCCGCCTTCGTACGCATCCATGAACAGCCGCATCTGCCCAAGGCGGTCGGCAGCGCGCCGTACGACAATGAAGGGGTGGCCACCGTCAACCGCGACCTGGTGACCGACGGGGTGCTGCAAAGCTATGTGTTGGATTCGTACTCAGCCCGCAAACTGGGCATGCAAACCACCGGCAACGCCGGCGGCTTGCGAAATCTCACCATCGAATCCGGCGGGTTGGATCTGGCGGGGCTGCTCAAGGAGATGGATACCGGACTGCTGGTGACCGAGCTGATCGGATTCGGCGTTAACGTGGTCACCGGCGACTATTCACGTGGCGCCGCCGGTTTCTGGGTCGAACACGGTGAGATACAGTATCCGGTGGAGGAGATTACCATCGCCGGAAATCTCAAGGACATGTTCCAGCGCATCGCCGAGGTAGGCAACGATGTCGATACGCGGGGCAACATCCGCTCGGGTTCGATTTTGCTCGAAAATCTGACCATCGCCGGGGCCTGATCCGGGCGCGGCGCCGATCTCGCGGGGGGCGGAGATACCCCTATGAATTCGGTGCCCACTGGCTATAATGCGCGGTTGGTATCTCCGCGCCGTGGGGGGGACGCTCAGATACTCGCTGCCGTTTTTCACGAGAGTACACGATGTATGCCGATATATTCGTATTTATGTAACAACTGCGGGCACGAACTGGAGGCGCTGCAGAAAATCAGCGATCCCCCAATCCAGGACTGTCCGGTGTGCAACAAGCCGGATTTGAAAAAGAAGGTCACCGCGGCTGCGTTTCGACTCAAGGGTACCGGCTGGTATGAGACCGACTTCAAAAATAAGGGCAAGAAACCGCCGGAAAAGAAGGCCGCCAAAGGCGCCGACACCGCGGGCAAGACCAGCACCGACAAACCCAAGTCGACTAAGTCCGGAACCGCCGACAGCGGCGGCGACAAATCCGCGAGCAGCGCTAAACGCAGTTGATCGATTCATGACATGAGCGCGTTGAGACGATATATCGTTGCCGGACTGTTGATCTGGGTCCCGCTGGGGGTCACTTTCCTGGTTGTCAAGCTGCTTATCGACTTGATGGATCGCACCCTGGTGCTGATACCCGCCCCGTATCGGCCGGAGAACCTGCTTGGATTCAAGATCCCCGGTCTCGGTGTCGCGCTCACCGTGGTGGTGGTCATCGTTACCGGGATGATCTTCGCCAATTTGTTTGGCCGCCGGCTGGTGCGCATCTGGGAGGAGATGTTGGCGCGTATCCCTCTGGTGCGGTCGATTTATTCCTCCGTCAAGCAGATCACCGAGACGCTGTTCTCCGCCGAGGGCAAATCTTTTCGCAAGGTGGTGCTCGTCGAGTACCCGCGCCGCGACCTTTGGACCCTGGCCTTTGTTACCGGCGATACCGCGGAGGCGTTCGAAGACATCATCGGCGAGAATCTCGTTAACATCTATGTGCCGACGACTCCCAACCCGACCTCGGGGTTCTTCCTGATGGTGCCGAAAAAGGACATTATTGAATTGGATATGACGGTCGAGGCGGGACTGAGGATGATCCTGTCCACCGGTGTGGTCATACCCAATGGCGATCAGCCACCCAGCAAGCTACCGAAAGTCGCGAATATCAACTGAGCGCCGCCCCCGCCGCAAAAAACAACTCCAACGAGGCCCGAATCCCATGCGTACCCACTACTGCGGACGAGTCGATACATCGCTGATAGACGAGACGGTCACCGTGTGTGGATGGGCGCACCGGCGCCGCGACCACGGCGGAGTCATTTTCGTCGATCTGCGCGATCGCACCGGGCTGCTGCAGATCGTCGCCGACCCCGATGAATCCCGGGCCTTTGCCGTGGCGGACGCGGTGCGCGGCGAATTCGTGCTCCGGGTTACCGGGCGTGTCCGCAGGCGCCCGGAAGGCACGGTGAATCCGGACTTGGCCACCGGTGAGGTCGAGGTGTACGCAAAGGAATTCGAGATCCTGAATCGATCGCTGCCGTTGCCGTTTCAGCTCGACGACACCGACATGGGCGAGGCGGTGCGCCTGAAGTACCGTTACCTGGATCTGCGGCGCGACGCGATGCAACGCAAACTGCGCCTGCGCCACCAGGTGATCCGCGCGCTGCGCGCGTTCCTCGAAGACAACGAATTCGTCGAAGTCGAAACCCCGGTGCTGACCCGGTCAACCCCGGAGGGGGCGCGGGATTATCTGGTGCCGAGCCGCACCCAGGCGGGGCATTTCTTTGCGTTGCCCCAGTCGCCGCAGTTGTTCAAGCAGATTCTCATGATTGCCGGCTACGAGCGATATTTTCAGATCGCGCGCTGCTTCCGTGACGAAGACCTGCGCGCCGACCGTCAGCCCGAGTTCACGCAGCTGGATATCGAGACCTCGTTCTTGGATGAAACCGGGATCATGAGCTTGATGGAGGCCATGGTGCGCAAGGTATTTCTCGAGCTGCTCGGCGTGGAGCTGCCGGATCCATTTCCGCACATGAGCTATGCCGAGGCGATGGATAAATTCGGCACCGACCGGCCGGATCTGCGGATTCCGTTGCAATTGGTGGAGCTCAAAGACCTGATGGGTCAAGTGGAGTTCAAGGTGTTCGCCGAGCCCGCCAACAGCGGCGGCCGCGTCGCCGCGATGCGCGTGCCCGCCGGCGGACAGCTTACACGGCAGCGCATCGATCAGTACACCGAGTATGTGAAGCAGTTCGGGGCCAAAGGGCTGGCCTATATAAAAGTCAACGACCCCGGCCAGGGCCGCGAAGGCCTGCAATCGCCGATTCTCAAATTCCTGCCCGACGAGGTGATCGCCGCGGTGCTGGACAGAACCGCCGGCGAGGCGGGTGATTTGATTTTCTTCGGTGCCGACCGCGCCGGCGTGGTCAACGAGTCCCTGGCGTCGTTGCGCGTCCGCATTGGAGCCGACATGGGACTGACGCAACCGGGGTGGCGGCCGCTGTGGATCACTGATTTTCCGATGTTCGAATACGACACCGGGCTCAAACGCTGGCAGTCGTTGCACCACCCGTTCACCGGCGTGCAGGCGCAACACATCGACCGCCTCGACAGCGATCCCGGCGCCGCCCTTTCGCGGGCCTATGACATGGTGCTGAACGGAGCCGAGATCGGCGGCGGCTCGGTGCGTATACATCAGGAAGCGGTGCAGGAAAAAGTGTTCCAGGTGCTCGGTATCGAGCTCGAGGAGGCGCGCCAGAAATTTGGCTTCCTGTTGGATGCGCTGCAATACGGTGCGCCGCCCCATGGCGGCATCGCCTTCGGCCTCGACCGGCTGGTGGCGATGATGTCGGATTCGGAATCGATCCGCGATGTGATCGCGTTTCCCAAGACGCAAAAGGCCGCCTGCCTGATGACCGAGGCGCCGAGCGAAGTCGATGACGATCAACTGCGCGAGCTGCACATCCGCGTGCGCAAACCGAAAACCGGCGCGCAGTGAAATGCGTGTGACAAGTTCAATGGAGGCGAACGGTAGTACGAACTACGGATACAGGTGTCTCGATTTAGCGTGGTGCTGAACCGAGGTAAAATTCCCGCGACACGCCGTGAATACGTCCCTGTAGGCTCGACGCCAGCATCCCTGCTGGCGACGGTCGCGAGAATTTCCCCTCGCTTCAGTTTGTGTACTTTGTAACGGTGGCCAAGGTGCTGGTTATTCGTGGGAGCGGTTTTTAACCGCGAACAAATCAACCCAAACCAAAACCATCGCGCTTACTTGTGCCGGCACAGCAGGGTAAAAAGCGCTCTCGCAAGACAGGATTGACCGCGGTGCGGGGACGAGCCACGGCGATTCTTCGTTACACATCAGACATTGATCGGATGGGGTATTGCGCACAGAATGTCGGCCCGTGTTTCCACCGCCCGGATGCAACCGGTGCAAGATCATCCATACAAACGTCCCGAATCGGTGCTGATTGTGGTTTACACCCGCGCCGGACAGGTGCTGCTGATGCGCCGCGTGGACCGACCCGATTTCTGGCAGTCGGTCACCGGCAGCCTCAAATGGGACGAGACGCCGATGCAGGCGGCGGTGCGCGAACTCGAGGAAGAGACCGGCATCGACGGGCGGGGGCGGTTGCGCGACTGGCAACAGAGTTTTTGCTTCGAGATTCTGCCCGGTTGGAGCCGGCGCTTCGCCCCCGGGGTGACGCACAACGTCGAGCACGTGTTTTCGCTGGAGCTGGCGGAAACACCGGCGGTGACGCTCAACCCTACGGAACATGACGAATTTTGCTGGCTGTCGGCGGCGGATGCGGCGCGAAAAGTATGGTCCTGGACCAACCGCGCGGCCATCGAGCAGCTGTCGGCCTTCGACGGTTCAGCGCACCCCGGGTAATGAACAAAGCTTAAGGTTGGGCATCTAAGGTGGCAGTGGTAAACTCCGCGCAACCGAAATCCACACTCATGTTTCTCGACCACTGTCGTAGTGTTTTGACTTACCATGGCTGGCCATAGCAAATGGGCTAATATCCGATTTCGCAAGGCCGCACAGGACGCCAAGCGAGGCAAACTGTTCACCCGCTTGATCCGCGAGATTACCGTTTCTGCCCGCGAGGGAGGTGGCGATCCCGCCGCGAATCCACGTTTGCGTGCGGCCGTCGACAAGGCCCTGACCGCGAACATGACCAAGGATAACGTCGAGCGCGCCATCAAGCGCGGCACCGGCGAGTTGGAGGGGGTCAACTACGAGGAGGTGCGGTACGAGGGCTACGCCCCGGGGGGCACCGCGGTGTTGATAGAGTGCACCACCGACAACCGCAACCGCACCGTCAGTGAGGTGCGCCATGCGTTCAGCAAGCACGGCGGCAACCTCGGCACCGACGGGTCGGTCGCCTATCTGTTCAACAAGATCGGCGTCATCAGCTTCCCCACCGGCAGCGACGAAGACCGCGTGATGGAGATCGCCATAGATGCCGGCGCCGAGGACGTGAGCAGCGACGAGGACGGCGCGGTGGAAGTCGTTACGTCTCCGGACACCTTGCACACCGTGTGCGATGCATTTGCCCAGGCCGGCATCGAACCGGAAAGCGCCGACGTGATTCAGCGGGCGAGCACGGAAGTGTCGTTGAGCGAACCTGAGGGTGAAAAAGTATTGAAGCTGTTGGATGCATTGGAAGAGTTGGATGACGTGCAGGACGTCTATACCAATGCCGATTTTCCGGAAACGCTGCTGCAATCGGAGGCGGGTTAGCTTGGATTACCCCTACCAACGTCGAGCCGCCTGAATGGCGCCATCGACCGCGGCGACAGAGCAAAGCAATCTACGGGTCCTGGGTGTGGACCCGGGTTCCCGCGTCACCGGTTTCGGCGTCGTCGAGTTCAAAAACCGCCACCTCCACTATATCGATTGCGGCCGCATCCGCGTCGCCGATCAGCCGTTTGCCATTCGCCTGCAAAGCATCTTTAAGGAATTGTCCGCGGTTATCCGCGAGCACCGTCCCCAGGTGATGGCGGTGGAGAAGGTGTTTGTCGCCCACAATCCACAGTCGGCGCTGATCCTGGGCCATGCGCGCGGCGCCGCCGTGGTCGCGGCAACCAACGAGCATATCGATGTCGTGGAATACACCGCGCTGCAGGTGAAGCAGGCGGTGGTCGGCAACGGCAAGGCCGACAAGGTGCAGGTGCAGCACATGATCCGGGTGTTGCTCGGGCTGCGCCAGACGCCGCCCAATGACGCGGCCGATGCCCTGGCTTGCGGCATTTGTCACCTCCATACCTGGAATACCGCGCATCGCCTGCAGGCCGGATTGCGCGGCGCCGGGAGCGCATAGATGATCGCCCAGTTACGCGGCAAATTGCTGGAAAAGCGCCCCCCCAACCTGATCGTCGACGTCATGGGGGTGGGCTACGAACTCGAGGCGCCGATGACCACATTCTACGACTTGCCGGCGCCGGGGGCCGATGTGGTGCTGCACACGCATCTGGTGGTGCGCGAGGATGCGCAACGCCTGTTCGCATTCAGCCGTCCGCGACAGCGCGACCTGTTCCGCACCCTGTTGCGGGTCAACGGTGTGGGGCCGCGGGTGGCTTTGGCGATCCTCTCCGGGCTGTCGACCGATGAGTTCATCGCCTGTATGACGGATCAGGATGTCGACCGCCTGACCCGCGTCCCGGGCATCGGCCGCAAGACGGCACAGCGCCTGATTGTGGAGATGCGCGACCGGCTGGCGGAGGCCGGCGACAGCGGACTCGCCGCCCAGCCCCAGCCCGGAACGCCGCCGCGGACGGACCCGGTCGCGGATGCGGTGAGCGCGTTGATCGCGCTGGGTTACAAACCGGTGGAGGCCAGCCGTGTGGTGCGCAATGTGGCCGCCGAGGACCTGACCAGTGAGGAGATCATCCGCCACGCCCTGCAGTCGTTATCCGGAACCGCGCCGTGAGCGAAGAGCGCATCGTATCCCCCCTGGCGCGGCCTTCCGGCGACGAGCAGGTCTTCGATCGCAGCTTGCGCCCCGGCACCCTGGACGAGTTCGTGGGCCAACCGAAGCTGCGTGAGCAGTTGGATATCTTCATCCGCGCGGCGCGGCGGCGGCGCGAGGCGCTGGACCACGTGTTGCTGTTCGGTCCGCCGGGACTGGGCAAGACGACGCTGGCGCACATTGTCGCCAACGAACTCAAGGTCAACCTGCGGCAGACCTCGGGTCCGGTGCTGGAAAAGGCCGGCGACCTCGCCGCGATCCTCACCAATCTGGAGCCCCAGGACGTGTTGTTCGTGGACGAGATTCACCGTCTGAGCCCGGCGGTGGAGGAGATCCTGTATCCGGCAATGGAGGACTACCAGCTGGATATCGTCATCGGCGAAGGACCCGGCGCGCGGTCGCTGAAACTGAATCTTCCGGAATTTACCCTGGTGGGTGCCACCACCCGCGCCGGACTGCTGACTTCACCGCTGCGCGACCGTTTCGGCATCGTGCAACGCCTGGACTACTACACCGCCGCAGACCTGGCGCACATCGTCGAGCGCTCGGCGGGAATCCTCGGGGTGCCCATCGACGCCCCCGGAGTGGCCACGGTGGCGCAGCGTTCCCGGGGCACGCCGCGAATCGCCAATCGCCTGTTGCGCCGCGCCCGCGACTACGCCGAGATCAAGGCCGACGGCCACCTGACCGGCGAGGTCGCCCAGCGTGCGCTGAACATGCTGGAGGTGGATGAGCACGGATTGGACATGTTGGACCGCACCCTGCTGGAGGCGGTGATTCAGAAATTCGACGGTGGACCGGTGGGCATCGACAACCTGTCTGCGGCGGTCGGCGAGGAGCGCGGCACCATCGAGGATGTGATCGAGCCCTATCTGATTCAGCAGGGATTCCTGATGCGCACTCCCAGGGGCCGGGTGGCGACCCGCAATGCCTGGCGGCATTTGGGGCTGGCGGTGCCGGCGGCGGTGGAGCAATCCTCCTTGTTCAATAACGGCTCGTGAGCGCATCCAAGGTGACGGCAGCCGCGAATCCCATCAGCAGCGAATCTCCGACGACCGGCGTATTTTCCATTCCGGTGCGTGTTTATTACGAGGATACCGACGCGGCCGGCGTTGTATACTACGGCAATTATCTTCGTTTCATGGAACGTTGCCGTACCGAGTGGCTGCGCCATATCGGTTTTGACGTCCGCGAGGTGAGCGAAAGCTTCGGCCTGGTTTTCGCCGTCCATTCCGCGGACATCCGTTATCTCAAACCCGCGCGCCTCAGCGATCTGCTGTCGGTGAGCTCGTCGGTGGTGAAGTGCGGCCGCGTCAGCCTCGACGTAACGCACGAGGTGCGCCGCCAAGACGAGCTGTTGAGCCGGGGGCGGGTGAAACTGGCCGCGCTCGACGCCGAAAGCCTGCGTCCACGACCCATACCAATCGAAATTCGCGAGGGAATTAATACATGGAAAATGCCATAAAAATTGCAGCATCGCACGATACCATGTCCCTGGTTTCGTTGATTGCGCAAGCGAGCCTGCTGGTGCAGTTGGTGATGCTGCTATTGTTGTTGGCGTCGATGATCTCGTGGACCATGATTTTCGCCAAGCGTCATGCAATCCGCGAAGCGGTGAATTCCCTGGGGGATTTTGAAGATGAGTTCTGGTCCGGTGGCGATATGCACACCCTTTATACCCACTGGTCGGGTCGGCGGCGTGAGGTCAGCGGGGTGGCGAGTATCTTTATCGCCGGCTACCGGGAGTACAACCGCCTGGCGGGCAAGGACGACATCGACCGGGGCGAGATGCTCGACGGCGTGCAGCGGGCGATGCGCGTCGCCATGAGCCGGGAAATCGAGTCGCTGGAAACCCACCTGCCGTTTCTGGCCACCGTCGGGTCCACCAGCCCGTACATCGGCCTGTTCGGCACCGTGTGGGGCATCATGAACTCGTTCCGTTCTTTGGGTGTGGCGCAGCAGGCGACCATCGCCAGCGTCGCCCCGGGGATCGCCGAGGCGCTGATCGCCACCGCCATGGGTCTGTTCGCCGCCATCCCCGCGGTCATCGCTTACAACCGCTACTCGAACCAAGTCGAACGCCTGGTGTCCCGTTATGAGATATTCGGCGAGGAGTTCCTGAGCATTGTCAACCGGCAGAGCTTTACCATGCAGAAGGCTTCCTGACCGTGACCACATATAAAAAACATCGTAAAAAGTTAATGGCGGAAATCAATGTGGTGCCGTATATCGATGTGATGCTGGTACTATTGGTGATCTTCATGATCACGGCGCCATTGCTGACCGAGGGTGTCAAGGTCGATCTACCGCAGGCGGATGCCAGAACCATGGACGCCGCGGAGATCGAACCGGTGGTGGTGACGGTGGATAAGGAAGGTAAATTCTACATCGACAACGAAGAGAAACCGGCCGATCAGATCCGGCCCTACGCGCAGGCGGTGCTGCGGCGCAATCCGAAGGCGCAATTCATGGTGCGGGGCGACAAAGACGCCGCTTATCAACTGGTGGTCAACGCGATGGTATTGCTGCAGCAAGGCGGCGTGGACAGTGTAGGCCTGATTACCGATCCCGATAGCTGACTGGAAACATGGCGACACGATTGAAGAAGTATTTCGTCAACACCAAGTCACTGGTGTATGCCATCGCCATCCATGCGGGGGTGGTCGCGCTGTTGTTCGTCAGTTTCGATTGGAGCCCGTCGAGCTTCAAGACCGGCGCCGCGAAGCCGCAGGTGCAGCCGGTGAAGGCGACGATGATCGACGAGTCGGAAGTCAAACAGCAGATGGATCGTCTCAAGGCCAGGGAAGACAAGAAAAAGCAGCAGGAGTTGCAGGCGAAGCAGCGCCTCGCGGATCTGTTGAAAAAGCAGGAGCAGGAAAAAAAGCACCTCGCCGACCTGAAGAAGAAAAAGCAACAAGAGGAAAAGAAGGCCAAGGCGTTGGCAACAAAACGCAAGCAGGAACAACTGCGGCTCGCCAAGGCGAAGAAGGAGGCGCAGCGAAGCGCCAAGGCCAAAGCGGAGAAACAGCGCAAACAGCGCGAGGCCGAGAAGCGCAAGGCCGAGAAGCGCAAGGCCGAAGAGAAACGGCGGCGGCAACTGGCGGAGAAAAAGAAACGCGAGCAGCAAGCGCGGCGCAAGGCGCAACTCAAGGCGCAGTTGGAGGCGGAGGCCCGGGCGCGCCGGCTGGCGCAGGCGGTCGACGCCGCGCGCAATCGTTACATCCCGATCATTCAGCAGAAGGTGGACCGTAACTGGACCCGGCCGTCGGGTTCGAAGGGCCTTAACGCCGGGGTCCGCGTGCGCCTGACGCCGAGCGGCGAGGTGATATCGGCCAAGGTGGTGCGCAGCAGCGGCAATCCGGTATTTGACCGCTCGGTGGAGAACGCGGTATTGAAGGCGTCGCCGCTGCCGATTCCCCGCGAACGGGGCGTCAATGAAAAATTCCGAGATATTCAATTCAACTTTGATCCTGATGAGAAACTGATTTCGTTGCGATGAGTAAAATTTTGCGTTTATTGGTGTGTGTAACCGTGGGTTGGCTGTGGGTGCCCGGCGCCCACGCGGTATTGGAGATCGAAATCACCCAGGGGGTGGAAGCCGGGGTGCCGATAGCGGTGGTGCCCTTCGAATGGCGGGAATCGACACCCCCGCCGCAGATGATCAGCGACATCATCGAGGCGGATCTGTACCGCAGCGGTCGCTTCGACACCATTCCCCACCGGGATTTTCTGAGCAAGCCCCACGACCATACTCAGGTGAAATTCAAGGAGTGGCGCCTGATCAAGGCCGAGGCGCTGGTGGTGGGCCGCATGCAGCGGCTGGGGCCGAATCAGTTCCGCGTGGAGTTCCGTCTGTTCGACGTATTCAAGGCCAAGCAGCTCAGCGGATTCAGCTACGTGGTGGCCGGCGGTCAGATGCGCAAGCTCGCACACCAGATCAGCGACATCATCTATCACAAACTCACCGGGGAAAAGGGCGCTTTCGATACGCGCATCGCCTACGTGACCGTGGAGGGCGCCGGCCGCCGCCCGCGTTATCTGTTGCGTGTCGCGGATTCCGACGGTTACGGCGCCAAGACGATCCTGGAGTCCCGGGAGCCGATCATCTCCCCGGCGTGGTCGCCGGACGGCGCCAGGCTTGCCTATGTCTCGTTCGAAAACCGCCGCCCGATGGTGTACGTACAGCGACTGCGCGACGGGGGGCGCGACAAGGTTGCCGGCTTTCCGGGCTCCAACAGCGCCCCGGCGTGGTCGCCGGACGGCAGCACCCTGGCGCTGGTGCTGAGCCGCGACGGCAACGCCGAAGTCTATACCTATAATCTGGCCACGCGGAAGCTGCGCCGCCTGACCAACCACCACGCCATCGATACCGAGCCCGCGTGGTCTCCCGATGGCCGCCACATCGTATTTACATCGTCGCGCGGCGGCCGCCCGCAGATCTACCGCATGCGCGCGGACGGCGGCAAGGTGGAACGCCTGACCTTTGAGGGCAGCGAGAACCTGCGCGCGTCGTATTCGAGCGACGGCAAGCGCCTGACCTTGGTGACGCGGCACAACACTGGTTACCATGTGGGCGTATTGGAGCTGGACAGCAAGGGCCTGTTGGTGCTCACCAACAGCACCCTGGACGAGTCGCCCACGTTTTCGCCGAATGGCGGCATGATCCTGTACGCCACCCGCCAGGGCGGGCGGGGGGTGCTGGCCGCGGTGTCGTCGGACGGCCGCGTGAAACAAATCTTGAAATTCCAGCAGGGGGACGTTCGCGAACCTGCCTGGTCACCTTATAATCGTAAACTGTAGCGAGGAGATTGAGATGCGTAAGCCCTTCTTTTATGTAGGTGTTATTTTGATGAGTGCGACCCTTGCCGCGTGCGGCGGCAAAAAGGGCGTAAAAGATGGTGCGGGAGCCTCAGTCGAAGATCGCGGGGTCAGTGCCGCGGGCGCCGACACCGGTGTTGACGCCTACGGCCGTCCGATCGGCGCCGGAGGAGAGGGCGCGGACCTGCTCGGCCGCCGCAAGGTTTATTTCGAGTTCGACAGTTCGACCCTGGACGACGAGTCCCGGGCGCTGGTGGAGGCGCACGCCAACTACCTGGTGAACAATCCCGGCGTAACCCTGGTGCTGGAAGGCCACGCGGACGAGCGCGGCACGCGGGAATACAACCTGGCGCTGGGGGAGCGGCGCGCGCGGGCGGTGTCGAATTTCATGGGCGTGCTCGGTGTTGCCGGCAACCGCGTCCAGAACATATCCTATGGCGAAGAGCGCCCGGAGTCGATGGGTCATGACGAGTCGGCGTGGCGGCTGAACCGCCGGGTGGAAATTCTTTACGGAAACTGAGTTCGTGCAAAAAAGCAAACTTCTGCTACTGGTGACGCTGTCTGTGCTGCTCGGTGCGGTCGCGGGCTGCCAGTCCACGCCGCCCGCGGCGCCGGCCCAATCCGCCACCCCGGCCGCGGACAAACCGCAACCGGATTTCGTGCGTGCCTTGGTGGAGTTGGAGGCCATGGGTGTGGAGCTCGCGCGGCTGCGCAATGCAATCGAATTGCAGCGCAAGGACATGGAAGACATGAAACGCCGGCAGCGCGAGTTGTATGACGATCTCGACTTTCGGCTGCGCGCCCGGGAGCGCGGCTCGATGCCGGCGGGACCGGCCGGCGCGCCGCCGGTGACCGGCCAGACCGCTTATCCGCCCATCGCCACGCCGCAGGATACGCCAGGCGGCGCGCCGACCATGGCCGGCGCCACCCAGCAACCGGCGGCTGGAACGGAGCGCGGCGTGCAGCGTCCATCAACGGCGACCGTGGAGCCGTGGCGCACGCGGCCGCAGGCCGCGGGGGCACAGCCGCAGACCCCGGGGCAGCAGCCCACGGCGACCGCGCCGGCACAGGTTCCGCAAGCGCCGCGGCTGGCCGTCGCGGATGAGCAGTCCGGGTACGACCAGGCCTTCGACAAGCTCAAGCAGAGCCGCTACGCGGAAGCGATCCAGGCGTTCAAGGATCTGCTGGCCAGCTATCCGAACGGCGCGCTGGCGGATGATGCCCATTACTGGATTGCCGAGGCCCAGTACGTGACACGTGATTTTCAATCGGCGCTCAATGGTTTCCGCAACCTGGTGATCCGCTATCCGGACAGCCCGCGGGCGCCCGAGGCGTTGTTGAAGGTGGGATATATCCAATACGAGGTCGGCGCCAAGGAGCAGGCGCGCGTGACCCTCAACGAGGTGGTGACCCGCTATCCGGGCAGCCGGGTGGCGATCTCCGCGCAAACCCGGCTCAAGCGTATCGAGCGCGAAGGCGGCTAGGCCCAGCCGGCCGCCGATGCGGGCTGATCGTTCCGCACTGCACGCCGACCGTGGATCAATCGACAAGCGCCGTCTCCGAGCGCCTTCGGATTACCGAAGTCTTCTACTCGCTGCAAGGCGAGGCGCGCACCGTGGGCTGGCCCACGGCCTTCGTGCGCCTCACCGGTTGCCCGTTGCGTTGCGGTTACTGCGACACGCGCTACGCCTTTCAAGGCGGCCGCTGGATGACGGTAGCCGACATCCTCGCCCAGGTGGCTGAGTTTACGCCGCGTTACGTCACCGTCACCGGCGGCGAGCCGTTGGCGCAGCCGGCCTGCCCGGCGTTGTTGTCGGCCTTGTGCGACGCCGGCTACGCGGTGTCGCTGGAGACCAGCGGCGCGATGGACCCAACCGGGGTCGACCCGCGCGTGTCGCTGGTGGTGGACGTCAAGACCCCCGGCTCGGGCGAGGAGGCGAACAACCGCTATCAGGACCTCGCCGGACTCACAGCCAAGGATCAGGTGAAGTTCGTGATCTGCAACCGCACCGACTACGAGTGGGCGTGCGAGAAAATCGGCGCGCTG
The DNA here is from genome assembly GCA_947259175.1 of uncultured Gammaproteobacteria bacterium. GTDB lineage: Bacteria > Pseudomonadota > Gammaproteobacteria > Arenicellales > JAANXG01 > CALZGZ01. The sequence goes on along the minus strand of CAMYKW010000005.1, from coordinate 3,879 downwards.
CTGCGCGACAGCGCCTGCGAAATCCTGTTCTCCCCGGAGCACGAACACATGAACGCCACCGAACTCGCGGATTGGATTCTCGCCGACCGGCTGCCGGTGCGCCTGCAGATCCAATTGCATAAATACCTGTGGGGCGATGAGCGCGGCCGCTGATCGCAGGCCCGCGGTGGTGCTGGTGTCCGGCGGTCTGGATTCGGCCACGGTGCTGGCCATCGCCGCCGAGCGGGGGTTCGGCTGCTACGCGCTGACCGTGGATTACGGGCAGCGCCACCGGCAGGAGCTGGCGGCGGCGCGGCGGGTGGCGCGCACCGCGGGCGTGGTCGAACACCGCAGCGTGTCGCTGGATCTTGCCCAGTTCGGCGGTTCGGCGTTGACCGATCCGCGGGCGCCGGTGCCCGAGCAACCAACAGCGGGTATTCCCGTGACCTACGTGCCGGCGCGCAACACCGTGTTTCTCGCCGTCGCGCTGTCCTGGGCAGAGGCGCTGGGCGCACTGGACATCTTTATCGGCGCCAATGCGGTGGATTACTCCGGATATCCCGACTGCCGCCCGGAGTATGTGGCGGCGTTTGAAAAACTGGCCAATCTCGCCACCCGGATCGGGGTGGAACAAGGCGGGCTGAGCATCCACGCGCCGTTGATCCACATGCGCAAGGCGCAGATCATCCAGCAAGGGGTGCGGCTTGGGGTGGATTACGCGTTGACCCTGTCGTGTTACCAACCGAAAGGGGAAGGCGAGCCCTGCGGCGTGTGCGATGCCTGCCGGCTGCGGGCCAAGGGCTTTGCCGAAGCGGGTTTGCGCGACCCGCTGGTGGTTGGCGCAACCCGGTAAGGGCATACATTAAAAGTTATACGCCCATACAAGGATCTAATTAACAAACCGGACCGAACTCACTATCATAACGTCCCTGCTTTTCTCGCGGTTTTTACGCCCGGCCGGGTCCGGTACGGGGTGGGTTCGGTCTGATGCTGGGATACTGCCTTGATGGAATTTGAAACTTTTCATATCGTTGCTTTGCTCGCATTCCTCGGCGCCATGGTGTTCGGCGCGGTCGCCAACAAGACGCATTTTTGCATCATGGGTTCGATCAGCGACTGGATCAACATGGGATCCAGGACGCGGTTTCGCGCCTGGATGCTGGCGGTGGGCATCGCCGTGCTTGGCACGCAATATCTCTGGGGCATAGACTGGTTCGACCTTCGACGTTCGGTGTACCTCACGCCCAACTTCGGCTGGCTGGCCTACATCCTGGGGGGCTTTTTGTTCGGTATCGGTATGACCCTCGGCGCCGGCTGCGGTCAGCGTACCCTGGTGCGGGTCGGCGGCGGCAACCTCAAATCCCTGGTGGTGCTGTTGATCATGGGGGTCACCGCCTACATGACCATGCGCGGCCTGCTGGCGGTGTTTCGTTTCGAGGTCATCGAACCCTCGAATATCGATCTCGCGCAACGCGGATTCACCGATCAGAGCATGAACACGTTCTTCGCATCGATTACCGGTTTTTCCGAGCAGGCCGGCATGTGCACCATGGCCACCATCTTTGGTTTCGGCCCGATCTTGTACGCGTTCTGGGACAAAACATTCCGCGGCAGCCATGACAACATCCTCGCCGGGTCCGTCATCGGCTTGCTGGTGGTGGGGGGTTGGATCGTCACCGGCGTGGTCGGCAACGATGAGTTCGATCCGGTGCGGCTGGAGTCGATCACCCTCATCGGACCGAGCGGCGACACGCTGAACTACCTGATGACCTTCACCGGGTCGTCGATCTCGTTCGGGGTCGCCGTGGTGTTGGGCATGATACTGGGTTCGTTCGTGTACGCCATCTTCTCCGGCACTTTCCGCATCGAGACCTTCGCCTCCAAGGACGACATGATCAATCACATGGTGGCGGGCGTGCTGATGGGTTTCGGCGGCGTGCTGGCGATGGGTTGCACCATCGGACAAGGCGTCACCGGCATGTCGACACTGGCGCTCGGATCGTTGATGGTTCTGGTGTCCATTATCCTCGGTTGCGCGACGACGCTGAAGATGCAGTACTACATGCTCGACGAAAATTTCCTGCCGTCCCTGCGCCACACCCTGGTGGACTTCAAACTGCTGCCCGCGCCGCAGAAATCCGCTTGAAGTCTTGCCGGCCGTTGACACCGTGCCGGGTTCCACCGCGGTGGTGGAGCGTGATTCCGGCGCCCACCAGCCTGATATGAACAGCCCACCCGAAACGCTGTTGGCGTTGAAGGACCTGCGTTTCGGCGCGCCGGGCGCGCTTTTGCTGGACGGCGTCGATCTTGAGGTGCATGCCGGCGCCTGCGTCGCCATCGTCGGCGCCAGCGGGATGGGTAAATCGACGCTGCTCGATGTGATCATCGATTCTCGCGGGCATCCCGCGCAGGGCACGATCAACCTCGATCGCGAGCACACCGCACTGCTCACCCAGGACGGCTCACTGCTCGATCACTTGAGTGTTATCGACAATCTACACCTGGTGCGGCGGTTCGGAGCCAAAGCAAAGTCCCCCGATCCCGTCGCGTTATTGAAGTCCCTCAATATCGATACGCCGTTGCACGCGCAGCCGGTCAACCACTTGAGCGGCGGCGAGCGCCGCCGGGTGGCCATCGCCCGCGCGTTGATTCGCCGGCCGCGGCTGCTGTTGTGCGACGAGCCGGACACCGGTCTCGACCCCGGCAACATCCGCGAACTGGCGCGCGCCATTCGCGGACTGCAGGAACAGGGATGCGGCGTGGTCATCGTCACCCACAATCCCTGGTTCGCGGCGCTGGTGGCGCAACGCGTCTACGAATTATTCGCCGGCAAACTGATCGCCGTCAGCGCGTGGCCGCAACCGGTGGACATCGAGGACCTCGCCGCCGTCGACGTGCGTCGCGGCGAACTGGAGGCCCACCTGCACCAGGACCTGGAACGGCCGGTGACACCGGTCAAGCGCAGGCGGCGGCGCAGCTTCGCGCCGCTGGAATTGGCGCGGGCGACCATCCCTTATGTCACCAGCGTGTTGCCGATCACCCGCTCCTACGGCGACTACGCGCGGGTATTCGCCCGCACCTTCTACATCGCGTTCATCACCGGCGCTTTGTTTTTTCTTCTGGTCGGCGGCATGCTCGGCGCGACCACCATCGCGGTGGTCAAGGTGCTCACCGACAACGCGCTGGGCGGTTTTCTGAAGTACGTGCTGACGCCGAAGGTGATACTGAAGATCATCAACGGTTCCTATATCGTCTACCTGCTGCCGGCGATCGGCGCGGTGCTGTTCGTAGCCCGATCCGGCAGCATCATCACCAGCTGGCTGGGAGTGCTGGTGCTCGGCAAGCAGACCAAGGCGCTCAACAGCCTGGGCGTGAATCCGGACCGCTACCTGCGCGCGCCGGTGATCCTGTCATTGTGGCTCGCGTATCTCGCCGCCGCCGGGGTGTTCGGCGTCGGCATGTGGCTCGGCAGCGTCACCACCGCCGAGTACCTGTTCGACATCGGCAACGCCGCCGATCTGCTGCGCTTCCCGCAGGCGCTGATCTGGGAGAGCTACCTGCACTACAAGATCCTGATCTACAGCGTGTTATTGACCTTTTTCATCACCGGTTTCGGCCTCGCGCCGAAAACCAGCACCGAAACCGTGGCCATGCACACCACCCAGGCGATCATCTACACCACCGTCGCGGTGTCCGTCAGCGAGCTGCTGTTCGCCCTCGACCTGCTGCTCATTTGACACTCCCCGGTGCGGCCTTGGATAATCCCGCCTCCCTTCGAGTCCCGAACACCGTTCGCCGGACTCCGGACTCCCAGCCGCGAATATGGGCCGTTAGCTCAGTTGGTAGAGCATCTGACTTTTAATCAGGTGGTCGCAGGTTCGATCCCTGCACGGCCCACCA